>NZ_JBIWPN010000001.1:184393-318585 GCF_044768305.1 Kitasatospora sp. NPDC101155 | reverse complement strand
GGGGGGCCGTTTTAACCCCGCG
This sequence comes from Kitasatospora sp. NPDC101155, assembly GCF_044768305.1. Taxonomy (NCBI): domain Bacteria; kingdom Bacillati; phylum Actinomycetota; class Actinomycetes; order Kitasatosporales; family Streptomycetaceae; genus Kitasatospora; species Kitasatospora sp. NPDC101155. The sequence goes on along the minus strand of NZ_JBIWPN010000001.1, from coordinate 318,563 downwards.
GTGGGGGTCCGTTAGCGGCCCCGCCCCCGGGCATCGCCGCGCGGGGGGCGCCGGCCCCCCCCGGGGGGGGGGGGCCCCCCCCCCCCGGCCCCCCCCCCACGCTCGTAGCTCAGAATGAACGTTCATCCGTGAGCACACGGCCGGACTCTGCGAGACTGCGGGGCCTCATCTGCCACCACGAGTATTTCCGCCGGGGTACCTGGAGAATTCGGCAGAACCTTGAGACGCTGAGCCCGGCGTCGATCCGTATCGCCTCAAGGCTTGAGAAGGGACCGTACGATAGTCCACACTCTGCCGCTTGCTCCTGAGCTGAACATAAATCTCGCCGAGGGCGGCCTTTAGTTCCGCTATTTCGGCGAGGAGCTGGCGCTCCCGTTCGGCGTTTCTTCGTTCAGCACCGTCCAGGCCTTGCCGGCCGGCCGCGATGAACCGGCACTTCCAGTTTCCCACGGACTGCTCGGAGACCTTGGCCTGGCGGGCCGCTTGCGAGACGGAGACTTCACCGGAGATTACTCGCAGGACGATGTCAAGTTTCTCACCCGGGGGCATCACTGGGCACCCACCGGTGCTTTTGCGTTGGCGGCACTACTGGTTCAGGGCCGCCGCATTGCGCGCATTGCGCTCGGCGATCTCCTGCAGAGCGGACAGGTGAGCCGCCAGACTCTCCCGCCCCGAGGGGGTCAGGGACAGCCAGGTACGTGGTCGGCGTCCAAAGTACCCTTTCCGGATCCTGACGTGGTTCTCGGCTTCCAGCGCGGTTGCCAGCCTGCTCAAGGCCGAGTCCGATACCTGGCACTGATCGCGGACCGTTCGGAAGTCGGCCTCGGCACAGCCGGAGAGAAAGGCCACGACAGCCAGCCGCGTGGGGTGCTGGAACGACGCGTCCAGGCCTCCACCCGATGCGGGGCTCACTGGCTTCGCCTAGTCAGTCGGTACCACTCCGCCGCGCCCATGGTGACCCCGCTGACGATGAGCATCCACGCAAGCCCAGCAGTCGCCCAGACGACGACAGCAACCAGTCCGGCCACCAAGGTCGGCGCCACGTCCGTCCAACGCTGGGCACTGCTGCGACCGGTGAGCTGCGGAAGAACCCCGCCCCAACGGCGAAACGCCATGGGTGCCATCAAGAGCCACGACACAAGCGCGACTATGAGCAACGCCCAGCTCAACGTCCGTGGCATCTGCGGGAGAAGCGCGGCTCCCACTCCCACGAATCCGGTCGCGAACAAGCCCGCGATCACTGATGGCCCCCACGCCGGCATCTGACTGCCCGACGCGGACCGTTGTGCGGCGCCGGCGATACGAAGTGCCTCCTGCGCATCCACGGTTTACCCCCCTGCTCCGTGCGATGGGGCCCTCCTCGGCCCCGCTTCCGTTGTTAGTGTGGCATTTACTTTCCTGACGCGCAAATAGTTTTGCTCGCGCGAGTGGGAGGGCTGGCAGCCGCCGGGGAACGCAGAAACGCCCCAGGCCGTGGTCGGGCCCGGGGCGTTCAGGCGTGACGGGGAGCGGGCCTCTCGCGGTCGGTGCGGGTGGTCTCAGTAGCGGCAGTGGGATGACCGAGGACGGACGGATCCGCGACCACGTCTTCGTCCACGGCGCCTGGCGCGACTCGATCACCCACTCGATCCTGGAACACGAGTGGACTGATCACATCAGGCAGGCGTCCCACTAATTCCGCCAGGAGAAGCTGAAGCTCCTCGACGCCACCACTGTCGGCGACGCGGTCCTCCTGCGGTACGCACCGATGCAGCGCACCGCCTGAGATCAGGGCGTTCCGCGGGCGCCTGCCAGCGTCGGACCGATGTCCGGCGTACTCTCACAGGTCAGTTATCCGACGGGCTGCCCAGTGTCGCGGCAGCGGTGATCGTGCGCCGAGGCCGCGTACTGATGGTGCGACACCGACATGCCGAGGGCGACCTGTCCTGGCAGTTCCCAGCCGGCAAGATCGAGGCTGGCGAGACATCCGAGCAAGCTGCCATCCGTGAGACGTGAGAGGAGACCGGGCTCAGGGTGACGGTGACCAGGTCACTCGGCGAGCGGGTCCACCCCAAGACGGGACGCTGGATGTCGTACCTGGCCTGTGCGGCCGAGTCCGGAGAGGCCGACGTCACGGCCCCCGAAGAGGTCGCCGAGCTGGCCTGGATCTCGCATGCAGACATCCCGGTGTCCGTCCCGTACGGGCTGTTCGAACCGGTGCAGGCATACCTGGATGCGGTGCTCCTCGACTGACGGGCGCCTCGGCCGCGCTTCAGCTGGCCGACGCAGGATCGCTCCCGCGTCGGTCGGCTGAAGCGCGGTCAGCGCCGCGCGCAGGTGGCACATTCCGCCAGGCCTTGCGTCGGCGGCTGCATGGCGCGGGCGACTGACGGGGTGCCCGTACGGTGCGCGCCGGCCGGCCTCGCCAGGGCCGCGCGGGTGCACGCGTCCGACCGTAGGAAATCGGATCTCCACCTTGGCCGTGAGGACGGCGAGGTGTGGTGTCAGGCACCGCCCATTGCGCAGGCGGCTTCGAGGGCGATGAGACGGTTGGCGAGGGCGCGGGCCGGACCGGTGAGGCCCTTGAGGACTTCCCGGGCGTACGGGCTCCGGGGGTGGTGAGCAATCTCCTGGACGGCGCTCCAGGCTTCGGCGATGCCGGCCAGGCCTTGCTGGATCTGGCGGATGGCGTCGTGACGCTGGGCGAGGTACTGCTCGGCGCGCTCGTGGGCGTGGCGCCAGTCGGTGTCGCCGCGTTCGGCGGCCCGGGCGAAGGAGGGCTCGGTGTCGCCGTCGGCGAGGCGAATGGCGTCGATCTCCTCGACACGCCTGCGGAGGTGTTCCTCCTCTTGGCGGGCGTCGAGGGCCGCAGTGGCCTCGGCGAGGGCGAGGTGACCGGCGATGACCTGCTCGGCGAGGTCCGGGGCCTGCCGACGCAGCCGTGCGTGCTGGGCGAGGAGGGCCTTGGCATCGGCCTTGCGTCTACGGGCGGTGGTGTAGGCGGCGTTCAGGGGGAGGGTGCCGGCGCGGACCTGTTCGGCGAGGTCCGGGGCGTGTTCGAGCACGGTGGTGGCGATGGACAGGCGGGTGAGGTTGATGCCGTGGCGGGCGATGGCGGAGGGGAAGGAGTGCTGTGAGAGTGAGCGCGCCATCGCGGTGATCATGGCGCGCTGGCCCGGGTTGGTGTTCCGGCGCTGGCGGTTGGCGGACACGATCAGGCCGACCGGGTCGTCGCCCTGATAGGTGGTGAAGCGGACTTCGACGTCGGCCAGTTCGCAAGCGGCGAGGCGGTTGCGGCCGTCCAGGAGGACACCGTCCTCGTCCAGAACGACAGGCTCGGTCAGGCCGTTGGACTCGATGTCCACGGCGAGGTCGAGGAGTTCGTCGGGGCCGAGCATCGGGAACAGGGCGGTGACGGGGTGGACGTCCACGGTGGGGAGCTCCTTGATCGGGATGGGTGTTGGGGCAGAAGACGCCACAAAGGTGCATATGGTTCAGCGCTGGTGCCCGTCGGCCCTGGTCAGCGACGGCGGTGTCGGCGGCTCGATGGCAACGGCGCCGAACGCGTGCGTTACGCCGCCAGCCCTGGAATCGCAACGCTGGTGCGGGGAAGCCACCTTGACTGTTGGTCTAGATGTTGGCGTCCGGGCGGACCGTGCAATCCGCTTCGAGCAGCAGGTTGATGACGTCGTGGCGGATGGCAGGCATGCGACATGCAGAGGCCCAGAGGGACGGTGGGTGGTGTCCGTCGAGCTGCTTCGGCGGCGGGGTCAGCGCCCAGCCCGAGTGGCCCGGGTGTGTGGCGGCGCTGGTGAGGAGGTGGGGTCTGGCGTAGGCGCGGCCGTGGTGGCGGGTGTGCGGGTGGTGGGGCTCTTGGCGAGTGCGGCAGGTGCGGCGCTCGTTGAGTGTGGTCGGGGCGGGTAGGGCGGTGTCGCGGCGGATGCGCCAGGTGAGGACGGCGGCGGCAGCCGTGCCGTCCTCGACTCGACCGGCGGTCGGGCCCGCGTGGAGGAGGGAGCGGGCGGCGGAACGCTGCTGCTCCTGCTGCCCATCCTCGGTGACGCCGAGCTGCCGGCCGATGCCACCGCGACCGTCGCCAGCGCCCTCGCCGCCATCGGCACTCCGTCCGAGGCCACGGCCGCCCTCGCCGAGGCCCTGCTCGATCACCCCTTCTGGGACGGCGAGACCTGGTCCTTCGAAGGAGGCTCCCCTCTCAGCGGTGCCGCCACCGCCACCCACGCCAGCCGCGTACTGCTCTGCGGCGGCGCCTACAGCCCCCACGCCGTCCGCTTCGGTCTCTCGCCCGACCAGGACGCCCGCCTCGCGGAAGCCCCCGGCACCGCAGGCTGACGACGGCGCCTGGCAGCCCCACTGGACACACGAGTTGTCGAGCGCCGACAAGTGGGCCTGGCCGCTCACCGTGCTCGACGAGCGGCCACACACGGTGATCGGTAGCCGACCCTGGCAGGCCGCGTGATGAGGGCCACAGGAAGTGGAGTTCGCCATTTGGGGCGACTGCCGCCCACGCGCTCCACGGGTCGGGCCGGCGAGCTGGAATCCGCTACTCAGACGCCAAGCCAGTGGCCTTCCGACACGGATCTGGCACGGCTGGCTCGAATTGGTCCAGACAACACGAAAGCCGCAGGTCACTGACCTGCGGCTTTCGGTATGGAGCGGGCGACGAGAATCGAACTCGCGCTCTAAGCTTGGGAAGCTCATGTTCTACCATTAAACTACGCCCGCCTGATGAGCCGTCAGAGACCGCTCGATCCAGTGTCACTGTACCCCATCCGTGACTGTGGTTGCACGGCCGGTCCGAGGTCGTGGCGGAGCGGGGTGGGGGTGGGCGGGGGGCGTACTGTTTGGGCCGCGTGCAAGTGCTCCGGTGGGCGTGGGGTCGGGGCGGCGAGCCATGGTGTGGAATGTCCGGAACATCCCCTAATGTGACGCTGTCCCGGGGCCTGGCCGCCGGGGCGCGATGAGTACGGGTGAGTACTGGGTTAGGGATGGGAAGGGGATCGATGGAGCAGCGCGCCGTCGTTCGTTGTGCCGAGGGGCACCTGTTCAGCACCACCACGTTCCCGATGCAGAACCTCGGTCCCGGGCGGCTCGGGCCCGGGCGGTTGATCCGCTGTCCGCAGTGCGGACGGCTCCGGAGCTCGGTGCTGGCCGACGTACGGGAGCTGTCGACGACGCAACTGACGCGGGCGATGCGGCTGGAGGCCGCGGAGTTCCTGGCCTGACGGCCGTCGGAAGGACGTAACGGGCCCCGGGCGGATTCGTCCGGGGCCCTGTCGTGCACGTAACCTCGAAGCGTGCTGCTCTCTGACAAGGACATCCGGACCGAAATCGACCTGGGCCGGGTCGGCATCGACCCGTTCGACCCGGCGATGATCCAGCCGTCGAGTATCGACGTGCGCCTCGACCGCTTCTTCCGCGTGTTCGAGAACCACAAGTACCCGCACATCGACCCCTCCGAGGAGCAGCCGGACCTGACCCGGCTGGTCGAGCCGGACGGCGATGAGGCGTTCATCCTGCACCCGGGCGAGTTCGTACTGGCCTCGACGTACGAGGTCATCACGCTGCCCGAGGACGTGGCCTCCCGGCTGGAGGGCAAGTCGAGCCTGGGCCGGCTGGGCCTGCTCACCCACTCCACGGCCGGCTTCATCGACCCCGGTTTCAGCGGCCACGTGACGCTGGAGCTGTCGAACGTCGCGACGCTGCCGATCAAGCTGTACCCGGGGATGAAGATCGGGCAGCTCTGCCTGTTCCGGCTCTCCTCGCCGTCGGAGCACCCGTACGGCTCCGAGCGCTACGGCTCGCGCTACCAGGGCCAGCGCGGCCCGACGCCGTCCCGCTCCTACCTGAACTTCCACCGCACCGCGGTCTGATCCCGGCAGAGTGCACGCACGGCGGGCGGCCGCCCCTCACCGCGAGGGGTGGCCGCCCGCGGCGTTCTCAGGCCCGCTTGGGGCTGGTGACCGCGACCAGCTCGGTGCCGTCCTCGGACAGCCGCAGCTCGGTGCGCAGTTCGGCGAGCTCGCCGAGGTGGTGCAGGTGGGTACCGCCGCAGAAGATCTGCGCGCCGCCCTCGGGCAGTTCGCAGTGCCACTGGCGGCGGGCGGTGAGCTCGGGGCCGGGGACCTCGATCCGGACCGGCGCGTCGGCCGCGACCCAGGCCGTGAGCCGCGCGTTGACGGCCTCGGTGAGGGCGGGCAGGGCGTCGGCGAGGGCGGGGAACTCCTCGGTGGCGTCCGCCGTGAAGCCCTTCTTCTTCAGCGACTTGCCGAGCCGGTAGGTGTCGGTGCTGGCCTCCGTGTCCATCACCGAGCTCGCCATCGCGAGGCTGTCGAAGTCGGGGTTGCCGAAGGCGTCCGAGCGGCCCGGGTCCTTGCGCCAGCGCGGGGCGAGCGCGGCGTTCAGGGCGAGGGCGAGCAGGTGGCAGCCGCTGTGCGAGGCGCTCAGGGCGGCCCGGCGCCCGGCGTCGACGGCGAGGGTCGCGGTGCGGCCCGTGATGTCACCGGGGTCGGTGTCGAGGACGTGCAGGACCAGCCAGGACCACTCCTCGTCCCCGCGCTTCACCGGGATCTCGGCGCCGACCAGCGGCGCGCCGCCGTCCGGGCCGACCGCGCCGGTGAGGCAGTCCACCACGGCCAGCTCGGCGCCGTCGACGGTCAGGGTGCCGTGGTCGGCCGGCTGGTCGGGCCAGGTGTGGTCGAGCGGGTGGAACGGGGTCGCCCCGGTCACCACGGCGTACCGGCCGTCGGCCAGCGGGTGCACCGCGAGCACCGGGGACTCTCCGGTCACCGCCCCGGCCGGGAAGCTGACGTGGGTGGTGGGGAGGGTCATGGCTGGCTCCGGTGGCTGTGGACGAACGAGGTCGAGCGGGCCCTGGCCTACCGGCCCGACCCGCCCACCATTCTGCCTCCCGCCCCTCAGCCCAGGGTCGGCAGCTTGATCAGCACCAGCAGCGCGACCAGTTGCACCGCCGCGGCCGCCGCCGCCTTGCCCCAGGGCAGGTCGTGGAGCCGCCGGACCATGCTGGTCAGCAGGTACGCGCAGAACATCCAGGTGGCCCAGCCGACGACCTGGACCACCGCACTGTCGGAGGGCAGCACCAGGGCCAGCAGCAGCCGGGGGGCGTCGGTCAGCCAGCCGATCAGCGCGGCCAGGCCGACTGTCGACTTCCACGGGCCGTCGCCGCCGAGCTGGCGGGCCAGCGCGTAGGTGACCGCGCCGAAGATCCCGCCGGCCAGGGTGAAGCCGACGGCGGCGGCGAACAGGCCGGTCAGCGCCACGGAGAAGGTCGAGTTGACGATGTCGTCGTGGGTCAGCCCGATGCCGAGCACCGCGAGCGCGCCGTACAGCAGCGAGACGGTGAGGGCGGGCAGCCAGACCTGGTGGTCGCGGGTGCGGTCGAAGATCGCGGTCGGGCTGCGGAAGAGGCCGGTGAACAGCTCGCGCCACTGCGGCCGGGGCCCGGCGACGTGCGGCGCGGACTGGCCTCCCGCCCGGTAGACCGCGACGTTGTCCTGGCCGTACGGCGCATGCTGGTCCTGGCCGTACGGCGGCTGCGGCTCCTGGCCGTACGGCGGCTGCTGCCCGTAACCGTCGTCGTAGTAGCCGGGGCCCGGGCCCTGGCCGTACCAGCCCCGGTCCTGGCCCGGACCGGGCTCGTGACCGTACGGCTGCTGCCGGCCGTACGGGTCGCCGACCGGGAAGGAGCGGGTGCCGCCCGGCCGGTCGGCCGCGTACGGGTCGTACCCGTCGCCGACCGCACCCCCGGGACCGCCGGCAGGACCCCCCGGACCACCGGCCGCCGTCGGATGCGGGGCCGTGAAGTACTCCGGCCCGTCCGGCTGCCCGTGCCCCCCGGGCGCCCCCGCCGACGGCGGGGCCGACCATCCGCCGTGCGGGCGGTCGGCGCCCTGACCGCTGTCGTATCGATTACCAGCCACGTTCCGAAGGTACCCGTCCGGCCCAACGCGCGTCGGCCCCGGACGGAGCCGGGGCCGGTTTGCAGCGAGCCTGAGACGAACGGGCCCGAAAGCCCCCCGGGCGTCGCTACCGCTGGGCGGTGACCGACGGCCCGTGCACCGCGGCGGCCGCGGTGGTGCCGGCCGGGCAGCCACCCGGGCCGGCCGAGGTGCGCACCGCGCCGACCGGCAGCAGGGTGCCGCAGGCGACCCGGATGCCGCTGGGCAGCTCGTTGTCGGACTCCACGATCGCGCCGTCGCCGATCACCGCGCCGTCCAGCGCCGAGCGGTCGCCGACGGTGGCGAAGGCGCCCACGATCGAGTCCTTGACCAGGGTGTCCGGGCCGATCACCGCGCCGGGCAGGATGACGCTGCCCTCGACGATCGCACCGGCCTCGATCACCGCGTCCGCGGAGACCACGGTGCCGCCGCTGAGCACCGCGCCCGGGTGGACGGTGGCGCCGGGCAGCAGCAGGGCGTCGCCGGTCGGGCCGGGAACGGCCGGGGAGTCGACCTTGCCGAGCACCAGGTCGGCCGAGCCGCGGACGAACGCGGCCGGGGTGCCGAGGTCCAGCCAGTACGAGGTGTCGACGACGCCGCGCAGCAGCGCGCCGGTGGCCAGCAGCTCGGGGAAGGTCTCGCGCTCGACGGACACCTCCCGGCCGGCCGGGATGCGGTCGATGACGGAACGGGTGAAGACGTAGCAGCCGGCGTTGATCTGGTCGGTGACGATCTGCTCCGGGGTCTCCGGCTTCTCCAGGAACTCCAGCACCCGCCCGTTGCCGTCGGTCGGGACGAGACCGAAGGCGCGCGGGTCCTCGACCCGGGTGAGGTGCAGGGTGACGTCGGCCCCGGCGGCCACGTGGCCGTCGCGCAGGGCGGCGATGTCCAGCCCGGAGAGGATGTCGCCGTTGAAGATCAGGACCGGCTCGTCCGGCCCGCAGGTCAGCCCGGAGGCGGCGTTGCGGATGGCCCCGCCGGTGCCCAGCGGCTCGCGCTCGGTCAGGTAGACCAGCTCGATGCCGTACGGGGTGCCGTCCTGGAAGTGGTCCTCGAACACCTCGGCCAGGTACGAGGTGGCCAGCACCACGCGGGTGACCCCGGCTGCGGCGGCACGGGCCAGCTGGTGCGCGATGAACGGGACGCCCGCCACGGGCAGCATCGGCTTGGGGGTGTGGGTGGTCAGCGGACGCAGTCGCGTGCCCTTACCACCGACGAGCATGATCGCCTCGGTCATGGTCTGCGCTGTTCCCCTTGTGGTCTCTGCGGCCCGGCCCGGCGGGCCGATACCTCCGTCGGTCTTCTGACCCGTCCGGAACGGGTCGACCGGCCGCGAGGCCGGTCCGGCGCCTACTGTATTTCCTTCCGGCCGAATGCCCGTCCGGCGGCCGTGCGATCGGCGTCACCCTCCGCCCGGCCGCCCGGCCCCGGGGCCTCGACCGGGGGCGCCAAAAGCCCGGCCCGGCGGGCGCGTTGGCGGCACCCACCGGGCCGGGCTTTTGTAGCAGAACTGTCGAACAGCGGTCGCTACGCGTCCACCGTCGCGGGCTCCTCGGCCTCGGCCGGCGGGGTCGCCTTCACCGAGTCGAGCAGCAGCTGGGCCACGTCGACCACCTTCAGGTGGTCCTTGGCCGCGCCCTCGTTCTTCTTGCCGTTGACCGAGTCGGAGAGCATCACCAGGCAGAACGGGCAGGCGGTGGAGACGATGTCCGGGTTGAGCGACAGCGCCTCGTCCACGCGCTCGGTGTTGATCCGCTTGCCGATGCGCTCCTCCATCCACATCCGGGCACCGCCGGCGCCGCAGCAGAAGCCGCGCTCCTTGTGGCGGTGCATCTCCTGCTGGCGCAGACCGGGGACCTTGTCCATGATCTCGCGCGGCGGGCTGTAGACCTTGTTGTGGCGGCCCAGGTAGCACGGGTCGTGGTAGGTGATCAGGCCCTCGACCGGGTTGACCGGGACGAGCTTGCCCTCGTCGATCAGGTGCTGCAGCAGCTGGGTGTGGTGGATCACCTCGAAGTGCCCGCCGAGCTGCGGGTACTCGTTGGCGATGGTGTTGAAGCAGTGCGGGCAGGTGGCCACGATCCGCTTGGTCGGGGCGTCCTCCAGCGCGGCGTTCAGCGTCTCGACGTTCTGGGCGCCGAGCATCTGGAACAGGAACTCGTTGCCCAGGCGGCGCGGGGAGTCACCGGTGCAGGTCTCCTCCTTGCCGAGGATCGCGAACTTCACGCCCGCGGTGTGCAGCAGCTCGGCGAAGGCCTTGGTGGTCTTCTTGGCGCGGTCCTCCAGGGCACCGGCGCAGCCGACCCAGTAGAGGTACTCGACCTCGGCCGGGTCGATGTCCTCGCCGATCACCGGCACCTCGATGCCGGTCTCCTTCTTGAGCTCCTTGACCCAGTCCAGGCGGGCCTTCGTGGCCATGCCCCACGGGTTGCCCTTGTTCTCCAGGTTCTTGAGCATCGTCCCGGCCTCGGTCGGGAAGTTGCTCTCGATCATCACCTGGTAGCGGCGCATGTCGACGATGTGGTCGATGTGCTCGATGTCCACCGGGCACTGCTCGACGCAGGCACCGCAGGTGGTGCAGGACCACAGCACGTCCGGGTCGATGACGCCGTTCTCCTCGGCGGTGCCGATCAGCGGGCGCTCGGCCTCGGCCATGGCACTCGCCGGGACGTCCTTGAGCTGCTCGGCGGTGGCCTGCTCGGTGCCTTCCATGTCCTTGCCGCCACCGGCCAGCAGGTACGGCGCCTTGCCGAAGGCGTGGTCCCGCAGGCTCATGATCAGCAGCTTCGGGGAGAGCGGCTTGCCGGTGTTCCAGGCCGGGCACTGCGACTGGCAGCGGCCGCACTCGGTGCAGGTGGAGAAGTCGAGGATGCCCTTCCAGGAGAAGTGCTCGACCTGGGAGACGCCGAAGACGGCGTCGTCGGCCGGGTCCTCGAAGTCGATCGGCTGGCCGCCCGAGGTCATCGGCTGCAGCGCGCCCAGCGCGACGGCACCGTCGGCGTTGCGCTTGAACCAGATGTTCGGGAAGCCCAGGAAGCGGTGCCAGGCCACACCCATGTCGGTGTTCAGCGAGACCGTGATCATCCAGATGAAGGAGACGGAGATCTTGATCATCGCAACCAGCCAGAGCAGGTTGTGCAGGGTGCCGACGCCCAGTCCGGAGAACAGCTTCACCAGCGGGTACGAGACCACGTACGAGACCGAGTAGTGGTCGACCCCCAGCTGGGCGCCCTCCAGGCCGCGCAGGGTCAGGATGGCCGCGCCGATGACCAGGATGACCGCTTCGATGAAGTACGCGAAGCCCATGTTGGAACCCGCGAAGCGGGACTTGCGGCCCGCCTTGTTCGGCAGGCTGAGCTGGCGGATCACGGTCAGCACCGCGATGCCGAGGAAGGTCACGAAGCCGAGCAGCTCCTGGAACACCAGGTACGGCGTCCAGTCGCCGACGATCGGGACCTCGAAGTCCGGGTCGAAGAGCTGACCGAACGCGCCGACCAGGGTGAGGATCAGCGCGTAGAAGCCGACCGCGACAGCCCAGTGGGCGACGCCTACGACGCCCCACTTGTTCATCCGGGTGTGCCCGAGGAACTCGCGGATCAGGGTCACCGTGCGGGCCACCGGATCGTTGATCCGCGCGCCCTTCGGGACGGGCTGGCCGAGCCGGACGAACCGGTAGATCTGCGCGATGGCACGAGCGAACAGCGCCACGCCGACCACGGTCGTGCCCAGTGAGATGACGATCGCTGCTAGCTGCATCCGGCTTCTCCGTACTCCAGCGGCGGTGAAGGTATAAGTCGGTCAAGTGTACTCGTGGGTAACTTAACCACCCACCGGCCGGACCTTACCGCCCGTTAGCACCGATTCAGAAGGTGCTCAAGGTATGGCGGCAGTCACGTAAGGCCATACTCATCCATTCGGAGCAAAACGGAAGAGGGGAAGCGCCGCCGCAGCAAAGTTGAGCCAGGACAGCTCAAGGCTGTTGACTCGTTCGTGGGCCTCATGCATGCTTGAGCCCGTAAAGCTCAACTCTTCCGTGGAGGTATCTACGATGGCACGCGCGGTCGGCATCGACCTCGGCACGACGAACTCGGTCGTCAGCGTTCTCGAGGGTGGCGAGCCCACCGTCATCACGAACGCCGAGGGCGCCCGGACCACGCCGTCCGTCGTCGCCTTCGCCAAGAACGGCGAGGTCCTGGTCGGCGAGGTGGCCAAGCGCCAGGCGGTCACCAACGTCGACCGCACCATCCGCTCGGTCAAGCGCCACATGGGCACCGGGTGGAAGATCAACATCGACAACAAGGACTTCACGCCGCAGCAGATCTCGGCCTTCGTGCTGCAGAAGCTGAAGCGCGACGCCGAGGCGTACCTGGGCGAGACCGTCACCGACGCCGTCATCACCGTCCCGGCGTACTTCTCGGACTCCGAGCGCCAGGCCACCAAGGAGGCCGGCGAGATCGCGGGCCTGAACGTCCTGCGCATCGTCAACGAGCCGACCGCGGCCGCCCTCGCGTACGGCCTGGACAAGGACGACCAGACCATTCTGGTCTTCGACCTCGGCGGTGGCACCTTCGACGTCTCCCTGCTGGAGATCGGCGACGGGGTCGTCGAGGTGAAGGCCACCAACGGTGACAACCACCTCGGTGGCGACGACTGGGACCAGAAGGTCGTCGACCACCTGGTCAAGACCTTCCAGTCCGGCCACGGCGTCGACCTGTCCAAGGACAAGATGGCCCTGCAGCGTCTGCGCGAGGCCGCCGAGAAGGCCAAGATCGAGCTGTCCTCGTCCTCCGAGACCTCGATCAACCTGCCGTACATCACGGCCTCCGCCGAGGGCCCGCTGCACCTGGACGAGAAGCTCACCCGCGCCCAGTTCCAGCAGCTGACCGCCGACCTGCTGGAGCGCTGCAAGATCCCGTTCCACAACGTGATCAAGGACGCCGGCATCTCGCTCTCCGAGATCGACCACGTCGTCCTGGTCGGTGGCTCGACCCGCATGCCGGCCGTCGCCGAGCTCGTCCGCGAGCTGACCGGCGGCAAGGACGCCAACAAGGGCGTCAACCCGGACGAGGTCGTCGCCATCGGCGCCTCGCTCCAGGCCGGTGTCCTCAAGGGTGAGGTCAAGGACGTCCTGCTGCTGGACGTCACCCCGCTGTCCCTCGGCATCGAGACCAAGGGCGGCATCATGACCAAGCTGATCGAGCGCAACACCACGATCCCGACCAAGCGCTCCGAGATCTTCACCACGGCCGAGGACAACCAGCCGTCCGTGCAGATCCAGGTCTACCAGGGCGAGCGCGAGATCGCGGCGTACAACAAGAAGCTCGGCATGTTCGAGCTGACCGGCCTGCCGCCGGCGCCGCGCGGCCTGCCGCAGATCGAGGTCACCTTCGACATCGACGCCAACGGCATCATGCACGTCGCGGCCAAGGACCTCGGCACCGGCAAGGAGCAGAAGATGACCGTCACCGGCGGCTCCTCGCTGCCGAAGGACGAGGTCGACCGCATGCGCCGCGAGGCCGAGCAGTACGCCGAGGACGACCACAAGCGCCGCGAGGCCGTCGAGACCCGCAACTCCGCCGAGCAGCTCGTCTACTCGACCGAGAAGTTCATTGCCGACAACGCCGAGAAGCTCCCGGCCGACGTCAAGACCGAGGTCGAGACCGCCCTCGGCGAGCTCAAGGAGGCCCTGAAGGGCGAGGACATCGCGAAGATCCGCGAGGCCTCGGAGAAGGTCTCCACCACCGCCCAGAAGCTCGGCCAGGCGCTGTACGCCAACGCCGACGCCGCCGGTGCCGGTGCGGCCGCGGCCGACGAGTCCACCCACGCCAAGGAGGACGACGTCGTCGACGCCGAGATCGTGGACGACGAGAAGCCCAAGGGCGGTGCGTCGGCATGACGGACAAGCCGCAGGGCGGCAAGCCCGGCGACGACTCCGCCGCCGAGGAGGCCGTGGTCAAGGCTGCCGAGGAGGCCGCGGCGGCGGGTGCCGGCGAGGGCTCCGAGGATCTCGCCACGGCCAAGCGCGAGCTGGCCGAGCGCACCGCGGACCTGCAGCGGCTGCAGGCCGAGTACCAGAACTACCGCAAGCGGGTCGAGCGCGACCGGCTGACCGTCCGCGAGATCGCGGTCTCCAACATCCTGGAGTCCCTGATCCCGGTCCTGGACGACATCGGCCGCGCCCGCGAGCACGGCGAGGTGACGGGCGGCTTCAAGTCCGTCGCCGAGTCCCTGGAGACGGTCGTCGCCAAGCTGGGCCTCCAGCAGTTCGGCAAGGAGGGCGAGCCCTTCGACCCGACCCAGCACGAGGCGCTGATGCACAGCTACTCCTCGGACGTCACCGAGGACACCTGCGTGCAGATCCTCCAGCCCGGCTACCGCATCGGCGAGCGGATCATCCGCCCGGCGATGGTCGCCGTGGCGGAGCCCCAGCCGGGCACCCAGACGACGTCCGCCCCGGACGCCGAGGCGAAGTCCGCCGACGCGGACACGTCCGACGGTGGCTCGGACAGCTGACAACCTGTGACAGCTGACAACCAGTGCGCTGCGGAGTCGTACGCCGGCCAACACGGCGGCCGGCTCCGCAGCGCGTTGTCAACGGCTCTTCTTCCAGTTGCCGTTGACAGCGCAGTGACGATGGACATCGGGAGGTGGCGGAGGCCATGAGCGGCAAGGACTTTGTCGAGAAGGACTACTACAAGGTCCTCGGCGTGCCCAAGGACGCCACCGCCACCGAGATCAAGAAGACCTACCGCAAGCTGGCGCGCGAGTTCCACCCGGACGCGAACAAGGGCGACGCCAAGGCCGAGGAGCGCTTCAAGGACATCTCCGAGGCGTACGACGTCCTCTCCGACGAGAAGCGCCGCAAGGAGTACGACGAGGCCCGCAGCCTCTTCGCCAACGGCGGCTTCCGCACCGGCGGCCCCGGCACCGGCAGCTACAGCTTCGACTTCGGCGACCTCTTCAGCGGTAACCAGGGCGGCGGCGGTGGCGGCGGGCTCGGCGACGTCTTCGGCGGCCTGTTCAACCGCGGCGGCCCCCGGCAGGCCCAGCCCCGGCGCGGCGCCGACGTCGAGACCGAGGTGACGCTCTCCTTCGAGGAGGCGGTGGACGGCGCGACCGTCCCGCTGCGGATGACCAGCCAGGCCCCCTGCCGCGTCTGCAACGGCACCGGCGCCAAGTCCGGCACCACCCCGCGGGTCTGCCCGACCTGCGTCGGCGCCGGCACCGTCAGCCGCGGCCAGGGCGCCTTCGCGCTGTCCGAGCCGTGCAAGGACTGTCGCGGCCGGGGCATGATCGTCGACGACCCGTGCACCGACTGCCACGGCAGCGGCCGGGCCACCTCGGCCCGCACCATGCAGGTCCGCATCCCGGCCGGCGTCCAGGCCGACCAGCGGATCCGGCTCAAGGGCAAGGGCGCCCAGGGCGAGCGCGGCGGCCAGCCCGGCGACCTCTACGTCACCGTCCACGTCGACCCGCACCCGGTGTTCGGCCGCAAGGGCGACAACCTGACCGTCACCGTCCCGGTCACCTTCCCCGAGGCGGCCCTCGGCGCCACCATCGAGGTACCCACGCTCGGCGGCCCCGCCGTCAAGCTCAAGCTGCCCCCGGGCAGCGCCAACGGTCTCACCATGCGCGCCCGCGGCAAGGGCGCCACCCGCAAGGACGGCACCCGCGGCGACCTCCTCGTCACCGTCGAGGTCGTGGTACCTCAGCACGTCGACGGCGACGCGCTGAACGCCCTGGAGCAGTACCGCGAGGCCACCGCCTCCGACGACCCGCGAGCCGCCCTCTTCCGGGCGGCGAAGGGAGCGTGACGACCAGATGTCCCCGAACCCGATGACCCCCGACAGCCCGATCGGCCCCGGCCTCGGCGAGGGCCTTCCCGGCGACGGCCCCCGCCGCACCCGGCGCACCGCCGCGGCCCCGCCGCAGTACGTGCTCACCGAGGAAACCCCGGTGTACGTCATCTCGGTCGCCGCCGAGCTGTCCGGCCTGCACCCGCAGACCCTGCGCCAGTACGACCGCCTCGGCCTGGTCTGCCCCGACCGCACCGCCGGCCGCGGCCGCCGCTACTCCGCCCGCGACATCCAGCAGCTGCGGGAGGTCCAGCGGCTCTCCCAGGACGAGGGCATCAACCTGGCCGGCATCAAGCGGATCATCGAGCTGGAGAACCAGGTCACCGCCCTCCAGGCCCGCATCACCGAGCTGGTCGACTCGCTCGAAGGCGCCGCCACCGCGTTCCAGCAGCGCGAGGCCGCCGTCCACGCCTCCTACCGCCGCGACCTCGTCCCGTACCAGCCCCCCACCCCTCAGTCCAGCGCCCTCGTCGTCTGGCGCCCCAAGCGCTGACCCGGGGCACTGCTCACCTCGCCAGCCGCCGGCTCCCTCCTGTTCGGGGGGTGCCGGCGGCTCGGTGTTGGTGAGAGAGTGCTGGTTTCGGAGCAACTGCCGGGCGCCTTGGCGGCCTTCATTTGACCTGAGCATCGGATCGCGGTCTCGGATTAAGATCCCTGAGGCTGCGGACTTCAGTCGCGTTGACTAGTTGTCCGGTCGACGACAAGGAGCCGAAAGTGAGTGATCGAGAGCACCTGGTGAACAGCCACGGTCGATCGCCGATCCTGTCTCCCGGCGCCCGCACGCTGTACCTCAAAGCGTTGGCGGGAAACGGCCGGCTCACCAGGGATACCTGCTCTCAGGAGGAGGGTGAGGCCATCCAGGAGTTGCTGGGACTCGGACTTCTGATATCGGACAACGACGAGCCCGGGTCATTGTTCGCCGCCGACCCTGAAAAACTTGCCGCCAGCCTGAGCTCAACTTGGCAGCGCCAGGCTCTCGACCTCTTGTCCCGCGCGGTTTCAATTCCGGGTGAATTGACAGATCTGGCGGAGGCATTTCACACGCCGGACCAGAGCGGCGGCCCCATCGAGTACGTTCAGGGCCGGGCGGTGATTAACCAACGGCTACAACAGGCCATGGCCAACGGCATGACCGAAGGTCTCGCCATGCAGCCTGGAGGGCCACGCCCATCCGAAATGCTGACTTCATTCCTGAAACGGGATCTCGACATCATTCGAACCGGTGCGTCGATGCGGTCGATCTACAACGCGAGCACCCGCTACCACCAACCCACCAGGGACTATGTCGCCACACTCGCCAAGGAGGGGTGGCAGTTCCGGACCCTGGACGAGCCGTACACGCGACTGCTGATCTTTGATCGACGGCTCGCCGTCATTCCAATCGCCGGTGACAATCTGGCCGCTTTCGTCCATGACGCGGCAGTGGTCAACTATCTCGCTCAAGAGGTTTTCGAACGGAACTGGAGCAGAGCCCTGGATTTCGAGGGCGACCGCACCGTACCCCAGCAGGTGGTTTCACAGCTCCGACAGACGATCATCGACCTACTGCTGTCCGGAACGAATCACCGAGTCATCGCACGGCGACTCGGCATCAGCGAACGGACCCTGGCCAGGCACATCGCGGAAATGCGCGAGGAGTACAACGTCGACTCGCTCTTCCAGCTCGGCTACGTGCTCGGGCACGCCGCAAAGGCGGATCGCGCAGGCCACTGACACCGTGACCTGAGGCTCCTCCGCGGACACGGAATGGCAGCGGCCCAATACGGGCGGCGCCTGTCAGTCGCGCCGCCGGTTCACGGGACACCGACGGAAGCCGGGGGACGGTACGCCCAGGCCGATGGGCCATTCGGCGTGCACAGGAGACCTGGCGTTCCGTCCGCCTGCCGGCCGAGCAATCCGGTCACGGGCCGGCCCTACCAGTGAAAGTCGTCAGCCACCGTCTCCGCCCCGACAACAGCAACGGTCGCACGGCCATGCGCCATCCCAAAGGGCCCATAACCTCCGATGGAGACACCAGCGGCCACAAGGAAAGCGCCCACTACCGTGGACAGCGCAGCCTTACGGACAAGTCGGCGCATACGGGACATGGACCCACCCTCTTCCTCTCAAGTCCGCAAGTTGGACTAATAGCACTAGCGTCCACATGATGCCGCATGCCTTGCTCCAGTGTCACCTGTCGACCAACAGAGCGAGCGTCATCTCTCTGCCAGGCATCCAGATGCCAGGGCGGACCGCTGGACGAAGCCATCACCGCTGATAGACGATCAGTTCGCTCCCGATGGTCCCATGCAGCCGGAAGACTTGCCGCTGTACCGTCAAATTTCCTTCCTGCTTAACCATCGGATTCCTTGAAGCAGCAACTAAACACGCCTACCGGCACCGCCTCCTCCACCCGGTCGGCCTTCCCCCGGAGTCGACATGACCGAGCCCTACCTGCGTCACCACGACAGCCAGGCCCCTGAGGGTCGGCGTGCACGTGTATTCCTGGCCGCGCCGCTGATGCGGCTGACCGGCCCGGCCGACAGCGTGGTGACCCTCGCCAGCCGGACGCGGCTGACGACGCTCCGCACCACCCTGCTCCGCAGCGGCGCCGCCGTGTACAGCGCGCACCACAGCGACGCCTGGACCGTCGCCGGCCGCGCGCCCGAGCCCCGGGTGCCGTCCGACTTCCGCGCCCTGCAGTCCGCGGACCTGGTCTTCGCCTACGTCGGTGCCCCGCTCTCGGCCGGGGTGAGCCTGGAGCTGGGCTGGGCGTCGGCCCTGCGGAAGCCGATCGTCCTGCTCGTCGACGAGGCGATCACCCACAACCCGCTGATCGCCACCATCGAGCAGGTCGCCCCCGTCCTGCCGCTGGTCTTCGACGACACCTGGTCGCAGGAGGCCCTCAACCACACGGTGGAGACCGCCCTGGACTGGGCCGGCATGGCGCTCTCCCTGCGCGAGGGCTTCTGGACCGCGCCCGGCGAGCAGTTCAACGTCCCCCGACAGCAGTCCTCCGTCCCCGGCTACTGGCCGACCGGCGCCGCCACCGGCTGAGCAGAGCGCACCCCCCGGATCCCCCTCCGGGCTCTTGCTTCCGCCGCTCGCCGCGCAGCCCGGCCGCCTCCGCCCGGGCTGCGCGGCCAATGGCGGCCCGGGCAGATCGAGTACCGGCTCAGGCACCGCGAGCCCCCCTCATCCGCCAGCCGAGTTGGAAGAGCGTCTCGGCGTCGTACAGCTCGCGCAGGCGGGCGATGTGACCGGCGACTGTTCGCTCGCTCAGGCCCAGGCGAGTGGCGATGGCGCGCTGGGTGAGGCCCCTCGCGAGCAGGCGGCCCACCTGCTCGCGAGGGTCGGAGTCCGTGGGGCCTGCGGCCAGGGCCGCCCAGTTGACGCCCTCGGAGAGTTGCCAGAATCGCTCGAAGACCTCCGCCAGGAAGACAACCGTGGCCGGGTCCTCCACGAAAGCCGCGGCATCGAAATCGGCCGAGGCTGGAATGACGGCCACGGCGCGGTCGAAGATCATCATCTTGGTGAGCGAGAACGGTGCGACCCGGATGCGGCAGCCGATGTCGGTCAAGCGAGCGGCCAGACGGACGGTCGGACCATCGAGTCGGGCCGTGTCCTCGTAAATGGTGTTCATCGAACCGCCGGCCTCAACGAAACGGCGGGCGGTTTCCACGATGTCGTCGGTGGCGTCCGTCGGCCTGGCTCCACCGGGGTGGAGCGAAAGCGCCTCATGGTTCAACTCTTCGCTGAGCTGCGAGATCCGGTGCCGGATGTTCTCGCCGCCTTCAACGATCCGGATGGTTCCGGTGCGGTCGTGGCGTCGCGGGGCGGTGTCGTAGGCGGCGGTCAAGTCGCCCAGAAGGATCGGGAGTTGCTCGGCCTGCATCATCAGGCGGGTACCCGCCGCCCGCAGATCGGCGCCGAGGCGGGCGGTGACCGAGCGCGGGTTGATCGCGCTGAGCGACCCGTCCGAGACGTACGGCTTCAGCAGGCCCAGGTCCAGCAGCGACTGGACGGTCGCCGCGTCCCGCTCCGGGATGTCGGCGATGCGGATGCGGCCGCCCTCGCGGAGGATCGCGCGGTAGAGCTCGCGGGCGGCGCCGTCGGGAAGCATGAGGCCGTGATCGGTCATGACTGCTCACCTCGCATCTGCCAGCCGAGTTGGAAGAGCGTCTCGGCGTCGTACAGCTCGCGCAGGCGGGCGATATGGCTGGCGACCGTGCGCTCACTCAGGCCCAGGCGACTCGCGATCGACCGTTGGGTGAGGCCCCGGGCGAGCAGTCCGGCAACCCGCTCGTGGACGGCGGGCTCAACGGAACCAGCAGCCAGGGACACCCAGTTGACTCCTTCGGCCTGCTGCCAGAGCGTCTCGAAGGTATCGGCCACGAAGGCGACCATCGCCGGGTCGTCGACCACGGCGGCGCTGGAGTAGTCCGAGGCGGCGGGGATGATGGCGACGGCACGGTCGAAGACCAGGAAGCGCTTGAACGGTACGGCGAGGACTCGTGTGGTGGCACCGAGTTGGGCGGTTTGAGCGGCGAACCGTACGGTCGCCGGGTCGAGCTTGGCCGAGCGCTCGTACAGGGTGCGCACGGTTCCGCCGCGTTCGTGGTAGCGACGGGCACGGTCGAGCGAGTCGGGCATCTCGGTGGGCAACCGGGGGCCGCCGGGCTGGGCGGTCAGGCCCTCGTTGGGGAACTCCTGGCTCAATTGCCCCAGCTCGTGCCGAATTTGCTCCTTTCCCGAAATGTATCGCACCCCGGTCGAGTCGCCCCGCCGTTTCGGAGTCGCGTCGTAGGCCCGGGTGAGATCGCCCATCAGTTCCGGGAGTTGTTCGGCTTCCGTGAGCAGGCGGGCGCCTTGGAGGCGGATTTCGGTGCCGATCCGTTCGGTGGCCGCACGCGGGTCGATCGCGCTGTACGCGGCGTCCTGCAACTGCGGCACCAGCAGCCCGAGTTCCACCAGCCGCTGGAGCGCCGCCCGGTCCGCCGGGCCGACCTCGGCGGCGCGGATGCGGCCGCCCTCGCGCAGCACCGCGAGGTAGAGGGCGCGGGCGGCGGCGTCCGGGAGGGCGGCGGAGAGGAGGGCGGAGGTGTCAGCCATGGTGTTCTCCGCGCAGGTGCCAACCGAGGTGGAAGAGGGTCTGGGCGCCGTAGCGGTCGCGGAGGCGGGAGATGTGGCCGGCGACGGTGCGTTCGCTGAGGCCCAGTCGGGTGGCGACGGTGCGTTGGGTGAGGCCGCGGGCGAGGAGGCGGCCGATGCGGACGGTGGTGGGGTGCGGGGCTTCGAGGTGGCGGTCGGCGGGGGTGGCGCGGGCCCAGTCGCGTTCGAAGTGGGCGACCAGGTAGGCGACGGTGGTGGGGTCGGTGAGGAAGGCGGCGCGGCTGCGGTCCTCGGCGGCGGGGATGACGGCCACCGAGCGGTCGAAGATCATTAGCCGTTCGTAGGGTTCGGCGAGCACCCGGACCCGGGCGCCCTGCCGGGTGCGGAGGGCGATCTGCCGCAGCACGGCGTGGTCGGTGAGGGTGACCGGCTGGTAGAGGGTGCGCATCGAGCAGCCGCGGCGGAGCGGGGAGAGGTCCCGGGCGAGGGCCATCTGGAGGCCGTCGAGGGGGCGCGGCCCGGGTTGGGCGGCGAGGAACTCCTCCTTGCACTCGGAGATGAGCTCGGCGATGCGCTGGCGGATGTCGACGGCGGTGTCGAACTCCACGCTCTCCGGCCCGAAACCGCCCGGCCCGCCCGGCCCGCCCGGCCCGCCCGGCCCGTCCGGTCGGCGGACCGCCTCGTAGGCCCGGGTGAGCGGTCCGAGGGCGACCGGGAGGCGCTCGGCGTGGAGCAGCAGGCGGGTGGCGCGGGTGCGGAGCTCGACGCCGAGGCGGTCGCCGAGGGCGCGCGGGTTGGCGGCGGTGTAGCCGGTGGCGGTGGGAGTGAGCAGGCCGCGGGCGACGAGGGCGGCGACGGTGGGGCGGTCGGCGGGAGCGAGGTCCTCGGGGCGTAGGCGGCCGCCACCGCGGACGGCGGCGAGGTAGAGGGCGCGCTCGGCCGGGGCGGGCTCGTCAGTCATCGCGGGAGCCTCTCATCAGCCAGCCGAGCTGGAAGAGGGTCTGGGCGCCGTAGCGGTCGCGGAGGCGGGAGATGTGGGCGGCGACGGTGCGTTCGCTGAGGCCGAGGCGGGTGGCGACGGCGCGTTGGGTGAGGCCGCGGGCGAGGAGGCGGCCGACCCGGTCGGGGATGGTGCGGGCGGGGCCCTGGCCGAGGGCGGCGGCGGCCTCGGTGGTGTCGGCGCGGGCCCAGTCGCGTTCGAAGGCGCCGATCAGGAAGGTGAGGGCGGCCGGGTCGCTGATGAAGGCGGCGGTGCTGTTGTCGTCGTTGGCGGCGATGACGGCGACGCTGCGGTCGAAGACGATCAGCCGCTGGAAGGGCTCGTCGAGGATCCGAATCTGGGAGCCGTGCCGAATGACCTCCTCGGCGTAGGCGAGCGCGGGCGCCTCGGCGAGCGCGACCGGCTGGTAGATGGTGCGCAGCGAGCAGCCGCGCTGGAGGAGTTGGACGTCCTGGGCGAGGGCGACCTGGAGGGTGTCGGCGGGTCGGTGGCCGGGCTGGGCGGTGAGCACCTCGGAGCGGCAGTCGGAGACCAGCTGGGAGATCCGCTGGCGGATGTGGACGTGGCCCTCGACGTAGACCGCGCCGCCGGAGCGGCCGGACGGACGGGGCATCGCGTCGTAGGCGCGGGTGAGGCCGTCGAGGGCGCCCGGGAGGTTCTCCGCGCGGACCAGCAGCCGGGTCGCCTCGCTGCGGAGCTCGGAGCCGAGGCGGTCGCTGACCGAGCGCGGGCTGACGGCGGTGTAGCAGCGGTCCATCCGGTTGGCCATCAGCAGGCCGATGTCGAGGAGTTGCCGGAGCGCGTCGCGGTCGGTGTCCCCGATGTCGGCGCAGGGGATGCGGCCGCCTTCGGCGATGATCGCCAGGTAGAGCTGCCGGGCCGCCTCGTCGGGCTCCCCGCCCACGGGTACCGCGTGGTGCGGCGTGACCGCCGGTTCCGCCGTCACGTCGCACTCTCCCTGCCGGACGCCTCTCCCCTGGTGTTGCCCCCGCCCGTACACGCGAGTCGCGGGTGCGCGGTACCGGCTGCCGGGCGTGCTCACGGTACCGGTCGGACGGCGGGCCCCCGGGTCCGGGTGCCGTCGCACACCGGGTGCCCGGGGGCCGCCGTCGGCACGCCAATGCCCGGGCGCTTCCGTCGAGGCGGAGCAGCAACGCCTCGACGGATCCGGATCCGGAGTCCATCACCACACATGGACCCCGGCCGGCGCTCTTCCCCCCCGTTCCACGCGTGCTGAACGTTGCACACGTGGTCAGACCTGAAGAGCAAGTCGCCACCCTCGGGCTGCGGTTGCCCGGCGGCCTTGGCGTGCCTCCACCCTCACAGCGTGACGCCCGGTGGACAAGTGCCGCCCGATTGCAGGTTCGCGCATTTGCAGGTACCTGCATCCCGATGCCGGTGCGGTGCCGTGGGCGGCGGGCGGGATTCCGGTAAAGCCCGAGGCCAGCGGGGGGTACGGGCAGCGGCGGCCGGTTGGCTGTGCACGGTCAGCCTGAAGGTGCGCATTCCTGCAACGGCGGCCTGCTTTTGAGCTGGGGCCATTCCTCCGACTGGCCGTCCGGCCGGCCGCCCGACCGGGTCAGCGCGCCAGCAGCCGCCCGCGCACCAGCCCCGCGGCGGTGCCCCCCGCCGCCAGCACCCAGGCGACGACCAGCAGCAGGTAGAGCCCGGCGGCCAGCGCGGTGAAGCCGCCGAAGCCGGTGTGCCGGGCGAGCGCGGCGGCGCCGGTGACGCAGGTGCCGATCGGGAAGGTGTAGGCCCACCAGGTCATCGCGAACGGCATCCCGGCCCGGCGGGCCCGCAGGTTGGCGGTGAGCGCGACGGCCAGCCAGAGCATCGCGACGCCGATCACCGCGATGCCGTACAGCTCGGCCAGCGGCAGCATGACGGGCGCCAGGGCGGGCAGCACCGGGCGGGCGGCGTCGGCGAGCTGGTGGATCGCGGTGACGGACTGGCCGAGCGGGCCGAGCACCAGGAACAGCGCGGGGGTGAGCGTCAGGGCGGGCAGCTTGCTGTGGAACAGCCCGGTGAACACCACCGGCAGCAGCACCAGGGTCGCCAGCAGGCCGACCCCGAACAGCGCCCAGCAGCCGTACAGCAGGGCCTGCTGGGGCGCTCCGGCGGGCAGGTGCGGGACGAGGGCCGGGCCGCAGGCGGAGGCGACCAGCGGGGCGACCACCGGCAGCAGCCAGGTCGGGTTGGCCTCCAGCGCGGACACCGGGTGCCGGGTGATCATCAGGTACGGGATGCCGGCCGCGACGGTCAGCGCGTACAGGGTGCCGACGCCCCACAGCACGGCGTCCAGGGCGACCGCCGGACCGGTGCCGATGACCCGGGAGCCGAGCAGCAGGGTGCCGAGCCCGACCGCCAGCAGCGCCATCGGCGGGCAGCCGTAGAAGACCGCGGTGGCCGGGTTGTCCAGCAGCTGGGCGCGGGCCGCCTCGCGGTGCCGGGTGAGGTGGACCAGCCGGGCTCCGGCCAGCACAAGCAGGGCGGCCAGCCCGAGCGCCCACATCACCTCGCCGAAGCCGATCAGCCCGGGCGCCCGGACCGGCAGGGCGGCGGCGCCGTTGGCGATGATCGCGGTGCCCATCACGGCGGCGTACCAGTTGGGGCCGAGCTGGGCGAGGTCGAACCGGGAGAGCCGGGTGCGGGGAGCGGGACGGGTGAGCGGACGGACATCGACCGAGGTGGACATGGTTCCACCCTGGCCCGGCGGCCCGGCCGCCGGTAGCGCCGCGAATCCTATGAGGACATAGCCTGAACCTATGCCCCTCTCCCCTCACGTCCCCGAACTGGGCGCCCTGGAACTGCTGCTCGCGGTGGCCCGGCTGGGCAGCGTCGGCCGGGCCGCGGCCGAGCTGGGCGTCAGCCAGCCGACCGCCAGCGCCCGGATCAAGGGCATGGAGCGGCAGATCGGCGTCGCGCTGCTGGAGCGCTCGCCCCGGGGCAGCCGACCCACCGAGGCGGGCCGGCTGGTGGTCGAGTGGGCCCGGCAGGTGGTGGAGGCGGCCCAGGCGCTGGACGCCGGGATCGACGCGCTGCGCGAACGGCGGGACGCCAAGCTGCGGGTGGTGGCCAGCCTGACCGTCGCCGAGTACCTGATGCCGGGCTGGCTGCTGGCGCTCGCCGAGGCCAGCCCGGGGACGGCGGTGACGCTGCGGACGGCGAACTCGGCGGAGGTCGCCGGGCACGTGCTGGCCCGGGAGGCCGACCTCGGCTTCGTCGAGGGCCCGTCCACCCCGCCCGGACTGGCCGGCGCGGTGGTGGCGGCGGACCGGCTGGTGGTCGTGGTGGCGCCCGGGCACCCGTGGTCGCGTCGGCGCACCCCGCTGACCGGGACCGAGCTGGCGGCCACCCCGCTGGTGCTCCGGGAGCCCGGCTCGGGTACCCGGGAGGTGCTGGAGATGGCGCTGACGCCGTACGGGGGCGCGACGCGGCCCCGGCTGGAGCTGGCCTCGTCCACCGCGCTGAAGGCGGCGGCGATGACCGGGGCGGGGCCGGTCTGCCTGAGCGAGCTGGCGGTGGTGGAGGAGCTGGCCACCCGGCGGCTGGTCGAGGTGCCGCTGGCGGAGGAACTGGACCTGCGGCGGCCGCTGCGCGCGGTGTGGCCGGCCGGGCACCGGCCGAGCGGGCCGGCCCGGGAGCTGCTGGGGCTGACCCGGCAGACGAACGGCCGGACCGCCGGGAGGAAGAGTTGAGCCCGGGGAACCTGCGCGAGGGGACCCGCGCGAGGAAACCCGCGCGAGGGGACCTGAACCCGGGAACCTGAGCCCGGCGAAAGGTCGAGCCAGGGGAAACCCGGGCCTCAGGCCGATGAAGAAAACTTGAGCGGAATAGACTCAAGTTAGTGCATGCTGTACGTAGCAGTAGTGAAGGACGACGAGGGAGGATCCCCCAGCAGTGGACGCGAGCAAGTTCACCACCAAGACGCAGGACGCACTGTCCGCCGCGATCCGGCAGGCGGGCGCGGTCGGCAACCCGGACGTCAGGCCGGTGCACATCCTGATCGCCCTGCTGGAGCAGCCCGAGGGCATCGCCCGGCCCCTGCTGGAGGCGGTCGGGGCGAACGCCGCCCGGATCGACGCCGAGGCGCGCCGCCAGCTGACCGCGCTGCCCAGCGCGACGGGCTCGACGGTCGCCGCCCCGCAGCTCGCCCGGGACACCCTCGCCGTGCTCACCGAGGCCGGCAAGCGCGCGGACGACCTGGACGACCAGTACGTCTCCACCGAGCACCTGATGGTCGGCCTGGCCGCCGAAGGCGGGCCGGTGGCCGAGCTGCTGGTGCAGCAGGGCGCCACGCCCAAGGCGCTGCTCGCCGCCTTCAAGGACGTCCGGGGGAGCGGCCGGGTCACCTCGCCGGACCCGGAGGGCACCTACAAGGCGCTGGAGAAGTACGGCACCGACCTCACCCAGGCCGCCCGGGACGGCAAGCTCGACCCGGTGATCGGCCGTGACCACGAGATCCGCCGGGTGGTCCAGGTGCTCTCCCGCCGGACCAAGAACAACCCGGTGCTGATCGGCGAGCCCGGCGTCGGCAAGACCGCCGTGGTCGAGGGCCTGGCCCAGCGCATCGTGGCCGGCGACGTGCCGGAGTCGCTGCGCGGCAAGCGGCTGGTCGCGCTGGACCTCAGCGCGATGGTGGCCGGAGCCAAGTTCCGCGGCGAGTTCGAGGAGCGGCTGAAGGCCGTCCTGAACGACATCAAGGCCTCCGACGGCCAGGTCGTCACCTTCATCGACGAGCTGCACACCATGGTCGGCGCGGGCGCCGGCGGCGACTCCGCGATGGACGCGGGCAACATGCTCAAGCCGATGCTGGCCCGCGGCGAGCTGCGGATGGTCGGCGCCACCACGCTGGACGAGTACCGCGAGCGGATCGAGAAGGACCCGGCCCTGGAGCGCCGCTTCCAGCAGGTGCTGGTCGGCGAGCCCAGCGTGGAGGAGTCGATCGCCATCCTGCGCGGCCTCAAGGGCCGGTACGAGGCGCACCACAAGGTGCAGATCTCGGACGCCGCCCTGGTCGCCGCCGCCACCCTGTCCAACCGCTACATCACCTCCCGCTTCCTGCCCGACAAGGCGATCGACCTGGTCGACGAAGCGGCCTCCCGGCTGCGGATGGAGATCGACTCCTCCCCGGTCGAGATCGACGAACTCCAGCGCGCCGTCGACCGGTTGCGAATGGAGGAGCTGGCCCTGGAGAAGGAGTCGGACCCGGCCTCGGCCGACCGGCTGGCCCGGCTGCGGCGCGATCTCGCCGACCGGAACGAGCAGTTGAGCGTGCTGACGGCACGCTGGGAGCAGGAGAAGAAGAGCCTCAACCGGGTCGGCGAGCTCAAGGAGCGGCTGGACGACCTGCACGGCGCCCTCGAACGGGCCCAGCGCGACGGGGACTTCGAGCGGGCGTCCAAGCTGATGTACGCCGAGATCCCGGCGGCCGAGAAGGAGCTCACCGACGCCCAGGAACGCGCCGCCACTGCGAACAACGAGACCGGGTCCGCCTCGCCGTCGATGGTCAAGGAGGAGGTGGGCCCGGACGACGTGGCCGATGTGGTCGCCTCCTGGACGGGCATTCCGGCCGGCCGTCTGATGGAGGGCGAGAGCGCCAAACTCCTGCGCATGGAGGAGGAGTTGGGCAGGCGCCTGATCGGCCAGACGGAGGCCGTGCAGGCGGTCTCGGACGCGGTGCGCCGCACCCGCTCGGGCATCGCCGACCCGGACCGCCCGACCGGCTCCTTCCTGTTCCTCGGCCCGACTGGTGTCGGCAAGACCGAACTCGCCAAGGCGCTGGCCGACTTCCTGTTCGACGACGAGCGGGCGATGGTCCGGATCGACATGAGCGAGTACGGCGAGAAGCACTCGGTCTCCCGCCTGGTCGGCGCCCCGCCCGGTTACGTCGGCTACGAGGAGGGCGGCCAGCTCACCGAGGCGGTCCGCCGCCGCCCGTACAGCGTGGTGCTGCTGGACGAGGTGGAGAAGGCCCACCCGGAGGTCTTCGACGTCCTGCTCCAGGTGCTGGACGACGGCCGGCTCACCGACGGCCAGGGCCGCACGGTGGACTTCCGCAACGCGATCCTGATCCTCACCTCCAACCTGGGCAGCCAGTACCTGGTGGACCCGGCCACCCCCGAGGACAAGAAGAAGGCCCTGGTGCTGGACTCCGTCCGGGCCGCGTTCAAGCCGGAGTTCCTCAACCGGCTGGACGACATCGTGGTCTTCGACCCGCTCGGCACCGGCGAGCTCAGCCGGATCGTCGACATCCAGGTGGCCCGCCTCGGCGAGCGGCTGCGCGAGCGGCGGCTCACCCTGGACGTCTCCTCGGCCGCCCGCGACTGGCTGGCGCTCACCGGGTACGACCCGGCGTACGGCGCCCGCCCGCTGCGCCGGCTGGTGCAGTCCGCGATCGGCGACCAGCTGGCCCGGGCGATCCTGTCCGGCCAGGTGCACGACGGGGACACCGTCCTGGTCGAGCGGGACGAGGAGGGCGACCGCCTCACCGTCCGCGGTCGGGGCCCGCTGGAGAAGTAACCCCGGAAGGGCAGGTTCGGGCCGCTCCCCGCGCTCAGGCGCGCGGAGCGGCCCGAACCGCGTCGTACCGACTCCCCGTGGCCGGTCGGCCCCCCGCAGTCGGTCGGCTCCCCGCGGTCAGTCCGCCGCGCCCCGCCGCTGCCGCCGCGAGCGGTCCCGCCAGGTGCGTGCCAGCCGGTGCAGCTCGGCCCCCTGCGCCTGTGGCAGGCTCCACGTCTGGGTGAGCAGCCGCAGCGTGGAAACCCGCGGGCAGGACACCCCCCGCTCCAGATCTCGGATCGACCGTACGCTCAGTCCCGACACCTCCCCCAACTGCTCCTGCGTCATCCCCCGCTCCAGCCGGATGTTCCGCAGCAGCCTCCCGAGCGAGGCACCCTCCCCGGTCACCGTACGCTCCATCCCGCTTCCCCCCTTCAGCTCAAATCACCTCAACTCGCCCACCGGATACGGATGTTGCCAACGGCGAGTTCCGTCGCACGCTAACCGCATCCGGCCGGTTCGGCAGCCGAACCCGGGCGCCGGGCGCGTGACTTGGCTCACCCGCGCGCCGGGCGCGCCGCCCGGCCGCCGCCCGCCGGACACCCTGGGTGACCGGTGCCCGCCAGGCCCGGAAAGGAAGATCGACGCGCCCCCGGGTGCCCCTGTGAGCGAGGCCCCGAATGAGGCAGGATGGGAGGTGGAAAGGGCGGCCTCTCATTGCCGGCCACCACGTGCACTGAGGAAGAGGACCCCCATGAGCATCGACCCGTCGTCCATCCCGTCCTTCGGCGTCCCCGGAGGCGGCCAGCCCGGTGGCCAGGGCGGGCGGCCGGCCGGCCCTCCGCCGATCATCGTCCCGGACCAGGGCCTGGTCACCCAGCTGCTCGACCAGATGCAGCTCAAGCACGTCGTGGACGAGGAGGGCGACCTCACCGCCCCCTGGGAGGGCTTCCGCGTCTACTACATGTTCCGCGGCGAGCAGAAGGAGCTCTTCGCGGTGCGCGCCTTCTACGACCGGGCGTACCCGCTGGAGAAGAAGGGCGAGATCCTCGACCTGATCGACGAGTGGAACCGCGAGACCCTCTGGCCGAAGGTCTACACCCACACCCACGAGGACGGCGTGGTCCGTCTGATCGGTGAGGCCCAGATGATCGTCGGCACCGGCGTCAACCTGGACTACTTCGTCACCACCACCGCGAACTGGACCCAGGCCGCAGTCGGCTTCGAGCAGTGGATCGTCGAGCGCCTGGGCCTGCAGAACGAGATCGAGGGCGAGGAGGGCGAGGGCGGGGACTCCGACGAGGCCTGATCCCCGCTTCCCCCGTACGGCCCGCCACCGCGCTCACGTCGCAGTGGCGGGCCGCCCTTGTCCCCGGCCCCCGGCTGTCCCAGGATGGGCGCGACGACGACGCGTGAGGAGCCTTTCGCATGGGTACCAGGCCGCTGCTGAACCGCCGACTGGCCGGGATGGGCACGACGATCTTCGCCGAGATGTCCGCCCTGGCCACCGCCACCGGTTCGATCAACCTCGGGCAGGGCTTCCCCGACACCGACGGGCCCGAGGAGGTCCGCGAGGCGGCCGTACGGGCCCTGCGCGCGGGCCATGGCAACCAGTACCCGCCCGGCCCCGGCATCCCGGAGCTGCGGACCGCGATCGCCGAGCACCAGCAGCGCTTCCACGGCCTGGCGTACGACCCGGACACCGAGGTGCTGGTCACCGCCGGCGCCACCGAGGCCATCGCCGCCGCCCTGCTCGCGCTGTTGGAGCCCGGCGACGAGGTGATCGCCCTCGAACCCTTCTACGACTCCTACGCCGCCTGCATCGCCATGGCCGGCGCCGTCCGCGTCCCGCTCACCCTCCGGGCCCCGTCCTTCCGCCCCGATCTGAACGAACTGCGCGCCCTGATCACCCCGCGCACCCGCCTGCTGCTGATCAACACCCCGCACAACCCCACCGGCACCGTGCTGACCACCACCGAACTCGCCGTGATCGCCCAACTCGCCTTCGAGCACGACCTCCTGGTGGTCACCGACGAGGTCTACGAACACCTCGTCTTCGGCGCCGTCCACCACCCGATCGCCGCTCTGCCGGGCATGCGCGAGCGCACCGTCACCATCTCCTCCGCCGGCAAGACCTTCTCCTTCACCGGCTGGAAGGTTGGATGGGTGACCGCGAGCCCCGCGCTGGTCTCCGCCGTGCGCACCGCCAAGCAGTACCTCACCTACGTCAGCGCCGGCCCGTTCCAGTACGCCGTCGCCGAGGCCCTGCGGCTGCCCGACAGCTACTTCGACACCCTGCGCGCCGACCTGCTGCGCAAGCGCGACCTGCTGCTCGACGGACTCCGCGCGGCCGGCTTCCGCGCCTTCACACCCGAGGGCACCTACTTCGTCACCACCGACATCACCCCGCTCGGCGAGAAGGACGGCATCGAGTTCTGCCGCGCCCTGCCCGAGCGCTGCGGCGTGGTCGCGATCCCCAACGCCGTCTTCTACGACGACGCCGACGCCGGCCGTAGCCTGGTCCGCTTCACCTTCTGCAAGAAGGACGAGGTGCTGGCCGAAGCGGTCACCCGGCTGCGGCGGCTCTGACCTCCCCGTCGGTCACACCAGGTCGCGCCGGGTGAGCAGCACCCGGGCGAGCACACCCACCGCGACCAGCCAGGCCGCGGCCACCAGCGCTCCGTACGGCGCCGGGAGCAGCCCGGTCCAGGGTGCCCGGTCCGGCGCGGTGATCATGCCGAGCTGGGCGCCCAGTGGCAGCAGCCGTCCGACGGCGGGCCGGGCGGCCAGCACGGGCAGCGCGGCGAAGAGCGTGGTCGGTACGACGAACAGGGTGAGCAGGTGGTGGCGCACCATCGTGCCGACGAACAGGCCCCACACCCCGGCGGTCGCGCAGGCCGCCGGGGTGCCCAGGACGGTCTGCGCGGTGAGGCCGGTGTGGCCTGAGCCCAGCCCGAGCACCGTCGCCACCAGGGCCGTCCCGACCAGGCCGATCAGCGCGCCGCCCGCCGCGGCGGAGACCGCCCGGTCCCAAAGCAGCCGGCTCCTGGGTCCGAGCAGGGCGGCCCGGGCGATGGCGCCGGTCCGGTAGTCGTTGGTGTACCGCAGCGAGCCGTACACCGCGGCGGCGGCGATGAACAGCACGGCCTGCGAGAGCAGTTGGCTGCCGGCCAGCAGTTCGGCCGCCCGGGCGTCGGCCGGTCCGTCGTGCGGCAGCGCGGCCGCCGCACCGAGCGCCGGGATCAGCAGGAAGGCCAGACTGCCCGCCAACGCCACGTCGTGACGCAGCCTGAGCAGTTCCACGGCCAGTCGATCGCGCATCCCGGCCCCTACTCGGCCTCGCGCCGGCGGACCAGCCGACGGGCGGTGAGCAGTGCGGCGGCCGCCCAGGCGACGAAGACCAGGGCGCTCACCGGGGCGGGGAACAGTCCGTCCACCGGCACCCGGGCGAGGCCGGCCAGCGCGCCGCCGGGCAGGAACCGTTCCACCGCGGGTGCGTTGAGCAGCAGCGGCAGCTCGACCACCATCGGCAGAACGAGGACCAGCGCCATGGCGAGGTAGTAGCCACGGACGATCCAGCCCACCGCCGCGCCCCACACCCCGGCGAGGGCGCTGCCGAGCACGGTGCCGAGGCCGATCCCCCAGGTGGTCGCGTCGAGGGTGAGGTGCCGTCCCTCCGACCGGAGGGCGGCCCAGGTCACGACCGTCCAACAGGCCACGCCCAGCAGTCCGCAGAGCGCGCCGCCCGCGGCCGAGGCGAGCACCTTGGCGGCGAAGACGTTGCGCCGGCCCTGCTGCAGCAGGGAGCGCAGGATGGACTTGTAGTAGTACTCGCGGGTCACCACGTAGCTGCCGAGGAACATGCCGGCGATCGTGGCGGAGGCGACCAGGCCGAAGACCAGGTGGGTCGCCGCCCCGTCGGTCCGGTCCCCGAGGGCGCTGAGGGAGGGGCCGCTCCACAGCAGCAGGACGGGGCAGAGGACGGCGTAGCCGAAGACGCCGAGCATCGCGTAGCCGCTCCGGGTCTTCAGCAGCTCGGCCTTCAGGGCGTCACGCACGGGACACCGCCGTCCCGGAGGCGTTCGCCTCGCGCTCGGCGTGTTCGGCGTGCTCGGCATCGAGCAGTTCGAAGAACCGCTCCTCCAGGTCGTGGGCCCCGCCCTCGGTCAGCATGTCCAGCGTGCCGGCGAACAGCGTCCGGCGCCGGATGACCACCACCTCGTCCACCGTCTGTGCCATCTCGGCCAGTTGGTGGTTGGACAGCAGTACGGTGCCGCCCGCCTCGGCGAAGCGGCGGACGAACCGGCGCAGCCATCGGATGCCCTCCGGGTCGAGTCCGTTGGCGGGCTCGTCCAGGACCAGCAGTTCGGGCTCGCCGATCAGCGCGCTCGCCAGGCCGAGCCGCTGCCGCATCCCGGTGGAGTACTTGCCCACCCGCTTGCCGCCCGCGTCCCCGAGGCCGACCTCCTCCAGCACGGCGTCGACCCGGCTCCGCGGCACTCCGGCCGACAGGGCGCAGATCTCCAGGTGCCGCCGGCCGGTGATGCCGGTCTCGAAGCCGATCCCGTCCATGTGCACCCCGACCCGTCGTGCGGGCGAGCGGAGTTCCTCGAAGGGCTGCCCGAACAGCGTGGCCGAGCCCGAGGTCGGTCGCAGCAGGCCCACCAGTCCGCGCAGCGCGGTGCTCTTCCCCGCCCCGTTGGGCCCGAGCAGCCCGACCACCCGGCCGGCGCCCACCTCGAAGTCGAGCCCCTCCACGGCCACCTGGCCGCCGTACCGCTTGGTGAAGCCGTCGAACCGCACAACCGCGCTCATCGCATCCCTCCCCCTCCGTGATCATTCTCGTCCACTGCCGCGTGACCAGGACTTCCGCTGGTCAGCGACCGATCAGACGGTCCACATGACGATGCAGCGGAATGACGAGTTCCGCAAATTCACCGCCGTCCGCCCGGCTCAACAGCCTGGTGACCATGAAGAGTTGGGCGATCACCCCGTCAGGCGTGCCGAGCACGTCGGCGAACGTGTCCCACACCCGCCGGGCGACCTCGGGCACCAGCAGCGACTGACAGTACAACCCCGCCGCGTCGTAGCCGGCCGGCGCCAGCCCCCAGCCCTCCCAGTCCAGCAGGGCGAAGTCCGGGCCGTGCAGGTTGTTCCAGTGCAGGTCGCCGTGCGCAGCCCGCCAGTCGGTCACGGTGGGGTCGATCCGGTCGCCGAAGAAGACCCGCAGGCGACGGGTGACGGTCTCCTGATCGGTACTGCGCCGCTCGGTGGGCTGCGCGGACACGGTGTCGAGCGAGGCGCGCAGGGTCTGCCACCAGGCGTCCGGCAGGCCGGGGTCGGCGCGCAGTTCATGGCTGCCGGAGCACGGCCGGCCGGGCACGAAGGTCATCAACTCGGCGCGCAGCCGTAGCCCTTGGCCGTCCCACTCGTGGACGCCCAGCACCTCGGGCCGGACCACGCCGGCGATCAGCCCGGCGTCCTCGTTCCCGCGCCACCACGGCCCCCGGGCCCACTGCGGCCTGGCCCAGACCACCCGCAGCCAGCGCTCCTCCGCCGCGGCCGTGCGCACCCGCGCCCCGATGGTGCGCCCCTGCCAGCCGAGTACCGGCTCACCGGCCGGAGCGACCCCGAAGTGGCCGGCCGCGTCGTCGAGCGCGGCTTGCAGTACCGCGTGGTGGGCGGCTGCGGGATTCATGGGCGGTCTCACTTCCTGCCGTGGATCGGTTCTGACGGATGGTCGAGCTCGGCGCCCTCAACCGGTGAGCGCGCACAAGGCCGGGGTCACGTACGAGC
Source organism: Kitasatospora sp. NPDC101155 (assembly GCF_044768305.1). Classification (NCBI taxonomy): domain Bacteria; kingdom Bacillati; phylum Actinomycetota; class Actinomycetes; order Kitasatosporales; family Streptomycetaceae; genus Kitasatospora; species Kitasatospora sp. NPDC101155. The sequence goes on along the minus strand of NZ_JBIWPN010000001.1, from coordinate 284,361 downwards.
GCCAGACCCACTCGGCCGCCGGCAGCGACTCCCCCTCGATCAGGGCGCGCCCGCTGATCGGCAGGCCGGTGGGCGCCCCGGTGCCGGGCGCGAGGGGGTAGCCGGTCGCCGACACGGTGATGCCCGGGGCGTCGACGGGGAAGAAGGCCGTGATCGGCGCGGTCCCGGACCGCGGCCCACCGGCCACGACGGCCTGGCCCACCGGCCGGTGCAGGAACAGCCCCTGGCTCTCCAGCCGGACGGGCACGCCCGGGCGGATCGGACCGGGGTCGGCCCCCTCCGGCAGGACGAGGAGCACCTGCCCGCCGTCCACGACGTAGCCGGCGGTGACGCGGTACGGAACCCGGACCCCCGCCCCCAGTGCGGCGACGGTCGACGCCAGCAGGGCGGTGACCAGCACGACGCGCAGCCGGGAGCTGCCGGAGGCCCAGCCCTCCCGCAGCGTCCGCCAGACACTGCGGCAGACCAGGGCCAGCACCAGGCCGAGGACTGCGAGATACACCGCGGCCGGCGCGGCGCCGAGGCCCGCGGAGCCCGAGAGCCACCGCTGGAGCGCCAGGCCCACCAGCACGACGGGGAAGGCCATGCAGCCGAGACCGAACGCCACCGCCCAGCGGTACTGGGGCAGTTCGCGCGGGTGGCGGCCCCCGAACAGCCGGTCCGAGACGGCGTGGCGCGCGTCCGTGACGGCCTTGGTCCGCAGGTGGGGCAGGTCGAGGTAGGCCATCAGCGCGAGGTAGCCGTCGAGGCGCACCAGCGGGACGAGGTTGGTCAGCGCCATGACGTAGCAGGACAGCGCGAACATCAGCAGGCCGTCCCGCAGGCCGCCGCCGCGCACGGCGAGCGCGGTCACCGCGGCGGCTCCGCCGATTAGGCAGTGGACGCTGATCCCGGCCAGGGCGACGGCGACGCGTTGGCGGCGCCGGGGCAGCCGCCAGCCGTCCGTGACGTCGCAGAAGAACGCGGGTGACAGGTAGAAGAGCATGAAGCCGAGGCGGTGCGGCCGCCCGCCGAAGTGGGTGAGCACCGCCCCGTGGCCGAGTTCGTGCAGGACGGTCGCGACGAGCATCGCCCCGGCCAGCGCGGCCAGGGTGGGCAGCGCCACCGGCGCGGCCAGGACGCCGGTCACCTCGTGCCGGAGCAGGAGGAGCGCGACGAGGCCGCCGAGCGTCGGCAGCAGGGCCAGCGACCGCCCGACCGGGTTGAGCAGCGGCCGGTACCAGCCCCTGGTCCTGGTCAGCAGTCCGGTCGGGTTGCCCAGCGTGAACTGGACGGTCAGCGGCGGCCGGAAGGCCACCCGGCGGTCCCCGCGGGGGCGGTTCTCACCGGTGTCCAGCAGCCCGGCGGAGGCGAAGCGGGCGAGCAGCTCGTCCACCGTCCGCGCGGTCCAGGCGTCGCCGAGCTCGGCGAGCAGCTCCTGCTGGTCGCGCCGCCCGTCGAGCAGGCCGAGCACCCGGGCGACGTCGCCGCCGACCCTGACCTGCGGACGCTCCCCGACCATGACCACCCAGGGCCCGCCGGCCGCCGCCGGAGGCTGGACGCTGACGTCGGAGGCCAGCGCGGGCCGGGGGGAGGGGGCGCGGACGGACATCCCGGGACTTCCGATCTACGTCGAGCTGCTGGCTGGATGGGGTCGTGGTGGGGCCAGGACAGGCCCTAAATGAGCGGGTGGGCGAGGCCGAAGACCTCTCCGCCCGGGGCGGTGGCCCGGCAACCGGTCCGGGCGGCGGCGGTGCGGATGCGCTCCTCGTGCCAGCCGAAGGTGTGGCGTTCGTCCATGCGCAGCGGCTGGTAGCCGGGGCAGACCACCTTCACCGCGGCCCAGCCCAGTTCCCGGACGGCGGCAGGCAGCCGCTGCGTCAGCGGCACCACGACGGGATCCGCTCCGTCCGCGACCATCCCCGCCACCAGGGCCGAGGTGTCGGGGTCGCGTTCGGGCACCGCCCAGGGGCTGCGCTCGAAGCCGGCCGTCCAGCGCTCCAGCGCGTCGACGGCGGCGGCGCCGGTCCAGAACCAGGCGCGGTCGACGTCGTGGCGCACTACGTCGGGGAGCTCGGCGGGCACGGGCAGCAGGCGGCGCATCCGGGTCAGCAGCTCACGGATCTGGAGCGCCTCCTGCAGGGAGGCGAGGAGCGCGCGCGCTCCGCTGCCGGAGGCCTTGGCGCCGACCGCGCCGAGCTGCCCCTCGGCGCCGCGGTCGACCAGCACGCAGACCACGCAGGTCACCTCCGGAGAGAAGGTGGGGATCCGCGCGAACACCGGTTCCAGGCCCGCCGCCCGGACACCGGCCAGCAGGGTGCGCAGCGCCCGCCACCGCGGATCCGCCGGGGCGGCCGCGAGCACCTCGTCGATGTCCACGGCGGGCAGGGCGAGTTGGGCGGCCCAGGCGGCGATCACCGCGTCCCGTTCGACGATCTCCAGCAGCGCCGCCCGGGTGGCCTGCTCGATCCCCGCCCCCGAGGCGGCACCGGACGGCGACGGGTCGAACAGGCCCGGCCGCCCGGCCGCCTGGTCCGCTGCGTCCGATCCGGTGTAGTCCACCAGGGGCGCGGGCACCAGGACGGCGGAGGAATCGGCGAGCCGGGTGCCCCGGTACCAGTCGAGCTCCGTGTCCAGCGCGCCCCGGTGCGCCAGGGCGGCGCCCGGTTCGGTGAACCGCAGTGCCGGGGCGTCCGGTCGGGCGTGCCGAAGGCCGGTCCGGTCAGGGCCTGCGTCGGCGCCGGTGTCGGTGTCGGTGCCGGTGCCGGTGCCGGGCCGCGGCATCAGCGCGTACCGCTCGACGGCCTCGCCCGCACCGCGCTGGAACGCGCCCCGCCGGGTCACGTCGTACGCGCCGACCAGGTGGAGCGGGTAGTCCTCGACCGTGCGCCCGGTGTCGCCCGGGCCGAGCACGCCGATGTCCACCAGGACGCGCCACAGGAAGCCGTCCGGGGCCTCGGGCGGCAGCACGGTCCAGGTCCGCGCCAGGCCGGTCGCCTCGTCGAGGGTCCGCAGCGGATCGGTCATCGGACGCACTCCAGGAGGACGACTCCGGGCGCGTCGCCCGGTCCGCCGGTGGCCAGCGGGTGCCGGGCGGTGACCCGCAGCCCCGCCGCGTCCAGCTCGTCGCTCAGCTCGGCCGACGAGACGGTGTGGACGCGGCTGACGAAGAGCTCGTTCGCCACGACCTCGCCGGCGCGGACGGTCTGCCGCAGGATGCTGATCGACCGGGTCCCGGCGAGCGGGTCCAGGTGCTCGACCATCAGGTGCAGGGCCTGGTCGGGGCCGTTCTCTCCGGTCAGCAGCCGGATCCGCTCGGTGGGCCGCGCGGCCCGCTCCAGGTGGTCCGTCGCCGAGAGCAGGAACCGGCCGGTCGGGGCCAGGTGCTCCCGCACCCGGGCGAAGAGCCGGGCGCGGGACGGTGCGTCGAGGAGGGTCACCGAGGTGGCCCCGAGGACCACCAGGTCGAAGGAGAGGTCCAGCGAGAAGGACGTCATGTCGCCCTCGACCAGCCGGACTTCGGCACCGGAGCGACGAGCACCGTCCGCCGCCAGGCGCTCGCCGAGGATGCGCAGCATCTCGGGGGCGGAGTCCAGCGCCACCACGTCCTGCCCGAGCGCGCGCAGCGGGAGCGTGAGCCGGCCCGAGCCGCAGGCGAGGTCGAGCACGGGGCCGGCGCAGCCGCGCGCCGCCCGCAGGATCTCCCGCACCTCGCTGTGGTCGTCCCGCGTGATGACGTCGTACAGGCGGGAGCCCTCGGGGCTGTAGATGTCCCGGACAGGCAGGTGTTCCCCGAACACCTCGAGGATCCGGGCCGCCGTACCGGTCGGTTGAACCGCTGTCGTCACTGCTCGTTCCCGCTCTTCCCGGCGCTCTTCGCCGCGCTGCTCGTTCCCGCTCTTCCCGGCGCTCTTCGCCGCGCTGTTCGTTGCGCTGTTCACTGCGCTCTTCGCCGCGCTGTTCACTGCGTTCTTCGTTGCTCGCTGCGCCACCCCCGCGGGACGGCGCAGCGGATGGCCCCGGTCGCCGGCGATGAATCACCGGAGCCACCCGCTTGCGCCCTCAGGTGCTCATCAGGTCACGGCGATTCCGGTCAGAATCCCGCCGATCACCACGACGTTGGTCGCCTTGTCCAGCCAGCTGCCGGGGGCCTCGATGGCCTCCAGCTCCTCGAAACTCAGGTCGAGCTCGACGTTCTTGGTCGTCTCCTGCATGTGTTCCACCTCCTTTCCGTTCCTCTTCAGGGCGTTCGGCCCGCGTGCACGTCCATCAGGTGATGGCGGCCGCACCCAGGCCCAGCACGATCCCGACCTTGACCCCGGCGTACCAGGACCAGGCGTCCGGAGCGTCCATCAGCTCCAGCTCCTCGAAGCGGAGGTTGAGCTCGGCGCCCGGCTGCTCGTTCGTCGCCACGGCGAACTTCTCCATTGCGTTTCACCTCCTTCCAGCTGCTCGGTTGCGGTGGTCGACCCGGCAGGCTCAGGTGATGGCCAGGCCGATGCCGACCAGGGTCGAGCCGACGATGACGCCGTTGAGGAAGTCATCGCCGTTGTCGGGGGCCTCCACCACCTCCAGCTCCTCGAAGCTGAGGTCCAGGCCCTCGTGGTTGTTCTGCACGTTCGTTCACCCCCTTTCCCGGCAGGAATCTTCGCGACGCGGGCGTGGTGCCGCCTGCGCCGCCTTGCCGTCTTCGGGATCTCCCCGCCGTGCGGCTACCGGTCCTTCCGGCGCGCACAGGCGCGGGCGATCAGCCCGAGTTCCGTCACGATCACCACCGCCAGCAGCACTTTGCGGACGAGCGGCGGGCACCCCACGGCGGTCAGCGCCGCCAGGACCACCAGGCCCACGGCCGGGACCAGCAGTGCGGGCAACAGGCGGTTGCCGGTGGCGGGGTTCCTCGTCATGACGTCTCCTTTGGGCGCGTTACCAACAGGCCTGCTCGTACAGTGCTCGGGCGTCGGCGGTGTCGATCCCGGCGAGCATCGGCAGTCGTCCGCCCCAGCTCTCGACCGCTGCGCGCGCGGCCCGGTCCAGGGCCTGCGGCGCGGCGCCCGACACGGCCCGGACGTCCCAGGCGCTCAGCAGGGAGCGGATCCCGGGCACCGGCTCCGCGGGGTGCTCCGGAGCGGCGGCGTGCACCCACGACCAGGCGGTGCGCAGCCGCTCGGGGTGGCCGAACCGCAGGTCGCCGCCCTGGATCCGCTGCCACACGGCGGGCAGCAGGGTCGCCGTCGCCGTCATCTTCCGCACCCCGAGCGCGGTGGAGAGTTCGTTGGCCAGGTACCAGTGCTTGGCGGCGAACGGCGCCCGGCCGACCAGCGCCCAGCCGGTGTGCGTGGCCGCGCTCAACTGGCTCGCGGCCAGCCGGACTTCGGCGTCGTCACGGCCGCCGGCGAGCTCCGTTCCGGTCGCCACCAGGCGTCCGGCGAGACCTGCCGCCTCTCCGTCGGCGTACGCCGGCCCCGACTCGGTGCCGATCGCGCTGCCCAGCACCCGCAGCAGCGCCTCCAGCACGCCCTCCACCACCAGCCGGTGGGGCAGGGTGGCCGTGTTCGCGGAGTCCAGCACCGCGAGGTCCGGCCGCAGCCGGCCACCCGAGACGAGGCGCTTGCCGCGCCCGGTCGTCAGGCACGCCACCGCGCTCACCTCCACGCCGGTCCCCACCGTGGTCGGCAGCAGCACCGTCGCCGGGCTCCCGGCCGGCCGGGCGGCGGAGCTCGCCCCGGGCAGCAGGATCAGCCCGCCGCGTCCGGCCCGCGCCTCCAGCAGCGGCGGCACCCGCGGGTCGGCGACCGCGGCGGAGGCCAGCTTGACCAGGTCGAGCACGCTTCCGCCGCCGAGGCCCACCAGCGCCGTGCAGCGCTCGTCGGCCAGCGTCCGGGCGAACTCCCGTACGGTGTCGGCCCCGGACCATCCGGCGTCCACCGTGAGCACCCGGGCCGCGCCGAGCGCCCGCCCGACCTCCCGGGTCCGCTCCGCCAGTGCCGCGTCGGCGACCAGGACGGTACGGCCGCCCCGCCCGAGCTGGGCGAGGACCGCGGCCGTGGCGCCGTGTCCGACGGTCACGGCGGTCGGGCACGACCACCGTTCCACGGTCAGCACGACAGCACCTCGGCGGCCCGGTCCAGCCCGGCGGCCAGGGCGGTGCCCAGCTCCGCCAGCTCCTGGTCCGTGTAGACGAGGGCGGGTACCAGCTGGACGCAGCTCGGGCCGGGCTGGACCACCGCGCCCGCCCGCCGGACCTCGGTCACCACGCGCGCCACGTCCGCCGCGGAGAGCTCCGCGCCCTGGCGGCCGAGCCGCAGAGCCCGGAAGCATCCGGTCCCGCGCGTCCCGGTGACCAGCGGGTGGCCCTGCAGGCCGACGAGCAGGGTGTCGAGGCCGGCGCTCACCGCCCGGGCGCCCGCGAGGGCGTCCAGCCGCTCCATCTCGGAAATCGTGGCGACGACGGCGGCGCAGGTGGGCGGCGTACCGGCCTGGGTCTCCCCGTGGACCAGCAGCGCGTCGGTGCGCTCGAAGATCTCGCACACCTCGTGCGAGACCACGACGCCGGCCGCCGCGCAGGCGCCGTTCGTCAGGCCCTTGGAGGTGATCAGGACGTCCGGCGCCGGCTCCCAGACCTCCGAGGCGAAGTAGCGGCCGGTGCGGCCGAAGCCGGTGGCGACCTCGTCCGCGACCAACAGGAAGCCGTGTTCCCGGCGCAGCTCCTGGACGGTGGCCAGGAAGGTCTCCGAGAGCGGGAGGACACCCGAGCCGAGCACCGGCTCGACGACGAGCGCCGCGATCCGCGGTCCCTCTCGGCGGAGCAGTGCCGACAGCTCCGCGCCGTCGTCGTCGTGGGCGACGTGGCGGATGAACCGCCGGTCGACGGCGTAGCCGGTCTGTCCCAGGGATTCCCCGGTCAGGCCGTGACTGCCGTAGGTGAGCCCGTGGTAGCTGCCCTTGAGGCCCACCACCACGCGGCGCTCCTCGCCGCGCAGGGCCCAGTACTGCCGGGCGAGCTTCATGGTCGCGTCGTTCGCGGCGCCGCCGGAGGTGGAGAACAGGACCCGCCCGTAGTGCTCGGCCCCGCACACCTGGAGCAGGGCGCGGGCGGCCGTGACACCGGGCTCGTGGCCGAACCGGAACAGCGACAGGTACGAGGCGTCGAGCAGTGCCCGGCCGACGGCCTCGGCCACCGCGCGGTTGCCGTAGCCGAGGTTCACGTTCCACAGGCCGCTGGTCGCGCAGAGCGCCGAACTGCCGTCGGCGTAGTTCACCCGGACCCCCTGCGCACCGACCAGGGTGCGCTCGGGGCGGGCCGATTCCGAAGCGGGGACCAGCAGTTCCCACAGCGGATGGCGTACGGCGTTCATCGCGCGGCTCCGACGGCGGGCACCCACAGGCCGGCCCGTTCCAGCCGGGCCTCGACCTCGGCCGCGGCCTGCCGGGCGACCGGCTCGGCGAGTCCGAGCAGCTCGGCGCCCAGGGCCGCCGCCGCTTCGGCGGAGCCGGTGACCAGCAGCAGTTCGGCGAGCCGGGCCGCGTCGGCCCCCAGCCGGAACCGCCGCCCGGAGCGCGGGTGGTGGAGCAGGTGGTCGGTGTCGTTCCAGAGCAGCAGCGGCGCCTCGTCCGGCTCCCGGTACTCGGCCGGGAGCCCGTCGACCAGTCGGCCGCCGAAGCCGGACACCCGCCAGTCGGCGCCCTCCTGCCGCACGACGCGCAGCGCTTCCAGGGCGTGGACGTACCGGGGGAGCCAGGGGCGCTCGGCCAGTGTGGCGCGGAGGTCCTCCGGGGCCACCACGGCCCGCAGGTCGTCCTCGCCGTCGGCGGACAACCTGCTTGCTGCCAGGATGAGTTCGTCGAAGGAGTCGTCGACCGTCCCGAGTCGCGTGCCGCCGGGCGCGGTACGGACCTCGCCCGATTCGGTCACGTGGATGCGCGGCAGCGACCGGCCGTCGGTCGCGTCGCGGCCGAGCGCGCCCTTGTCCGCGAGCAGGACCGCCGGGTGGACCAGCTGTTCCACGAACGCACCCGTGTCCCGGGCGAGTTCGGCGTCCTCCAGGTAGGTGCGCCAGCCCGCCTCGCCGTCCAGCCGCACGACGGTGAAGCCGACCACCGGGAGGAAGGCGGCGGCGAGGTAGTCCTGCAGCTCGACCGCGTACCGGCCCTCGACCAGCATCTCGTCGCCGGGCTCGACGAACCGCCCGGAGTAGCGGGCGACCGCCGCGCTGCCGGAGTCGCTCTCCAGCCCGTCCTCCGGTGCGATCACCAGGTCGTCGGCCGTGGCGAACCGCAGTACCGCGGCGAGGTGCTCGGCCGACTCGAGGAAGAAGACCCGGCCGGACAGATCAGTCCGGCGGCCGCTCGCCCACTGGGCGAGACCTGCGGCGACCATCCGTGCGCCGGCTCGGACACTCACGTTCCCAACCCCCCGTTCCCGCCGGACAACCGTTCGCCCGGCAGACACGACTCTGTCCGAAGCCGGCCTCCCGGCCCATCCGCCAGCCGGCCACACCTTGACCCCCGCCACCTGGCGGAAGGGCCGCGGCCAGGTGGCTGTCAAGCGTTCGTCAACGCCGGGCTCGGCAAGGAAAACAGCAGGTTAAATCGTGATATACACAGATATAACTACACGTACATGGGGGATACACGTGATTCGGACGGTAGTCGTCGACGACGACGTCCTGACCCGCTGGGGGGTCCAGCACATTCTCGAATCGAGCGGCGACATCCAGGTGTCGGCGGTCTGCGGGGGGATCGAGGCCGAGGAGCTCTGCCTCCGGCACCGACCGGACGTCGTCCTGGTCGACACCAACTCGGCCGGCGACGAGGAATCGAACCTGATCGCCGTGCTCCGCGCCCTGCCCGCACCACCGGCGGTCGCCGCCCTGGCAAGCTCGGTGAACGACAGTCAGATCGCCGCCGCACTGCGCGCCGGGGCCTCCGGGGTCATCCTCAAGGAGAGCGCCGCGGACGAACTCGTCCCCGCCACGAGGCTGCTGGCGAGGGGCGGGAGTCCGCTCTCCGCCCAGGTCGCCGAGATGGTGCTGAAGGGGTACCTGAACGCGGACCTCCGCTCCACCGAGCAGGCCCGGGTCGGCTCGCTGACCGAGCGGGAGCACGAGGTGCTGTCCAAACTGTCTCAGGGGCTCTCGAACAGCGAGATCGCCCGCCTCCTCCACCTCAGCCGGGCCACCGTCAAGGACCACGTGAGCGCGATCCTGGCCAAGCTCGGCACGAACAACCGGGTCCAGGCCGCGGTCCTCGCCAACCGGTCGATGTCCGCCGCGGAGCACACCACGGGCGGCGGCGCCACCCGGCTCTCGGCCTAAAAGCCTGTCCGGCAACCGGCGCCGACCGTAGCCCGGGGCCGGACGGTTTGTGCAAATGGGTCGGGCACTCCGGGAGCCCGTTGCGCACCTACGGCGCTTGCGGGTCTTCGCGCGCCCACTCAGACGGGGGCAATTCCGGCCCGACACCTTCCTGAGTCGCCATCAACTTCCCTGAGTGGCATGCTCGTTTGCTGCCCGCGAGGCAACTCGGGTGACCTCCTCGGCACACCCCGCCGCCCTCCACGCACCATGCGTGGAGGGCGGCGGCACGCGAAGCGCGCGTAGGTCGCACTACCGGCGCGCACGGCGCATGGGCCGGTTGCAGGGGCGCGCGCTGTGCAGAGTCGCACACCGGGTCGATCAGAGCCGGGAAGCAGGTGTGCTCGAAGCGGTGAATGCTTCACAAAGTTGGGTAAATCCCCAACGGACCCGGCGCATTCGTGCTTCTCTGCTGCTGAATCTCCAGCCGGAATCCTTCCTTCCACGGTCGGCCGCGCCCAGGGCCGCACAGCCACGAACAGCCTCGCCATCGCCTAGGCCTACTCGCTGCTGCTCGGCGGGCGCGCACGGAGCTGAAACGCGGAGCCGAGCATGCTCACCACACTGCAGACCTCCTACACGGACACCCGCGCCGGTGACCTGGCCTGGTGCCTCGGCGGCGAACCGCTGCCCGCGCTCGCGGTCCGCGACCTGAGACTCGACAGCGGCCGCCCCGGCACCTCCGGCACCCTCCAGCTGCGGTTGCTGGGCGCCTCGCACCAAGTGGTGGTCTCGGCCGGCCCCGGCGACTGCCTGGAGACCGTCGCCTGCCTGCCCGGCCGCAGCACCCCGCTGCCCGCCCGGGTGGCCAAACAGGTCGGCGGCTGGGAGTACGAGTTCGCCGCCCGGATCGAGGTCCTGCCCCCGCACGACTTCGCGGCCCGCGCCCAGGAACTGCTGGCCCTGGTCGAGGGGCACCCGCGCGGCCTCGCCGGGGTCTTCCCGGGCGACCCGAGCGCCTTCACCGCGCTGGTCACCCAGGGCGGCACGGACCGGCTGCTCTGGCGGACCTGGCACGCCTACCCGCAGGAGGGGCAGCTGGTCTGCACCCGCTCCTCGCTGGTGGTGTCGGGGGCGTGACCGCCCGAAGCCCGGGCGGGAGCACCGATCCGGTCACACGTCACACGTCACACGGCGCGAGCCGACGAATCGTACGCAGGAACGGTTCGTCAATCCGAGGGCCCGCACTGTCCGTCGGATGGGCGCAGCTATCCGTCCCGCACGTCCCCTAGCGTTTGTTCGTGATCAACCATCCGGCCGGTCCGCCCGCACGCCCGCGAGTGGACCTCGACGACGGCACCCCACCCCTGACCGGGCGAAGCCTCATCCCCCTGCCCACCCGCCGTCGGTCCCGGCTGCGATCCCACCCCCGGCTCGCCCGCCTGGCCGTCCTCCTGGCCGCGTTCGTCTGCGCGGCCTGCGGACTCGTCTACGAGCTCGAACTCGTGGCGCTCGGCGACTACCTGCTCGGGGACACCGTCACCCAGACCTCGGTCGTGCTCTCCGTGATGGTCTTCGCGATGGGCCTCGGCTCATTGCTCGCCAAACGGCTCACCAGCCGGCCCGCCACCGCCTTCGCCCTGGTCGAATGCGCCCTCGCGCTCACCGGCGGACTCTCCGTCCTCGCCCTGTACTCCTGCTGGGCCTGGATCGGCCGCTACCAGGCCGCGACGGTCAGCCTCACCTGCCTCATCGGCATCCTGATCGGCGCCGAGATCCCGCTGCTGATGACCCTCATCCAACGGATCCGACGCGAGGACGCCGGCCGCGCCGCCGCCGACCTGTTCGCCGCCGACTACGTGGGGGCACTGATCGGCGGCCTCGCCTTCCCCTTCCTCATCCTCCCCGGCCTCGGGCCCGGCGACGGCGCCCTGCTCACCGGGGCGGTCAACGCCGTCGCCGGAGCCGCCGTGGTGCTCTGGCTCTTCCGCGAGGAACCGGCGCCCCGGATACGACGCCTGCTCTGGCTCGGCTGCGCAGTCGTCCTCACCCTGCTCGCGGCCGCCGCCGTCGGCTCCGACGCGATCGAACGCGCCGCCCGGCACGCCCTCTACGGCGACCAGATCCGCTACGCCACCCGCAGCCGGTACCAGGAGATCGTGCTCACCGGCCCCGCCGAGGGCCCGCTCCGGCTCTACCTCGACGGACGACTCGCGGTCTGCGGACCCGACGAGTACCGGGGCAGCGAGGCACTCGTCCACCCGGCCATGGCCGCCGGGCCGGACACCCGGGTCCTGCTGCTCGGCGGCGGCGACGGCCTCGCCCTGCGGGAGGTGCTCCGGCACCGCGGCGTCCGGTCCGTCCGGCTGGTCGACGCCGACCCGGCCCTCCCCCGGCTCGCCCGCACCGACCCCGGGCTCGCCGACCTCACCGGCCATGCCCTGGACGACCCCCGGGTCAGCACCACCGCGGCCGACCCGATGGCCTGGCTGCGCGGCGCGCCCGACGCCGAGTACGACGTGGTGCTCGCCGACCTGCCCGCCCCCTCGGACGGCGGGCCGGTCAAGTTCCACTCCCAGGAGTTCTACGGCCTCGCGGCCCGGCTGCTCGCCCCCGGCGGCCGGATCGCCGTCCGGGCCGGCGGGGACGAGGGCGGCCTCTGGCAGATCGAGTCCGGCCTCCGCGCGGCGGGCCTGCGGACCACCCCGTACGCCGTCCGGGGCAGCCCCACCGCCACCTGCCGCCCCGGACCCGCGGACGCCACCCAGGACTTCCTGCTCGCCGCCGCCACCCAACCCCCGCTCACCCTCGCCCCCGACGCCCCGCCACCCCACGCCCTCACCCCCGACACCCTCCGCACCTCCACCGCCCACCTCACCGCCCTCCGCCCCGCCCGCCCCCCGGCGCCACTGACCCTGCTGGGGCTGCGCTGAGGACAAGCGAGCCCCGGCCTGCGGCGAAAGGGCCTGTCCACGACGGGAGCAACCGGTTGCGGGCCGTGGCGGGCGGGGCGGGGGAAAGTCGGGTGGCGGTAGGTAGGGACCGGACCGGGCCCAGTCGGTAGGCTCCGTGGCATGGAGCATGAGGTTGTCGTCCCGATGTCCGCAGAGCTGGTGCGGGAGGCCTTGCAGGATCCGGCGCTGCTGGCGCGGAGCGTGCCGGGGCTGAGCACCGAGCCGGCGGCGGTCGGGAGTGGGTCGGCCGAGGAGATCGGTGGGCGGCTGAAGCTGCGGGTCGGCGGCTCCACGATCACCTACAAGGGCGTGCTGTCGCTGATCGAGGGCCGGGAGGGCGTGCTCACCGTGCTCGCCGAGGGTCAGGAGGCCCGGGGCAGCGGCGAGGCGACCGCCACCGTGCGGGTCAGCGTCGTGGACGGCGCCGAGGAGGGCACCGCGGCGATCCGCTTCACCGGCGATCTGAGCGCCACCGGCCGGCTGACCGAGTTCGACGCCGAGACCCTCGATGCCGTCGGCCGCCGTCTGCTGGAGCGCTTCGCCGCCGCGCTCACCTCCCAGGACGCCGAACCGGCGGACGAGGAGGAGGCCGAGGAAGCCGAGGAGGCCGAGGAGGAGACCGGCGAGGAAGCCGGGGAGGAGACCGGGACCCAGGCCGAGGTGGTCTCCATCGAGGACCGCCAGGACCTGCCCGGCGACGACCTGGACGACGACCTCTCCGACCTGATCGCCTTCTCCGACGCCGACGCCGAGCGCTTCGGCCTCCCCACCGGCTCCGCCGACGACCACGAGGACGGCGAGGACGCCGAGGCCGAGGGCGGCGGCCGCACGGACGAGGTCGCCGAGGAGGTGCCCGTCGAGCCGCTGTTCGCCTACGAGGACGAGCCGGAGCTCAGCGGCCCCGTCCGCCGCAGCATCGTCGGCCGCTCGGCCGAGGAGGTGGACCACGCCCCGCCGCGCGGCCGGTACGCCCCGGCGATGCCGGCCCGCAGCGCGCGGGCCCGGGCGGCGTCCCGCTGGGGCGGCGAGGCCGGCGGCATCGTGGTGCCGGGCAGCGGTGGCCGCAGCGCGGTGCCGTGGGTGATCGGCGGCTCGGTGGCACTGCTGGGCGGCGCCGTGGTGCTGGTGAGGGCGCTGCGCCGCCGCTAGGGCCTGTCGAAAGCGCCGCGCGCGGCGGGGCAGGCGGGGGTCCGAGGACAGGCCCTAGACTGAACGCTCATGAGCAACGACCGCGACGCCCTGCTGGCACAGATCAAGGACAAGGCCGTCGTGCACGGCAAGGTCACCCTTTCCTCCGGCAAGGAGGCCGACTACTACGTCGACCTGCGCCGGATCACGCTGGACGGCGAGGCCGCCCCGCTGGTCGGTCGGGTGATGCTGGACGCGACCTCCCACCTGGAGTACGACGCCGTCGGCGGCCTGACCCTCGGTGCCGACCCGGTGGCCACGTCGATGCTGCACGCCGCCGCCGCGCGCGGACGGAAGCTGGACGCCTTCGTGGTCCGCAAGACGGGCAAGGCGCACGGCCTGCAGCGCCGGATCGAGGGCCCGGACGTGAAGGGCCGCCGGGTGCTGGCGGTCGAGGACACCTCCACCACCGGTGGCTCGGTGCTGACCGCCGTCGAGGCGCTGCGCGAGGCGGGCGCCGAGGTGGTCGGCGTCGCGGTGATCGTCGAGCGCGGTGGCGCGGGTGCCGTCGAGGAGCAGGGCCTGGAGTACGTGACCGCGTACGACCTGGACGACCTGGGCCTCTGACCCCGTCGAGCCCGAACGGACAATGCGAAGGGCCGGGCTGTTCCACGTGGAACAGCCCGGCCCTTCGCATTGAACCCAGCCGGTCGGCCTCAGCCGCGCCGGTGCCGCCCGCCGCCGCTCTGCGCGGTCTCGACGGCGGTGTCGACGACGCCCGCCTTCTTCTTGCGGCGCTCCCGCATGACCTCGATCAGGATCGGCGAGATCGACAGCAGGACGATCAGCAGCACCGCCGGGATCAGGTACTTGTCGATCACCGGGGCGAGCGCGTCACCGAAGAAGTAACCGATCAGCAGCATGGACTCGGTCCAGAGCACACCGCCGATGGCGTTCCACAGGAAGAACGTCTTGGCGGGCATCTCCAGGGTGCCGGCGACCGGGTTCAGGAAGGTCCGGATGATCGGCATGAAGCGGGCCAGCACCACGGCCTTGCCCGAGCCGAACTTGTTGAAGTACTCCTCCGCCTTCACCACGTACTCGCGGCGGAAGATCTTGGAATCGGGCTTGTCGAACATCTTCGGCCCGACCTTGGCGCCGATCAGGTGCCCCAGCTGGGCGCCGGCGATCGCCGCGATCGGGCAGCCGATGAGCAGGACGGCGATCGGCAGCTTGGCGCCGTCGCCGAGCACCGAGGAGGCGGCGTTCGAGGCGGCGACGCCCGCGAGGATCAGCAGCGAATCGCCCGGGAAGAAGAAGCCGACCAGCAGGCCGGTCTCCGCGAAGATGATCGCGATGAGCCCGATGGCGCCGAGGGACGAGATCAGGGATTTGGCGTCGAGCAGATTGACGGCCAGCTGGTTGTAGTCCACGGGCGCAGGATAGCGGGCGTACCTTGCCGACGACTTCCGGCCGAGCCCTGCGACGGCTTCCGGCCGAGCGTCCCAGCTCGACGTTCCGACAGGCGGGCTCCTGCTGACCTGCGGGCACGAGTCTGGGAAGATGGCACCGGCGTCCTGCCCCGCGTCGGCCCACCACCCTCATGGTCGTACCGCGGAGGCCGCCTCGAACCTTGGTGCCGGAGAGCCACACCGCAGCGCCGCGCGTCGGCGGGCCGGCACGGAGTCGTCACGAAGGCGTACACAGCGTCGGACAGCACCGTCCGTACGCCGCAACCCGACAGGAGCGGATCGCATGCCCATCGCAACTCCCGAGGTCTACAACGAGATGCTGGACCGGGCCAAGGCGGGCAAGTTCGCCTACCCGGCCATCAACGTCACCTCGTCGCAGACCCTGCACGCCGCTCTGCGTGGTTTCGCCGAGGCCGAGAGCGACGGCATCATCCAGATCTCGACCGGTGGCGCGGAGTTCCTGGGCGGTCAGCACAACAAGGACATGGTGACCGGCGCGGTCGCGCTCGCCGAGTTCGCGCACATCGTCGCCGCCAAGTACGACGTCACCGTCGCGCTGCACACCGACCACTGCCCCAAGGACAAGCTGGACGGCTACGTCCGCCCGCTGCTGGCGATCTCCGCCGAGCGCGTGGCCAAGGGCGAGAACCCGCTGTTCCAGTCGCACATGTGGGACGGCTCGGCCGAGACCCTGGCCGACAACCTGGCCATCGCCCAGGAGCTGCTGGCCCAGGCCGCCGCCGCCAAGATCATCCTTGAGGTCGAGATCACCCCGACCGGCGGCGAGGAGGACGGCGTCTCGCACGAGATCAACGACGAGCTGTACACCACCGTCAACGACGCCGTGCGCACCGCCGAGGCGCTGGGCCTGGGCGAGAAGGGCCGCTACCTGCTGGCCGCCTCCTTCGGCAACGTGCACGGCGTGTACAAGCCGGGCAACGTCGTGCTGAAGCCGGAGCTGCTGCGCGAGCTGCAGGACGCGATCGGCAAGCAGTACGGCAAGACCGACCCGTTCGACTTCGTCTTCCACGGCGGCTCGGGCTCCACCGCCGAGGAGATCGCCACCGCGCTGGAGAACGGCGTCGTGAAGATGAACCTGGACACCGACACCCAGTACGCCTTCACCCGCCCGGTGGCCGGCCACATGTTCGCCAACTACGACGGCGTGCTGAAGGTCGACGGCGAGGTCGGCAAGAAGAACACCTACGACCCCCGCACCTGGGGCAAGCTGGCCGAGGCCGGCATGGCCGCCCGCGTGGTCGAGGCCGCCGAGCAGCTGCGCTCGGCCGGCAAGCGCCTGAAGTGAGCCCGCTGGAACGAGCGTGACAACGGCTGTGCCCCCGGCGGTCCTCCGCCGGGGGCACGGTCATGTGGTCCTACCGCTCGGGCTCGGCGGTCGCTCCTGATCGAGCTCCGCGGTCGCTCCTGCTTGAGCCACTGCTTGAGCCGATGCTTGCGCTACTGCTTGAGCTCCGCGTACGCCTCCGAGCTGCTGTCCTTCAGGAACTGCCAGCAGCGGGCCTCCTCCTCGGTCTCCTTGATCGCGCCGGCCGCCCGGGCGAGCGCCGCCAGGCAGCGCAGGAAGCCGCGGTTGCCGCGGTGCTCCCACGGCACCGGTCCGTGGCCCTTCCAGCCGCTGCGACGCAGCGCGTCCAGGCCACGGTGGTAGCCGGTCCGGGCGTAGGCGTACGACTCGACGTAACGACCGGCCGCGTAGGCGTCGTCGGCGAGCATGGCCCAGGCGAGGCAGAAGGCCGGGAAGTCGGCCGCCACCTGGGTCGGTGAGGCCGACTCCTCCGCCAGCATCCGGTAGGGGTGCTCGTCCTCCGGCAGGAGGGTCGGTTCGGGGCCGTCGAGAAGATTCTTGTGAATCGCCATGCAGTGCAGTCTGCCATCCGAGGCCCAGGGGTCAACCGCCCGTGAGCTGGATCGGGCCCCGACTCGGTGCCGGACGGGGCCGCCGGGGCCCGATCCGGCGGGATCCACACGACACGCCCGGCGTACCCCCGAGATCGCCCACCTCGTACATGGACATTCACCCGTTCTCCATGCCAGGGTTCCGTTTCGTGCCCGCAGCCCGATCCTCCCGCCCGGGAGCCGCTTCCCTCCGGAACGCCGGCGGGAGCCGCCGACGCCGCAAGGCACGTCGACGAATAGGCCCTGGCATGCTCACGGCCCTGGTGGCCTCGCTGCTGGTGCTGGGCTCCGCAGCTTTCCTGCTGAACCGCCCCCCGGGCGCGGCCGCCCCCGCGCCGACCGCCCAGGCCCGGATCGCCCCGCCGGCCGAGCAGTCGCCCACCGCGGCAGCGACGCCGCCCCCCGCACCCACCCCGACGTCCCCGCCCGTGCCCACCCCGACGCCGACCCCCACCGCACCGGACCCCGGCCCCACCAAGGGCTCCGGCACCTTCAGCATCGCCCCCGCCAGCGCCAAGGCGGTCGGCCGCGGCACCGTGCGCCGCTACCGGGTCGAGGTCGAGGACGGCATCGGCATCGACGCCGCCTCCGCCGCCGCGCAGGTGCACGGCATCCTCGGCGACCCTCGCGGCTGGACCAACGACCACAGGAACGGCTTCCAGCTGGTCGCCGGCGGCTCGTACGACTTCACCGTGAAGATCGCCTCCCCGGCCACCGTCGACAAGATCTGCGGCGCCTCCGGCCTGGACACCCACGGCGAGGTCAACTGCAACGTCGGCAACCAGGTGCTCGTCAACTCCAAGCGCTGGAACACCGGTTCACCGCAGTTCAGCGGCCCGCTGGACGACTACCGGGCCCTGATCGTCAACCACGAGGTCGGCCACCGGATCGGCCACGGCCACGAGACCTGCCCCGGCCCGGGCAAGCCCGCGCCCGCGATGATGCAGCAGATATACGGCCTCAAGGGCTGCACGCCGAACGCCTGGCCGTACTCGGCGGACGGCACCTACCTGAGCGGACCGTCCGTCCCGTAGTGCAACGGAGTTGAGACCTGAACGGCAAGTGGACGGGACGACCTCGCACTAGCCTGCGATCATGACCGCTGCCCAACGCCGAAGACTCACCGCCGCGTTCGCCATCGCCGGGATCACGCTCGGCGCCGCCGCCTGCTCGTCCTCGGCCGACACCGCCACGAGCGGTGGCGCGCTCTCCTACGACCGCGTCCGGTCGACCGCCCTGGACCTGTTCAAGAACAAGTCCAGCACCTGCCCGTTCGGCCTCGACTTCGCCAAGGCCGCGTCCGAGGCCGGGATCACCGGCGCCGTCGCCCCCGCCGTGACGGACGGGCGCTCCGTCAAGGGCAACGCCGGGGACGGCGTCCCGGCCCAGCCCTGGCCCTCGGGCGCCACCCACCCGCCGACCATGACCGAGATGCCGGCCACTCCCCCGAACGCCCAGATCACCTGCTCGTACACGGTCGGCCCGTCCACCGTCGACGTCGAGCTGCTGGCCGTGCCGAAGAACGACTACGGCATCAGCATGATGCTCCCCTCGATCGCGCGCGCCGGTCTGCTCGGCGTGGACCAGCTGTCCCAGTTCTCCAGCGACCGGCCCGCCGTCGGGCAGACCAAGCTCACCCCGGGCGGGGGCACGGCCGCCGTCGCCCGGATCGCGCTGCACGGCGAGGGCGACCTGGTGCTGATGCTCGACCAGAACACCACCGGCCAGGACGCCCGGAACCCGGCCCTCGCCGGCGAGCCGCTGCGCAGGGCCGCCGAAGCCCTGGCCGGCCGGCTCAAGGGCTAGCCAAGGATCGGGAGGTACTCCCCCAGGTCGCTGCGCTCCCCGGAGGCGGACACCCCGGCGTCCGCCACCGCCGTCGCCCAGTCCGCCCGGCCGGTGGCCAGCCGGATCCAGGTCAGCGGGTCGGTCTCGACCACGTTCGGCGGGGTGCCTCGGGTGTGCTTGGGCCCAGGGACGGCCTGGACGACCGCGTAAGGCGGGATCCGCAGCTCGACCGCGCCGCCGGGCACCCGGTCGGCGAAGGCGTCCGCCAGCAGCCGGGTGACGGCGGCGACGGCCTGGCGGTCGTGCGGGAAGGCGGCGAGGCCCAGCGCGTCGGCCAGGTCGTCGGCGTGCACCACCGTCTCCACCAGCCTGGTCACCAGCAGCTCGGAGAGCAGCATCGACCCCAGCCGGATCTCCAACCGCCGTACCGGGTCGGCGGCTTCGGGCCGCTCCAGCAGCCCGGTCAGCGCGTCGGCGGCCCGTCCGAAGGCGGCCGCCACCGAGGCCGCGTCCCCGCCGAACCCGGCGGCCGTCCGTTCCCGGGTCTGGGCGTCCAGCGCCGGTGCGACCGTGCCGACCGCCGAGACCCAGCCCAGCAGGTCCAGCGCCGGCCGCCCCTCCAGCGGGTCGTCCAGGTGCACCGGGAGGAAGTCGAGCTGGACGGCCAGGTGCGCGAGCAGCTCCCGCACCCGCCAGTCCCCCAGCCTGGTCGGCAGGTCCAGCTGTTCGTCGCCGAGGCCGGCCACGGCGGCGCGCAGCGCCCCGGTCTGGGCGGCCAGCGCGGCGCGGACCTTCTGCGGCTGGTACGTACGGGACTTGGGAGGCATGGGGCCCAACATACGCCGAGGGGCGGACGGTTCCCGAAAGAACCGCCCGCCCCTCGAAGGCACGCCGGTCAGGCCAGCAGGGCCTCGATGACGCCGGTGTGGGCGTCCTTCAGCTCGGCCAGCGAGACGGTGAACTGCCCCTGGACGTCCAGGCTGTCGCCGTCCACGACACCGATCCGGGTGGCCGGCAGGCCACGCGCGGTGCACATGTCGTTGAACCGGAGCTCCTCGCTGCGCGGCACCGCCACGACGGCGCGGCCGGCCGACTCCGAGAACAGGAGGACGAACGGGTCGGTGCCCTCGGGCAGGACGATCCGCGCGCCGTGACCGCCCTTGAGGCAGCTCTCCACCAGCGCCTGGCCGAGACCGCCGTCGGACAGGTCGTGCGCGGCGTCGATCATGCCGTCGCGCGAGGCGGAGATCAGGATCTCGCCGAGCAGCCGCTCGCGCTCCAGGTCCACCTTGGGCGGCAGGCCGCCGAGGTGGTCGTGGACGACCTGCGACCAGGCCGAGCCGCCGAGCTCGTCCGCCGTGTCGCCGAGCAGGTAGAGCAGCTGCCCCTCCTCGGCGAAGGCGACCGGGGTGCGACGGGTGACGTCGTCGATGACACCGAGCACCGCGACCACCGGGGTCGGGTGGATGGCGACCTCGCCGGTCTGGTTGTACAGCGAGACGTTGCCGCCGGTGACCGGGGTGCCGAGGGTCAGGCAGGCGTCGGCCAGACCGCGGGTCGCCTCGGCGAACTGCCACATCACGTCCGGGTCCTCGGGGGAGCCGAAGTTGAGGCAGTCGGAGACGGCGAGCGGCTTGGCACCGCCGGCCGCGACGTTGCGGTACGCCTCGGCCAGGGCCAGCTGGGCACCGGTGTACGGGTCCAGCTTGGCGTAGCGGCCGTTGCCGTCGGTGGCGACGGAGACGCCGAGGTTGGTCTCCTCGTCGATCCGGATCATGCCCGAGTCCTCGCCGACCGAGAGCACGGTGTTGCCGAGCACGTAGCGGTCGTACTGGTCGGTGATCCAGGACTTGGAGGCCTGGTTCGGGTGGCTCGCGACCTTCAGCAGGTCGGCCTTGAGGCCCTCGCCGGTGGTCGGGCGGGCCAGCCGCTCGGCGGTGGGGGCGTCGGCCTGCAGCGCGTCCTGCCAGCTCGGGCGGGCGTACGGACGCTGGTAGGTCGGGCCCTCGTGGGCGACGGTGCGCGGCGGGACGTCCACCACGAGCTCGCCGTGCCAGAAGATCTCCAGGCGCTCGCCGTCGGTCACCTCACCGATGACGTTGGCGATGACGTCCCACTTCTCGCAGATCTCCAGGAAGCGGGCGACCTTGTCGGGCTCCACGATCGCGCACATGCGCTCCTGCGACTCGCTCATGAGGATCTCCTCCGGCGAGAGCGTGTGGTCGCGCAGGTGCACGGTGTCGAGGTCGATCCGCATGCCGCCGGAGCCGGCCGAGGCCAGCTCGCTGGTGGCGCAGGACAGCCCGGCGCCGCCGAGGTCCTGGATGCCCTTGACGAGCTTCTCGCGGAAGATCTCCAGGGTGCACTCGATGAGGAGCTTCTCCTGGAACGGGTCGCCGACCTGGACCGCCGGGCGCTTGGCCGGCTTGGTGTCGTCGAAGGTCTCGGAGGCCAGCACCGAGACGCCGCCGATGCCGTCGCCGCCGGTGCGGGCGCCGTACAGGATGACCTTGTTGCCGGCGCCGGAGGCCTGCGCGAGGTGGATGTCCTCGTGCTTCATGACGCCCACGCACAGCGCGTTGACCAGCGGGTTGCCCTGGTAGCAGGAGTCGAAGACGACCTCGCCGCCGATGTTCGGCAGGCCCAGGCAGTTGCCGTAGCCGCCGATGCCCGCGACGATGCCGGGCAGCACGCGCCGGGTGTCCGGGTGGTCGGCCGCACCGAAGCGCAGCGGGTCCATCACGGCGACCGGGCGGGCGCCCATCGCCAGGATGTCGCGCACGATGCCGCCGATGCCGGTGGCCGCGCCCTGGTAGGGCTCGATGTACGACGGGTGGTTGTGCGACTCGACCTTGAAGGTGACCGCGTAACCCTGGCCGACGTCGACGACGCCGGCGTTCTCCCCGATGCCGACGAGCATCGCGTCCGAATCCGGCTTCTTGTCGCCGAACTGCTTCAGGTGGACCTTGCTGCTCTTGTACGAACAGTGCTCCGACCACATCACCGAGTACATCGCGAGTTCGGCGCCGGTCGGGCGGCGGCCGAGAATCTCCCGGATGCGCGCGTACTCGTCCTCCTTGAGGCCGAGCTCGGCCCAGGGCTGGGCGGCGTCCGGGGTCTGCTCGGCGTTCTTGACGGTGTCGAGGCTCATCAGGCGTTCACCAGCTGCTTCAGGACGGAAGTGAAGAAGCCCAGGCCCTCGGTGGTCGGACCGGTGAGCGGCTCCACGGCGTGCTCCGGGTGCGGCATCAGGCCGACGACATTGCCGGCGGCGTTGGTGATGCCGGCGATGTCGCGGTACGAACCGTTCGGGTTGACGTCCAGGTAACGGGCGACCACCCGGCCCTCCGCCTCCAGCTCGTCCAGGACGTGCTCGTCGGCGACGAAGCGGCCCTCGCCGTTCTTCAGCGGGACGACGATTTCCTGGCCCGCCGAGTAATCCCGGGTCCAGGCCGTGCCCGCGTTCTCGATCCGCAGCTTCTGGTCGCGGCAGATGAAGTGCAGCGAGTCGTTCCGGGTGAGCGCACCGGGCAGCAGGTGCGATTCGCACAGCACCTGGAAGCCGTTGCAGATACCGAGCACCGGCATTCCGAGCTTCGCCTGCTCGATGATGGTCTCCATCACGGGCGAGAAGCGGGAGATCGCGCCGCACCGCAGATAGTCGCCGTAACTGAATCCGCCCGGCAGGACGACGGCGTCGACCTGGTGGAGATCCTTGTCACGGTGCCAGAGGGCGACCGGCTCGGCGCCGGCCAGGCGGACCGCACGCTGGGCGTCGCGGTCGTCGAGGGAGCCGGGGAAAGTGACGACGCCGACGCGGGTGGTCACTTCGCCGCCTCCTCGACCCGGACGGTGAAGTCCTCGATCACGGTGTTGGCGAGAAAGGTCTCGGCGGCTTCGCGGATACGGGCGAGCGCGGCGTCGTCGACCGGACCCTCCAGCTCCAGCTCGAAACGCTTGCCCTGGCGGACGTCGGCGATCCCGGTGAATCCGAGACGGGGCAGTGCACGCTGCACCGCCTGTCCCTGGGGGTCGAGGATCTCCGGCTTGAGCATGACGTCGACTACGACGCGTGCCACTGGCACTCCCGGTGGTGTCTTCGGTGAGGCGGGGGAACTCCAGACTACCGGCCGTTTCGGGCTGCATTGCTGGCCGGGGAGAGTGACGCGCGTAGACACAGGACCCTTACGCCACAAGGGATCCGGACCCCCGGCCCCCCGCCGGGACCGCTCCGTTTCCGGCGATTCACGCCCCCGCGCGTGAACGCCCGAAGAACACCCGAATACGGCACTTGGGGACAGATCGGCCCGTCCCGCACATCGGTATCCGAGACCTGCGAAGATTCGTGAATATCCGGAAAAGAATGCCGAACTCTTCGATTTCGACCCCCTTCGGGTGCAGAATAGGGCCACCTGTCGCGGCAAGTGCTGCGTATCCGGCGGGCCACCGGGCCTGCCCGTGTGCGCTTGCGCGAGTTGGTGCACATCAGGCCACGGGACGTACCCCGCGAACCGGCGGCCGAATTGCCCGAGAGGATTGACACCCATGGCTCAGCGTGTAGTTGTCACGCTCTCCGACGACCTGGACGGCGGCGCCGCCGCGGAAACCGTCCACTTCGGCGTCGACGGGAAGTCGTACGAGATCGACCTGTCGCTGGACAACGCGGAAAAGCTGCGGGAGGCCCTCGCCCCGTTCGTCGCCGCGGGCCGCCGTCAGAGCCGCACCGGAAAGTCCTTCCGGCGTACCGCGCTCACCCCGGACCCGGCCGCCGTGCGCGCCTGGGCCCTGTCCCGCGGCATGGAACTCCCGGCCCGCGGCCGGATCCCCAAGCACGTGTACGAGGCGTTCGCCGAGGCGAACTGACCCTCCCGGGGCGCAGCCCCTGGTCGCCCTGCCCGCCCGGACCGAAAGGGTGGGGCGACCACCCCGAACGATGCTGTAGAGTATTCCTCGTCGCCGCAACGGAGAGATCCGAAGAGGCGGCGGGTGCCCCACCAGGCACCATGCGGACGTGGCTCAGTTGGTAGAGCATCACCTTGCCAAGGTGAGGGTCGCGAGTTCGAATCTCGTCGTCCGCTCGCAGTGCGCGAGCACAGCACAACTCAATAGTTCAATCCTGCGGACGTGGCTCAGTTGGTAGAGCATCACCTTGCCAAGGTGAGGGTCGCGAGTTCGAATCTCGTCGTCCGCTCCAGAACGAAGGCCCCCTCGGTCGAGGGGGCCTTCGGCATTCTGCCGGAAGTTTAGGCGCCGGACGGAACCAGAGTCATGCCACCCTCGTCGATGAGCGAGGTGAGGGCGTCGCCGTAGTGCTCCAGCTCCGCGTCCCATCTCACGTACGACGCGAAATCGTGGGCGTGCGTGAACATCCTCAGGACCGCCGCCCGCCCCACGACCTCCCCGCCCCCCGGCAGCGTCCCGTACCCCTGCAACAGGGCTGCAGGAAGCCGGTCCCCGGCCACCGATTCCGGTGTCCCGTTCACCGCGTGCGACCTGAAGATCCTGAGCTCGGCGAGTTCGCCCATCAACCAGCCGACGTCGAACCCCCGGGGGCCCCGGGCATGGTCCTCGCCCGTCAGCAGTGCGGGCCGTCGGCCGCCCTCGCCCAGCACGGTCGTACCTGAGCTCGGAGCACCGTGCAGGAAGACGTCCGACGCCGCCCCGCCGGCCAGTTCCTCGCACCAGGTCCGCACCCGCTGCCACCGCGCGGCACCCAGGCGCCGGCGCATGAACGCATGGAGTTCCCGGGCAGCGCCCGAGCCGCTCCCCCGGTCCATCCAGGTCGCCAGTCGCGCCGGGCCGGGCGGCCCGGGAGCGGCGAGCACCGGGTCGACCTCGGAGTGGAGACGACGCAGTGCCTCGCCCAGTCCGCGGAGCACCGGGACGAGAGCCAGGTGGTCCGCCTCCGCGTCGGCGGCCAGCGCCATCTGCACCAGGGGGATCCGGCCGGCGACCTCGTACCCGAGCGCTCCTGCCGCGGCGGCACGCGGCAGGGCGAGGGCCACCTCACCGGTGGCCAGGGCGGTGATCGCCGTTCGGATCTCGTCGGAGGGCCCGACCAGGGCCGATCCCCGCCGGGGCCCGGCGCGTCGGATCCACAGATAGCCCCGTTCAGTCCGCTGGACCGTGGTCCGCAGGAACCCCGTTCCGAACTCCTGGACCACGTCGCCGGTCACTGCCGTCTCCTCCACGCGTTCCTCCCCTCCTACGTCGATTGCCGACCGCACATCCTGCCTCAGCGTCTCGACCGGCAGCGGTCCCTCATCGTCCCGGGGGCCGAGTAAGTGGTGCGTTGACGACAAAGGCGCAGGTCAGAGCCCATTCGGACACAAACAACCGTCAGCTTTGGCCGCCCACTCCCTGCTAATAATCGGAGCGCGGGCACCGGACGGCCTGTCCAGGGTCGCCCCCGCCTTCCCTTCAGGAGGACGCATGGACATCAGGGACACCACCGAGGAACTGATCGCCGGCTACGCCGCCTACACCGACGCCGAGGAGTTCGGCGCGAGCGCGTCCGACGACGCGCCCGCCACCACGCCGGCCTGCACGGTGACGATAACCGTGGTGGAGACCAACCTCTGGGGCTGCTGACCCGCCACTCACCGTGCCGGGTGCCTGCCGGCCAGCGGCGGGCACCCGGACGTGTGACCACTCTCACCCGGCACCCCTCGGCGAGCTGATGAAGGGACCTTCATGTCCGCGGCGGATCAGGACCGCGCGCCCTCCGATGCCGGAACCCTCGGAGCACCGGCGTTCGGTGCACGGCGGCTCCTCCTGGTCGGCAGCGGCGCGCTCGGGGTGGCTTCGCTCCCGTTCTGGATCAACTGGCTGCGCCTGTCCTATCCGGAGCTGGAGCTGCGGGTGGTCCTGACCCGGGCGGCCGAGCGCTTCGTCACCCGGCACGCGCTGACGCCGATCCTGGGCCACGAGGTGCTGCGGGACGTCTGGTCGGAGGAGCCGGAGGCGTCTCCCGTCCACGTCGACCTGGCGCAGTGGCCCGACGCGATCGCCGTGTACCCAGCGAGCCTGCACTACACCGCCCGGCTGGCGATCGGCCTCCCCGACACGCCTTCCCAGATGGCGCTGCAGACCACCCGGGCTCCCCTGGTGATAGCCCCGGCGCTTCCCCCGGGCGCGGTGACGTCGCCGGTCTACCTGCAGCACCTGGCAGCGCTCCGAAGCCGTGCCAACGTCGTCGTGGTGCCTCCGCACAAGGGCCTGAGCGTGAGCAGTCGGCAGGCGGACGGCTCGCCCGCAGCCCCGCTCGCCGAGGCGATCGAGGCGCTGGAGAGGCTGCGGACGAGCGGGCGGACGCAGGGCTGACGAGGTGCCCCGGCTCTTTCGGGGCCGGCCCCGTTCGGAGAGCAGGTCCGTTCAGGCCAGAACCATGTCCAGATGTTCGCCGAGCGGCCCCGCGAGCAGCCGGGCGTCGCCCAGGACGACACCGGTGAAGGTGGCCGACGCGAACATCTCCTCGGCCAGCTCCCGCACCTGTCGTCCGGTCACGGACCGGACCTCGTCCGAGAAGGACTCGAGCCACTGCGGGGGCAGACCGAAACCGATCGTGGTCGACACGGCGGTGGCCAGGCCGACCTGCGAGGACATGGCGAGCGCACTCGCCCCGAGCAGGTAGTTCCCGGCCACCCGCAGTTCATCGTCGGTGACCGGTTTGGTGGCCATGCTCCGCAGTTCGGCCCGGATCTCCGCGACCGCCGAGACCGTGGTGTCCGTGGCCGTGTCGGCGTTCACCGCGATCACCATCGCCTCCAGGATGTCGTCGAAGCGGGAACCCGCCCAGTAGGCGTACCCCCCGCGCTCACGGACGTTGGACAGCAGACGCGAGGAGAAGGAACCACCGAACACCACGTTCGCCAGGCTGAGCGCGGCGAAGCGTGGATCCGTCCGCGCGGGGGCCGGTGACACGAGCCTGATCAGCGACTGGACGGACCCGGGACGGTCCACCAGCCGCACTGGCCGCTGCCAATGCTCCGGCGCCCTCGGCACCACGGTCCCGACCGGCCTGCGCGACCGCCACTCCCGCAGTCGCGCGGCCAGGAGCGCCACCGTCCGCTCGGGGTCGAGATCCCCCACCAGGACCAGCTGTGCCCCCGCCGGAACCACCGCGGCCCGATGCAGGGCCCGCACGCCGTCTGCGGTCACCGACGCCACCGCAGCCTCCGCCGGAATGAGCCGAAGGGCCGGTGAGTCTCCCCTGCAGTGCACGCGCAGCGCCTCCGCGGCCAGCGTGCTCGGGCGGGCCCGCAGCAGCGGCAAGCGTTCGGCCAGCCGTCTCCGGGCCCGGTCGACCTCCGTTCCGGCATGCGACGCACCGGTGAGGACGTCCGCCAGGACCCCGACCAGGGTCTCCAGTGCCGCCGAGGGCCCGGACCCGGAGATCTCGATCCGGTCGGACCTGCGAACCGCGCCCAGGGAGCAGCCGGCACGGGCCAGTTCGGTGTCCACGTCCTCCTCCCCGCGCCCGAGGGCCCCCCGGAGCAGTGTCGTGGCCAGGACCTCGGCCGTGGCCCCGTCATTCTCCGTGGCGCAGAGGAAAGGGATGCGAAGGACGAGCTCGATCATGGGCGCGGACGGGCTGCGCAGGCAGACCACCCGCAGGCCCTCGGGTAGGACGACGTCCGCCGTCTCCGGCAGCCGGAAGGCCTGCTGGACTCCCAGTGGGGGCAGGTCACGGGGGCCCGTCGTGGTACGGCGCACGTGCGGTGCTCCTCAGGTGTGGGCGGTACGGGAACCGGTCAGGAGGGTCAGCACGGCCCGGGAGTCGGGCCTCAGTCCCGCAGCGGCCTCGGCGACCTGCGCCGGGGTGACCGCGCGCAGCCGGTCCGGCAGTTCGTCCACCAGCTCGGCCCGTCCGTGCAACAGCTCGAACGCCCCGAGGGCCCGGGTCCGGACGACCAGGTCGTCGTTGCGGCGCAGGGAGGTCGCGGCCAGCCAGCCGGTCGCCCTGGCCAGCTCGTCCTCGGTCGGACCGCGGGCACCGAGGTCCGCCAGCGTGCCGTCGAGCATCTCCAGGATCCGCTCCGTCCGGACAGTGCTCGGGTGCGTCACCACCGTGACGAACGTGTCCGGGGCGCGTGCCTCCAGCGGCCCGAAGAAGCCGCAGCCGGCGCTGACGGCCACGGCCAGGCCCTCCTGACGGATCATCCGCTGCTTCAGGCGCGAGGACTCCCACCTGCTGAGCGTGGTGGCGAGCACCATGTGCGCCAGGTAGGCGTCCAGTTCGGTGCGCGGATCGGGCAGTCGGTGCCCCACGGCGACCGCGGGCATCGCCGCGTGCGGATCCCGACAGGTTCCCTCCCGCGTACCGACCGGCCGGGGTTCGTCGAGCCGCACGGGGACCGGCCGCCCGCCGTCGGGCACGTCGTCGAAGTGCCGCCGGACCAGTTCCTCGGCAGCCGGGACGTCGATGTCGCCGACGACGGTCAGGACGGCGTTGGCCGGGACGTAGTACCGGTCGAAGAACCGCTCGCACTCCTCGACCGTGGTCCGCTCCAGATCGGAGAACTCCCCGTAGCCGTTGTGCGCGTTCGGGTAGGTCCGGTAGAGGATTCCGGGCAGTACCGTCCACGGGAACCCGCCGTACGGCCGGTTCAGCACGTTGGTCCGGATCTCCTCCTTGACGATCTCGGTCTGCGCCCGCAGGCTCTCGGCCGTGAGCCGTGGACCGCACATGCGGTCGGCCTCCAGAAACAACACCTGCTCCAGGGCGGCCGAGGGCACGACCTGGAAGTAGTCCGTGTAGTCGTGGTGCGTCGAGCCACCGGCCGAACCTCCGGCCGCCTGGACGAGTGCCCCGTGCTCCGCTCCCTGGACGTTTCCGCTGCCCTGACTCATCAGGTGCTCGAAGAGGTGCGCGAACCCAGTCCGCCCCTCGGGCTCGGACCTGAACCCGACGTCGTAGTGGACGCTCACGCCGACGGCGTGAACCCCTCGCACCGGCCGCAGGACCACGCGAAGACCGTTGTCGAGCGAGAAGCGGTGCAGCTGCGGAAAGG
Organism: Kitasatospora sp. NPDC101155; assembly: GCF_044768305.1. Lineage (NCBI taxonomy): Bacteria > Bacillati > Actinomycetota > Actinomycetes > Kitasatosporales > Streptomycetaceae > Kitasatospora > Kitasatospora sp. NPDC101155. Next base: position 255,817 of record NZ_JBIWPN010000001.1, on the reverse strand, counting down.
ACATCCGTCAGCCCTTCTGAACCAACATGCCCGGCCTGCGCCGAGCGGCTCCGCGCCGGACCCGCAGTTCGATGTACGCCTCACCGAGTGCGGCCTTCAATTCCATGATCTCCTGACGCAGTTCCCGCTCCCGCTGAACGGATCGCGAGCTGGACCCCTCCAAGCCGATTCGGCCGCCGTCGATGAACTGCCTCCGCCAGTTCGCTATCGATTGCTCGGAGACCTTGGCACGACGGGCCGCCTGCGCCACCGACTGTTCACCCGAGAGCAGTCGAAGAACAATCGCGACCTTCTGGTCGACCGGAATCACTGGCGGTCGCGCCATTTTTCCATCCCCCTTCGAATGACACGTCAACCCGTCAGGACATTTTCACCGAGAATGGGGGAGTCGATATTTCTCGACGGATCAGCCGGGTCGATGTTGGCCTCCACGAAACGCGTGGCGATCAGTTCGTCACGGCTGCTCCCGCCGCCGGTCAGCGCGTGGCCGACCAGGGCCTCGGCCAGCACCCGCGTCCGGTGCTCGCCGAAGCTCAGCCCGCGCATCCCGGGCCTGCCGTCCTGCGGTTCCCAGGCGAGACCCACTCCGGGCGCCAGCCGCCGGGTGATCGGGGAGGAATCCGCTCCGACCCCGGGCAGCCCCTTCACTGCCTCGGCTACCACCGGCACCGCGTGCCAGGCCCCGGGGCCGAGGTAGACGACCAGGGCGTCGCGTCGGGGCAACAGCCTCCGGGTTGAGAGCACCTTGGCCCGGTAGGGCGCCTCTGCCCCTTCCAGGGCCGACAGGATCCGACTCCAGGCCGCGACGGCGGCGTCCACGTCTTCCACGTGCACGTACATTCGGAGAACCGGCCGGGCGTACCCAGCCCCACGGGATCCGTCCGCCAGGAAGAACCCGGCCGACAGAGCGGGCCGAGCAGCCGGCAGCACCAAGTCGACCCGCGTCCCCTCGGAGCTGTCCGGATCCCCCGCGAGCGCCGCCGCCGGGACCTTCAGCCGCAGACCCTCGTGCTTCACCACGTACGAGCCGTCCGCCGTGACCTGCAGCAGGGTCGCCCGCGCCCTGGTGTTCCGATGCGGAACGGCGCGGCCGAACCGCGCTTCCAGCTCCGCGTCCCTGAGGGTCCGCGGGGGCTCCCCCCGCTCCGGTTCGCGGCCGGTGTGCAGCACCTCGTACAGAGTGGTACTCAGCTGCCGCCGCAGCTCGCGGGGGCTTTCGGCGGTCAGTTCGTGGGTGCCCACGACGGCCCGGAGGCCGTCCCCGGCCACCTCGACCAGGTGCAGGGCCTCGGTCAGATCCGACGCGATCACGTGCCCGGTCTCCGTCATGCCAGACCCCCCAGCCCCAGGACGCCGATGAAAGCCGCGGGTTTCAGCAGGATGCTGCGGCCGATGCCCGCGGCACCGAGGTCCAGCGCGGCGACCCGGCTCCGCCGGGTGGCCGCAGCGATCATCCGTTCGATCAGGTGCCAACCCGCGTAGCGTGCCGCCCGCTCGGCCAGCCCCACCTCCGGCTCGCCCCGGACCTCGCGATATCCGCGGCAGAACGCCTCGATCCGCGGACGCAGCCGCTCCAGCTCCCGCACCCCCTGGGCGACGACGGCTTCATGGGTGTATCCGTGTTCGAGCGGCTCTCCCCCCTCGGCGTCGAGGGCTGCGGGGATCGCCTTCACCGCTTGGTACAGCCATTCACCGGCGAAGCTCCCGACGTCCCGGGCGGGGTCGGCCAGCCGGAACTCCTCCCAGTCCGTGAGGTGGAGCACCTCGTCCACGACGAGGAACTGGTCCAGCCGGAGGTCACAGTGGCCGGGCCGCAGGCCGGCGGACGCCTCGGCGGCCCGCAATTCCCGCAGGGCGACGGCCAGGTCAGGGTCCAACTGGAGCAGTGCCCAGGCTTTCAACTGCGCACCGCTGCTCTCGACCCACTGGCTCAGGGTGAGGGAGTCGAGGACGCCCACGGGGGGCATGGGCGGCACGGAGTCGTCGATCCCGGTGTCGCCGACATCGAGATCGTGCACGTGCCCGACACAACGCCCGGCTTGCTCCGAGAGGTCCTCACCGAAGCCGCCGTCGAAGGCCAGGTCCGCCCCCGAGCGGGCATCCTCCAGCCATTCGAAGGCGACCAGGCGGGATTCCCGATCGTGACCGAGCACGGCAGGATAGCGGAGTTCCGCCGAAACCGGGCGGTCGGCGACCGCCTTCTCGAAGCTCAGTGCCCGGTCGAAACCATTCAGGCCTCCCCCACCGAATTCACCGTGCCGCTTGACGAATACCCGGGCCCCGGTGGACGTCACACCGGCCCAGTTGTCATTTCGCCCGCTGTGCGAGGTGACGATTTCACCGAACCCCCCCAAACCTAAACGCTCGAAAAGCTCCCCGACTTCCGGCGCCCTGGACAACTCGACAGGTTCAAATCGACCGCGTACGTCCACTCGGGCAGTGTAAGCACAGATTTTACGCAGGGGCAAGGCAGAATTTTCCTCCGAACCGCCGAACCAGATGCCCGAAATGAATATTTCGTCCGCGAATGCCAAAAAACCGCCTGCCGCAGCAGGGCTGCGACAGGCGGTGCTGCGTTCTGCGGATCAGACCCAGTCGGTGCCGGTCAGCCGCTCGTACACCTCGATGTACTTGGCCCGGGTCTGCTCGACCACCTCGGCCGGCAGCTCCGGCGGCGGCTGCTCGCTGTAGCGGTCCCAGCCGGAGGCCGGGGAGACCAGCCAGTCGCGGATCAGCTGCTTGTCGAAGGACGACTGCGAGCGGCCCGGCTGGTACTCGTCGGCCGGCCAGTAGCGGGAGGAGTCCGGGGTGAGCACCTCGTCGCCGATCACCAGTTCGCCGTCCAGCAGGCCGAACTCGAACTTGGTGTCGGCCAGGATGATGCCGCGCTCGCGGGCGATGTCCCGGGCCCGGGCGTAGATGTCCAGGGTGGTGCGGCGCAGCCGGCTCGCCAGCTCGGCGCCGATCCGGCGGGCGGTCTCCTCGTAGGGGACGTTCTCGTCGTGCTCGCCGACCTCGGCCTTGAGCGCCGGGGTGTAGATCGGGGCGGGCAGCTCGGAGCTGTTCTCCAGGCCCTCCGGCAGGGCGATGCCGCAGACCGTACGGCTCTCGTTGTACTCGGTCAGGCCGGAGCCGGCCAGGTAGCCGCGGGCGACCGCCTCAACCGGGATCATCTCCAGGCTCTTGCAGACCAGCGTGCGGCCCTTCCAGTCGGCCGGGGCGCCGACCGGGATCTCGGTGGAGATCACGTGGTTGGGGACGATGTCGGCGATCCGCTCGAACCACCACAGCGAGAGCTGGGTGAGGATGCGCCCCTTGTCCGGGATCTCGTTCGGCAGCACCCAGTCGTGGGCGGACATCCGGTCGCTGGCGACCATCACCAGCTCGCCCGACTCGGTGCGGTACAGGTCGCGCACCTTGCCGGTGTGCAGGTGGACCAGGCCGGGTACCTGGACGGGCTCGGGCTTGGTGACAAATCCGCTCAAGGTGTTCAGTCCTCAGGGGTCGTTCACGGGCGTGGGGCACCGCGAAAGGGGAGGTCACTGCCCCCGCAGTCTTTCACGACCGCTGAACGTCAGTTCTTGCAGAGCCGGTCCAGCAGGTTGGCGGTGGCCCGCTGGATCCGTTCGTCGGTCAGTCCCGGGCGGCCCAGCGCGGGCGACCAGGCGAAGGTGCCGGCCGCGAAGACGTACGCGCCGCTGGGTGCCCGGTACAGCGAGGTCTCCTGGTAGCGGGTGCGGCCGGACAGGTCCCGGTACGGGGAGTGCGCCAGCAGCACCCGCTCGGTGTGCTCGGGCAGCGCCACCTTGGGGTAGTACCGGTCGGCCTCCCCCGCGACCAGGCCGGGCAGTTCGTCGCCCTCCTGCAACCCGGTGCCGTCCCAGAGCCAGTGCGCGGTGTGCCGGGCGACCAGCGGGACGGGCGCGGCGACCCGGCCCGAGTACTGCACGCCGAGCAGGTGCTGCTCGGGCTCGCCGGCGTCCCGCCACAGCGCGCTGGCCGCGCCGGGCACTCCGACGGCCGGGCTGCCGGGCGCGGCCTTCTGCCGCTTGCGGCAGTTGAGCAGCCGGTTCGGCTCGCCGGAGGCGGCGGCGGTCAGCTCGACCCGCCAGTACATGGTGTTGGCGGACAGGAAGACCAGCGAGGTGCCGCCGTCCCGGGCCCGCTCGGCGGCCCGGCGCATCGGCTCGGACCAGTACTCGTCGTGGCCGGGGAAGACCAGCGCCCGGTGCTCGGCCGGGTCCACCAGGCCGGCGTGCAGGTCGGTGGCGGTGGCATAGGAGAGGTCGTAGCCGTAGCGCTCGGCCCACCGGATGAAGTCGTACGCGTGGCCGACGTGCAGCGGCAGCCCGGCGGTGGCGTGCGGGCGGTCGAAGGAGACGGTGACGGCCGCCTCCGGCTCACCGACCAGGCCGCCCCGGCCGTCCCAGGCGTGGTAGAGGCTGGCGCCGGTGCGGCCGTCCTCGGGGAACAGGTTGTACGCCTGCCAGGTCACGTCCGGGAGCACCAGGAGCAGTTCGGCCTTGCGCCCCTGGTCCGCGAAGTCCCGCACGGTGAAGGGGATGTGGCTGCGGTGCAGCATGTCCGCGGTGGTCAGCACGGCGACGTACGCGCCGGGCTTCCAGTGCGCCGGGATCTGCAGCCGCCAGGAGTGCCACCAGTGATGGCAGGAGACCGTCCGCTCGACCACCAGCGGGGCCGGCTGGGCGAGGCCGGCCACCAGGGGGCTGTCGATCATGTGGCGGGCACCGTCGCCGCCGTAGTGGCCGATCCGGTAGACGCTCACGGTGAAGTCACGGGGCGGGTTGACGGTGACCCGGAAGTCCACCGAGCCGCCGGGACGGACCACCCCGGCCGAGGCGAAGCCCTTGATCTGTTGGTCCACGTCGTTGGAGCTCTGCGGGGTGCCGACCGGCGGCTTGGTCCGCGCGCCGGCCGACAGCGGCTGCTGGCCGGGCGCGTCCACCGAGACGTACCAGGGCACGGCGCCCTCCGCCCCCGCCAGGTACTGGTCGGGGCTGCGCAGCCAGGGCAGCGGGCCCTGGCCGAAGGGGTCGGAGACGCTGTAAGCGTGCGTTCCCGACTCCCAGCGGCGGTTGAGTTCGGTCCCCACGCGCCCCTCCCAGGTGCACTTCCGTCCGGCCGGCACGTGCCCCCCGGATGTGCGTGCGGTCTAATACACCACACAGTGCTGGCACTGCGTCACCCCACGGTAGCAATTGGTGTCGGGAATCTCGCGAGCCGTCCGGACAGGGCCTCCGGCCTGCGGGGACGGCCTGAGGCGGGGCCCGACGGGGGCGTGTGCCGGGACGCCGAGCGCCGTCTGCGGCCGATGGGGCGGCAGAGGCAGGTCGGGCCGTTCGCGCCCGGTGGGAACGGCCCGCCGCGCCTCGACGGTCAGCCGCGCCCTAGAGGCGTACGGGCTTCTCCAGGCGGACCTCGGCGGTGTCCAGCCAGGCGCGCAGCGGCCCGTCCTGGCCCTGCTCGACGGCCTGGGCGACCGGGCCGGCCAGGTCGGTGCGGCGGACCCCGCCGAGCAGCAGCACCGGGCCGTCCAGCCAGTCCAGGCCGGGGGCGCCGCCGGCGGTGTCCACGGCCGCGCAGCAGACCATCGCGGTGACGTGGTCGACCAGCAGGTCGCGGCCGGTGCGGTCGGGTTCGAGCACCGGGGCCGGGGCGGTGGTGCGGGCGAGCTGGGCGGCGAGCGCGGCGGCCAGCCGTTCGCCGTCGCCCTCGGCGAGCCGGACCAGCAGCCGGGTGAGGGTCGGGGCACCGGGACGGGACTGCGGGGCGAGTCGGTCCAGGGCGGACTGCAGGGCGGCGGCGCGGGCCCGCCAGCCGGCGTCCACCACGTCGGTCGGGTAGTCGGCCCACTCCAGCTCGTCCCAGGCACCGGCCGGCGGGCGGCCGAAGAACAGCTCGGCCGCGAGCCGGGAGACCGCCCGGTCCACCGTTCCGGGCTCCTCCAGCAGGTCGCAGGCGGGGCGGTCGCCGAGCCGGTTGCCGTAGCCGTCGGCCAGCCGGTCGCGGCGGGACAGCTCGGTGAGCGCGGCGGCCACTCCGGCGTTGAGGTGCGCGGGGTGGCGGCCGAGCCGCCAGGCGGGCAGCGCGACCCGGGTGAGCAGCCGGTCCCAGCCGGCGTAGGCCAGGCCCACCTGCTCCTGGGCGGCGATCCGCAGGCCGTAGTCGACCGTCCGGGCCTGCTCGGAGGCCCAGCTCGCGACGGAGCGCTCCAGCTCGGCGGAGTGGCCGCGGCAGGCGCCGAGCATGCGGCGGGTGATCCGCCGGGTGATCCGGTCGGCGAGCGCGGCCGCGCCGCGGCGGGGCGGCCGGGGCGGGGCGGCCAGGGTGCCGCCACCGAGCCCGGGGGCCGCGCCCGCGCCGGAGTCCACGCAGGCGTCCAGGCTGCGCAGGAAGCGGCGGGCGGCGGCGATCTCCGGGTCGGCGGAGGCGGCGGTGCCGGCCACCACGGGGGCCAGCAGGGCGCGCAGCTCGCCGGCCCGCATCCACCACAGGAACGGCGAGCCGATCACCAGCACCGGCGCGGGCGACACGGGGTGCGGTCGCAGCGGGCCGGGCCGCCGCACCGGCGGGAGGTCCTCCAGCCAGCTGTCGCAGTCCGGGGTGAGGGCGATGGCGGAGGGCGCGGGCACGTCCAGCCGGTCGGCCAGTTCCCCGATCAGCCGGTACAGCTCAGGGGCCTCGGCTCGGGCGACCGGGACGGCCGGGATCTGCGGCGGGACGGCCCGGCGGTAGGCGCAGGCGGTCAGCCCGGCCACCAGCAGGGTCAGCGCGGCGACCGCGCCGAAGGCCCAGCGGGCGGCGTCCCAGCCGGCGGCGTCCGGGGCACCGGGCGCGCCGATCCGGCCGGTGAACCGGCCCGCGAGCAGGACCACCGTGACGGCGGCGGGCACGACGGCGGCGGCCAGTGCCAGGCCCCGGACCCGCAGGACCGCCTGGGCGTGAGCGCGCGTGGTGTCGACTGCGGCCATACGGTGCGGCACCCCCTTCGGAGCCCTCGGGCGCCCGGATCCGGGCCCTGAGCCGACTCGAAATGATCAGTTCCGACCGGGAAGCGGAGGCGTCCGATCCCCGGCAGTGCAGGCTGTGTGGCGCTACTGACATTTTCGACGCCCCGGTCCGGGCGGGCGTTCCGGAACGACCCGGTTTCCACTCGTCCCGGTGACGCCGCCCGGATTCCGGACGCCTGCGACCGGTCCGGTGCGAAGCACCCGAGCGACCGCCCGGCCGGACGCCGTCCAGCATCCCCCCGCGGGCGCGCCGCTACCCGGCGGCGACCCCGGCGCACGGCCCCGTCGCACTGCGATCCAGCGCACCATAAGGCCGAGCGCGCGGTTGCGTCAGCTGGATGCGGTTGCTGTCACCCAATGGGCTGGAATCCGGCCGCCGAACGGTGCGTCGGCCCCCGGAACCGCTCCGGCCCGGGAAACGCCGGGGGCGCTGCGCCCTGCGGGTTGTTGCTTCCCCTCTTCGGGGCTCGCTCGCCTCCGGGCCGCTCTGACCCGGTGCCGAAAGGGAGAAGCGACAAGCGAGATGGGGGTCCCCCCGGCCGAAGGCTGGGGGAGAGCGCCGGCGCGCCGACCGTCGGCACCGGCGCGGCCCTTCGGCTCGCTCGCCCTTGACGAGCGCGGCCCCCGTGCGAGCGGTTCGCACGGGGGCCGCAGGGGGGTGCCGGCGCCTCAGGCGGTGGCCGCCTTGAGCGCGATGTCGGTGCGGTGCTGCCCGCCCTTGAGGGAGATCCGGTCCACGGCGGCGTACGCGCGGTCGCGCGCCTCGGCCAGGTCGGCGCCGGTCGCGGTGACCGACAGGACGCGGCCGCCGGCACTCAGCACCCGGCCGTCCTCGTCCGCCTTCGTGCCGGCGTGCAGCACGAACGCGGTGCCGTCGGCCTCGGCCTCGGCCAGGCCCTCGATCGGGTCGCCGGTGCGCGGCGCGGCCGGGTAGCCCTCGGAGGCGATCACCACGGTGACGGCGGCGCCCTCGTCCCAGCGCAGCGGCTCCAGCTGGTCCAGGGCGCCGGTGGCGGAGGCCAGCAGGACGCCGGCCAGCGGGGTGCGCAGCCGGGCCAGCACGACCTGGGTCTCCGGGTCGCCGAAGCGGGCGTTGAACTCGATCACCCGGGTACCGCGCGAGGTGAGCGCCAGGCCCGCGTACAGCAGGCCGGAGAACTCGGTGCCGCGGCGGCGCAGCTCGTCCACGGTCGGCTGCAGGACGGTCTCCAGGACCTCCTCGACCAGGCCGTCCGGCGCCCACGGCAGCGGCGAGTAGGCGCCCATGCCGCCGGTGTTGGGGCCCTCGTCGCCGTCCAGCGCGCGCTTGAAGTCCTGCGCGGGCTGCAGCGGCAGCACGGTGGTGCCGTCGGTGATCGCGAACAGCGAGACCTCGGGGCCGTCCAGGTACTCCTCGATGACCACGCGCTCGCAGGCGGCGGCGTGCGCCAGCGCGGCCTCGCGGTCGGAGGTGACCACGACGCCCTTGCCGGCGGCCAGGCCGTCGTCCTTGACCACGTACGGCGCGCCGAAGGCGTCCAGCGCCGCGGCGGCCTCCTCGGGGGTGGTGCAGACGTAGGAGCGGGCGGTGGGCACCCCGGCCCCGGCCATCACGTCCTTGGCGAAGGCCTTCGAGCCCTCCAGCTGCGCTGCCGCGCCGGAGGGGCCGAACACCGGGATGCCGGCCGCGCGCACGGCGTCGGCGACGCCGGCCACCAGCGGGGCCTCGGGGCCGACCACGACCAGGTCGGTACCCAGCCGCACGGCCAGTTCGGCGACCTGGGCGCCGTCCAGCTGGTCGACCGGGTGGACCGTCGCGACGCCGGCGATCCCGGCGTTGCCCGGGGCGCAGTGCAGCTCGGCCACGGAGGGATCTTGGGACAGGGAGCGGCACAGGGCGTGTTCGCGGGCGCCGCCGCCGATGACGAGGACCTTCACGCCAGGCAGCGTAGTCGGTGGCCCGTTCCGGCCGCTCCCCGGTCCCGTCGGATCCTCCAGGAGAAGAACTCCGTACGCCGACGACGCCGGAGGAATCTCCAAACCCGGAGGGTCCGGATGCGCGGCGGGTGTCCGGGTCAGGACGGCGGGTCACCGGCGCCTCGCTCGGACGGGTGAAATCTCGCCGACCCCCGCAACCCGCTCACCTCGGGTTCCGGTGGCCGAAACCGATAACGATCACCGTGGAAGCGCCCCCACGGTCAGCCATTTGGCGGTAAGAAGTGCTGTTGGACAACCACCGGCAGACGCCATGTCAGCCGATGCGCCGCCAGACCAAGCCGCCCGCCCGCCACAGGGAGCCCCACAGGTGAGCCAGCCGGAAATGCAGCCCGAGGAGAGTGCCTGGGGCAAGGAGATCGGTGAGGAGGACCCGCCCGCCGCCGCCGTCGCCCGGCGGGCCTCCACCCGCCGCCGGACCGATCTGAGCACCCGACAGTTCCCGCTCGGGGACTGGGGCGAGCCCGCCGAGCGGCTGGAGGAGCTCTACCGCTGGTCCGAGGAGCGGGCGGTCGAGGCGATCGAGTGGTACCGCCGGGACCGGATCTGGAAGCGCCGCTGGGCGCGCCTGCTGCGCTTCGGCACGGCCGGCTTCGCGGTGGGCGGGGTGACCGGCCCGCTGGTGGACCTGACCGGCGCGCTCTCGCACGGCGCCGGCTGGGGCTACGTGAGCTTCGCGCTCGCCGCCGCCTGCTACGGCACCGACCGGGCCTTCGGCCTCACCTCCGGCTGGATGCGGGACGTCTCCACCGCCCAGGCACTGCAACGCCGCCTGGAGGCCTTCCAGTTCGACTGGGCGTCGGAGTGCGTGCGCGAGGTGCTCGGCCCGACCGAGGGCACCGCGGGCGAGGCCGCCGAGCGCTGCCTGGGCGTGCTGCGGCGGTTCTGCGAGGACGTCTCGGACATGGTCCGCACCGAGACCTCGGAGTGGATGCTGGAGTTCCGCGCCTCGATGACCCAGCTGCCCACCCAGGCCCCCGGGACCTGGGGCGGGCGCACCGAGCCCGGGGTGGGCGCCCAGGTGCGGGTGCTGCCGCCGCCGGGGACCAGGCCCACCATGCCGCGCCAGCGGCCGCCGGAGGGGCCGCTGCGGTAGGGCGCGCCCCTGGACGTGTCCGGCGGTTCGCGCCGGGCGCGCGGATCGACGGACGCACCCCGGCGGGACGGCGCTACGCGAAGACGATCATCGAGCCCTGGGCGAGGCTCCGGGTCGCCGCCGCGTACAGGCCCGACCAGGCGTGGCGCTCGCGGGCGAAGGGGTGCACGTCGTCGATCGGCGGCCCGAACGGCTGCTCCAGGCCGGTCGGGCCGAGCGGCCGGGTCGGGTCCGGCGGGTTGAGCGGGTCGATGCCCAGCGCCGGTGCCACGGCCTGCAGTTCGCGCAGCAGCCCGTGGCTGGAGCCGAGCGGGCCGCCGCCGGCGAGCAGCGCGTCGTCCACCAGCGGGGTCGGGAACTCGATCGGCACGTACGCGCCGGCGTGGTCGAAGTGCCAGACCAGGTGCGACTGTTCGGCGCTGCTCTCGAACATCTCCAACAGCTGCTCGTAGTCGCCGCCGAGCGCGTCGACCGGGGTGATGTCCAGACCGGTGAGGCCCAGCAGGTAGGCGCGGCGCAGGAAGTGCAGCGAGTCGTAGTCGAAGGCGGCTATCGGCTCGACCGCTCCGCTCAGCCCGGGGACGTACTGGTAGACCGGCACCTGGGGCAGCCCGCGGGAGGTCAGCACCGCGTTGTAGAGCGCGAGGTCGTCCCGGAAGGGGTTGTCGGGGCTGTGGCTCAGCACGTCCACCAGCGGGACGAGCCAGAGGTCGCAGGCCATGGCCGGCAGTTCCTCTCCGGACGGCGGGGATCGCCCGCGGGGCGGGGCGACGACGGGGGGCGGAGTCGGTACCCGGACGGCCCTTGCCAGGGCACCGGGTTCGACGCCCGCCCACCCTACCGGCCCGGCGCGGCGTGCGGATCGGGCCGTCCCTGCGGAGCCTCGGCCGGCCGCCGGCCGAACCGTCCGTACGGCACCCAGCGCGGCTGCGGCACCAGGCCGAGGCCCAGGCCCAGTTCACGGCCCAGCTCCCGGCCGACCTCCCCGCCCTGCCGGGGCCGCCCGGCCCGGGCCGTCCCGGGCTCCGCGGCGGGCTCCGCCGGGAGCGGCGGCGAGGACACCGGCGGCTCGACCGGTACCGGCAGCGGCTCCGCCCCGGCCGCCTCGGTGAGCAGCCCGAGCACCGTCACCGACTCCAGCGGGCTCCCGGCCAGCCCGGCCAGCAGCCGGACGGTGAACAGGTTGTACTCGCAGATGATCCGGTACGCGGCTTCGAGGTCGTGGGCCCCGATCGCCTCGACCAGGTCCAGGTGGCGGTCCCAGCAGACCCCGCCCAGCGCGGGCATCTCCCGCAGGTAGGGCGCGGCGAACATCCAGGACTGCACCCGCAGCCAGTCCAGGTAGTCGCCGATCCGCCGGTTGCCGAGCAGAGCGGAGACCTCCTGCCAGAACCGGCGGTCACAGCCCACCATCACATCCAGGTTCCCGGCCCGGGCGGCCCGGACCGCCGCGTCGGCCCGGCGGCTCAGCGAGGGCAGCCGGGTGAGGTCGGGCAGCGCCCGGCGGGTGGAGAACTGGCGGTAGAAGCTGTCGGTGAGCAGGACCCTGGACTCGAAGATCTCCAGGAAGTCCTCCCAGCACAGCTCCGGCACCGTGAAGCCGCGGTGGTGCTCGGTCCGCAGCAGCCCCTGGGCGCCGAGGTCGACCAGCGCCTCGCGGGCCGGGGTCGCGGAGACGCCGTACAGCTCGGCGATCTCCTTGACGGTGAAGTTGCGCCCGGCCGCCAGCCGGCCGGCCATCATCTCCTCGCGCAGCGCGCCGGCGATCTGCTCGCGCAGGCTGTTGCGGTGGATGACGGGACGGGGGGTGTCGCTTGCGCCGTTGCCGGACATGCGCGCGACCTCCTCGGGCAGGCCGCCAGGCCGACCCGCGACGGACCGGCCGACCAGCGGCAGGGAACACGACGAGTGCTCATCTTCTCAAACCGGCCCGGAGCAGGTACGAACCAACCCTCCGGAACGCCTCGGGCCCTACCGCTGGACAGGCGCCGGGATGCCGAGCAGGCGGTCCCGCAGCACCGGGAACTCCTCACGCGCCTTGCCCACCTCGGCCGGGTCGAAGTCGACGGTCAGCACCTGCTCGTCGTCCCCGGCCTCGGCCAGCACCCGGCCCCACGGGTCCACCACGATGCTGTGCCCGGCCTGCTCGACCCCGGCGTGCGTCCCGGCGGTGTTGCAGGCCAGCACGAAGGCCTGCTCCTCCACCGCCCGCGCCCGGGCCAGCAGCGTCCAGTGCTCGCGCCGCCGGGCCGGCCAGGCGGCCGGGACCACCAGCAGCTGCGCGCCGGCGTCCAGCAGCGCCCGGAACAGCTCCGGGAAGCGCAGGTCGTAGCAGGTGGCCAGGCCCAGGGTGGCGAAGTCGGTGGGCGCGGTGACGATCTCCTGCCCGGCGCCCATCACCACCGCCTCGCCGCTGTCGAAGCCGAAGCGGTGGATCTTGCGGTAGGTGTGCACCAGCTCGCCGTCCGGGGCGAACAGCATCGAGGTGTTGTAGATCGGCCCGTCCGGGTCGCGTTCGACGATCGAACCGGCGTGCAGCCAGACCCCGGCGGCCCGGGCGGCCGCCGCCATCGCGTCCGAGGTGGGCCCGTCCAGGGTCTCGGCGCCCTCCGACCAGAGGTCGTAGGCGAAGCCGCCGAGCGGCCACAGCTCCGGCAGCACCACCAGGTCGGCGTCCTGCTGCGCCCGTACCAGCGCCGCGGCGCGGGCCCGTCGCTCGGCGGGCGGCTCGGCGTCGGAGACCCCGAGTTGGATCAATGAAGCGCGCACAGTACCACCGTCCACGGCAAGAGTCCTACGATCGTCACCCGAAAGCGCTGCCCAGCTGTCTCCCGGCAGCGTAACGTGCGGTTAGCGTGAGCGCCCGGAAGCCGGACCATCCCGGCCGGCCGCGATGACCGGGCGCGGACCGTAGGAAAGCTGACGGAGGGCCGGAGATTCCCGTGACGGACAACCAGACCGTGCAGGCTTACACCGAGGCGTGGACGCACAGCATCGAGTCCATATCGGAGCTGGTCGCCCCCCTCCCCGAGGGATCCTGGAACCGGGCGACCGAGTGCCCCGGCTGGTCGGTCCGGGACATCGTGTCGCACGTGATCGCGGTCGAGTCCGAGCTGCTCGGCGATCCCCGTCCGATCCACTCGCTGCCGCGTGATCTTCGCCACGTGACCACCGAGTTCGCCCGCTACATCGAGCTGCCGGTCGACAAGCGCCGCTGCCACACCGCGCTGGAGATGACCAGCGAGCTGGAGTACACGATCATCCGCCGTTCCCGCGCGCTGCGGAACGCCAAGCAGGCGCCCGACGAGCCGGTGCGCTGGTCGGCCGGCCCGCTCGCCGGGAACGTCCCGTACCACGAGCTGCTGCGGATGCGGGCGTTCGACGTCTGGGTGCACGAGCAGGACCTGCGCCGGGCCCTGGAGACCCCCGGCAACCTGGCCGCCCCGGGTGCGCTGATCACCCGGGACTTCCTGCTGGAGCGGCTGCCCAAGGCCATCGCCCACAACGCCGGCGCCCCGGCCGGGACGGCCCTGGTGGTGGACGTCACCGGCCCGGTGGAGTTCCTGCGCACCGTCCGGGTGGACGCCTCCGGGCGCGGCACCGTGGACGAGTCGATCAGCCTGGCCCCCGACGTCCAGCTCACCATGGACTGGGAGACGTACGTTCGCCTCGCCTGCGGCCGGGGCCGACCGGGCCCGGTGACCGTCGAGGGCGACAAGGAGCTGGCCGACCGGGTGCTGGCCAACTTCTCCGTCACCATCTGACGCCCACGGCGTGCACCACCCGGCGTACACGCACGACCGCACGCCGGGTCGGCACCACTCGTGCATCCATGCGTCAACCCAGCACCAGCCACCTCACCTGTTTGGCCTCGTTGTTCCGGGCAGTCCTGACATCACCCGGAAGAAGGAGGAGCGTCCCCATGGACGACGAACAGGAACAGCAGGAACAGATGGTGCTGGTGCGGTCGAGCTTCCCGGTCACGGGGCAGCCGATCCGCGTCGTCATGATCGATGGGAAGCCGTGGTTCGTCACGGCGGACGTGTGCCGGATCCTGGGTCGACGTAATCCGACCGACACCACCAAGGGGCTGGAGGCCCACCAGCACCGCACGATCGATCTGCGGTCGGTAGCCCTCGCTCAAAGCGAGGGTTACAACGATTCCGCAGGCCAGAAGCCCTACTGGCGAGGAAACCCGCTACTCGGCGTGGTAAGCGAGGCAGGTCTGTACAGCCTTCTCATGAGGTCGGAGAAGAGCTCTTCCCGCCAGTTCCGAGCATGGGTTACGGAAGAGCTCCTCCCCTCCGTCCGCCGAGGGGACACCGACATTCCGGCCCAGCAGCAGCGGATGGCGGAGACCCTGGCCGAGGCGATCGGCCAGCAGGTGCAGATCGTCGCGGAGATCGACCACGAGGACTGGCCCGGCCTGACCGTCCGCTCGGACGGGACGGTCCACTGCCTGCACGGCGAGATGGTGCTCCACCTGCCGAGCCGGGAGGAGGACGGCGGACCACCGTTCGGTGCGTACTTCGCCTGCCCGGGCGGGGAGCGGGTCGGGATCCGGGGCAGCCGGATCGTCCCGGGCTGCCCGAAGCTGAAGCTGGTGGACCTGATCCGCCTGCGGAGCGAGGCGCAGCCCGTGCCCGTCACGGAGCCCGTACCGATTCACGGCCCGATGTACGCGGAACTGCACGGTGCCCGCGTCTTCGGGACGCCGCCGCAGATGGCCGCGTTCATGCGCGGGTACGGCCGCTGATCTCTCCGCCTGTCCCCTCAGAAATTCTGAGGGGACAGGCGTTTCCGCAGGTCAGAAACCCTACGGTCCCGTCACCATCACCCGCCGCCGCAGCCGGAGGATCATCAGCGTCCCCACCGCCAGCGGCACGTACTGCCAGCAGAACGCCCAGCGGAAGGCGGTGGTCGAGTACGCCCCGGCGCCAGCCGGGGAGAGCGCGTCCAGCAGCACGCCGATGCCGAACAGGGTGATCATCGTGCCGATGAAGCCGCCCATGTTGACGATGCCGGAGGCGGTGCCGAGCCGCTCGACCGGGTTGCGGGAGCGCGCGTAGTCGAGGCCGACCAGTGAGGCCGGGCCGTTGCTGCCCATCACCAGGATGATCCCGACCAGCAGCCACATCGGCGGGTGGCCGCCGGGCCAGGCCAGCACCAGTGCCCAGCCGAGCGCGGTGGTGGCGATGACGGCGAGCACGATGGGCATGCGGGCCCGGGCGGTGCGGGAGAGCAGGCGGCCGAAGACGAAGCCGCAGGTCATGTTGGAGAGCACCAGCAGGGTCAGCAGCCCGCCGGCCGCGGTCCGGGACATGCCCTGCGCCTCGACCAGGTAGGGCATGCCCCAGAGCAGGCCGAAGGCGTTGCCGGGGAACTGGGTGGTGAAGTGGACCCACAGGCCCAGCCTGGTGCCCGGCTCCCGCCAGCAGTCCAGGACCTGCCGTCGGACCTCAGGGCGGGCAGCCGGCGGGTCGGCCGGTCGTACGACCGGCGGTGCGTCCTTGAGGAACAGCGCGACCAGCGCGAACACCGCCACGCCGAGCAGCGCGATCGCGGCGAAGGTGGGCGTCCAGCCCTCGCTGTGCAGCGCCTGGGCGAGCACCACCGTGGTGACCAGGTTGCCGCCCATCCCGGCCAGGCCGGTCAGCTGGGCGACGAACGGGTTCTTGGCCGCCGGGAACCAGCGGGCGGCGATCCGCAGCACGCTGATGAAGGTCATCGCGTCGCCACAGCCGAGCACCGCCCGGGAGGCCAGCGCCGGGGCGAAGGAGGAACTGAACGCGAAGGCCAGCTGCCCGGTGCTCAGCAGCAGCACGCCGAGCAGCAGCACCCGGCGCGGCCCGAACCGGTCGACCAGCAGCCCGACCGGGACCTGCATGGCCGCGTAGACCAGCACCTGGAGGATCGAGAAGGTGGACAGCGCCGAGGCGCCGATGCCGAAGCGCTCGGCGGCGTCCAGTCCGGCCACGCCGAGGCTGGTGCGGTGGATGACGGCCAGGATGTAGACACTGACGCCGATGGACCAGGCCAGCCAGGCCGCGCGGCCGCCGGGCGGCGAGGGCGCGGTGGCGGTCGAGGGCTCGACGGCGGGTCGGGGAGCGGGGACGGACAGGGACGGGGCTGAACGAGCTGGCTCCACGGTCATAGTTCGACCAGATTAGTCATCCCATGATTGGACGCCCAGCCTGGGGCGAGGGCGGGCCCTCAGCCGGTCACCGTCCAGGACACCGACCTGGTCATGTAGCGGTCCCGGAAGGCCTCGTCCCGCACCCAGTCCGTGGTGTCCTGGACGGTCGCGGTGACGGTGGCCGTCCGGCCCGGGGCCAGGTCCAGTTGCGCGGTGTCCAGCGAGCCGCCGTCCGGAGCCTGCGGCGCCACCGGGACCCCGTCCACCTTCCACTCCACCTTCAGCTGCCGGGTGCCGGTCAGCGGCAGCGGCCGGACGTCCAGCCGCGGGCGCCCGGTCACCTCGCCGGGCGGCGGCGAGGGGGCGTCGGTCGGCCGGACCTTGCGGTACATC
Source organism: Kitasatospora sp. NPDC101155 (assembly GCF_044768305.1). Lineage (NCBI taxonomy): Bacteria > Bacillati > Actinomycetota > Actinomycetes > Kitasatosporales > Streptomycetaceae > Kitasatospora > Kitasatospora sp. NPDC101155. Next base: position 239,187 of record NZ_JBIWPN010000001.1, on the reverse strand, counting down.
TCCTCGATGATCGCCTCGCGCGAGGGTAGGTTGTAGGTGCTGCCCAGGGTGCGCATCACCGAGTCGGGGGTGGGCCGGTAGAGGCCGTTGGCGCCGCGGTACGCCCCGACGGTCCCGGCGCCGTCCGGGGAGTCGACGCCCAGCCAGCGCCACCACTTGGTCTGCTTCTTGCGCATGTCGTCGGCGTTGAGGGTGGAGAGGTTCGGGTAGTCGGCGTCCTCCGGGGCGCTGTCGTACTCGTCCCCGAGGTCCCCGACGGTGTGCCCGATCTCGTGCTGGATGATCCGCCCGGAGTCCGGGCTGCCCCCGGCCAGGGTGGTCACCCCGGTGCCCCCGGCGCCGCCGTACTCGGCGGAGTTGGCCAGCGCTATCAGGTACTGCGGCCCGGCGCTGTCCCCCGCGTACCGGGCGGTGGCGGACTCGTCGGCGCAGAGCAGCCGGGCGGTCCCCTCGCACCAGAAGTGCATCCCGAGCGGGGTGGCGGGGTTGCGGCCGCGGCTCTCGGTCTCGGCTATCCCGGAGACCGGGGAGACCACCTCGACCCGCCTTATGTTGAAGAACCCCTGGTAGGTGCGGAACGGCTCGATGTCCATCAGCGCGTGCCAGGCCTTGTCGGCCTGCTGCCGGAACAGTTCCTGTTCGTCGCCCGTGTAGCCGTCACCGAGCAGGACCAGGGTGATCCGGTTGGCCGGGTCCCCGGTGCGGCGTATGTCGAAGGTCGGGGCGGCCGCGGGTATTCGCTGGTCGGGGCGGTGCGAGGTGTGCGGCGGCACCGCCCGATCGGCCGGGGCGCCCGCCCCGATCACGCCGAACGGCGAGGGGCCGACCGCCTCCAGAGCAGCGGGGAGTACGGCGGTGGACACCAGCACGAACGCGGCCAGACTCCGGACGAGACGGCCTGGGGTGCCAGAAGGCATACGGGTTCGTCCTCGGGGCTCCGGTCACCCGGCGTCGCCCGGGTGGTGGAGCGGAGACGTACCCGGACCGGTGTGTCGCCCCAACCGGCCGAAGAAAATGTCACCGACCTGGCCGAACGATTCCTATCGCGCCATTCATACCAATCAGTCCAGCTGCATCACTCCTGGGAACGCTTCCCCAGGTTCAGCACGAGGTGCGTCCCGAGCCCGAAGAGCAGCCCCCAGAAGGCCGAACCGATGCCGAACAGGCTCATCCCCGAGGCGCTCGCCAGGAAGGTCACCACCGCCGCGTCCCGCCCGCGCTCCTCGGCGACCGCCGCCGCCAGGCTCCCCTGCAGCGAGGCCAGCAGCGCGACCCCGGCGATCACCGCGACCAACTCCTTCGGCAGCCCGGTGAACAGGCTCACCAGCACCCCGCCGAAACTGCCCACCAGCACGTACAGCACGCCCGAGGACATCCCCGCGACGTACCGCCGGCGCGGGTCCGGGTGGGCCTCCGGACCCGAGCAGATCGCCGCGGTGATCGCCGCCAGGTTCACCCCGGGCGAGCCGAACGGCGCCATCAGCATCGCCATCGCACCGGTCGAGCCGATCAGCAGCCGGTCGTCCGCCTGGTAGCCGAAGGCCCGCATCACCCCGAGGCCCGGGGCGTTCTGCGAGGCCAGCGTGACGATGGTGAGCGGCAGTGCCAGCCCCACCAGGGCCGACCAGGAGAAGGCCGGCACCGTCAGCACCGGCACGGTCGGCCCGCCCGAGCCCAGGTGCAGCGGCAGCCCGACGGTCAGCGCCGCCAGCACCCCGCCGACCAGCAGCGCGACCGGTACGGCGTACCTGGGCGCGAACCGCTTGGCCAGCAGGAAGGCCGCGAAGCCGCCCACCACCAGCACCGGCGCGCTGTGCACGGCGCCGAAGATCCCGGCGCCGAAGGAGAACAGGATGCCCGCCAGCATCGCGTTCACGATCCCCACCGGCACCGCCGCGATCAGCCGGCCGAACCAGCCGGTCACCCCGAACAGCGTCACCACCGCGGCGCTCACCAGGAACGCCCCGACCGCCTCCCGGTACGGGTAGTCGCCCAGGCTGGTCACCAGCAGCGCGGTCCCCGGGGTGGACCAGGCGGTGATCACCGGCGTCCGGGTCCACCAGCTGAGCGCGAAGCCGCTCACCCCGCTGCCGATCGCCACCGCCCAGATCCAGGACGCGGTGTGCGCCTGGTCCAGCCGCCCGGCGGCCGCCGCCGCCAGCACCACCACCAGCGGCCCCGAGAAGGACACCGCGACGCACACCAGTCCCGCCAGCAGCGCCGGCCCCGACACGTCCCGCCGCAGCAACCGACGTTCCCCGCCCTCGACCGCCGTCTTCTCCGGTCGGATCGTCAGCTCATCCGTCATTTCAGCAGTATCCCGAAGCCCGGCCGAAGACTCCCGAAAAAACTTTTCAACCGACCTGCAACCCCCGACAGGGATGCGCGTCTATACGGATGAAGGCACGGAGAGCGAGACCGGCGGAGCCGGGGGGCGCTTCCGCTCACGAGGAGCGGGGCCGGTCGTCTTCACCCACACACCGTCAGACCATGACCCTGGGGAGTCACGTCATGCGCACGTCCGTTATCACCCGTTTTGCGAAGAACGACCGCTCCTTCTCCGGCCGCCGCCGCATCGCCGTCCTCGCCGCCACCACCGTCCTCGCGGGCGGTGTGCAGGTCCTCGCGATGAGCGACACCGCCTGGGCCTGCGGCAACGAGGCCGGCGACACCACCGCCGTCACCTCCCCGGCCGCCGCCCCGGCCCAGCACGACGGCAACTACTCCGCCGGCTTCCACATGACCCCGGACGGCCAGACCATCACCGCGGGCGGCGCCAAGGTCGAGATCGGCGTCGGCGTCACCAACTTCACCGGCGCCCCGTACCAGAACGTCTCCGCGATGCTCGCGCTGTTCAGCCCGAAGTCGGGCGACCTCCGGACCGAGGACCTCACGGTCGAGGTCGCCACCGCCGGCGGCTGGAAGCCCGTCGCCCTCCGCCACGGCTGCGACCCGACGATCTTCACCGTCGACTCCCCCGCCACCACCACCGCGCGCCTGGAGAACGGCCGGGCCGCCAACTTCATGTTCCGGGTGGGCCTTTCCGCGAAGGCGCCGAAGGACCTGACCGAGATCCAGATCGGCACGGGCGCCGAGGCCCCCGGCTTCCCGACCGAGCCCGGCGAGGCCCACACCTTCCACGTGGCCCGGACCGCCACCCCCGCCCAGCCGACCGCCCCGGCCAAGCCCAAGCCCACCAAGCCCGCCGCGCCGGCCAAGCCCGCCAAGCCCGCTCCGGCCGAGCCCGCCGCCGACAAGACCCCCGCCAAGGCCGCCGAGTCCACCAAGGCGCCCGCTGCCGACCCGGCCGCTCCCACCGCCACCCCGTCCGCCGCCCCGGCAACCACCGCGCCGGCGGGCACCCCCGAGCTCGCGCACACCGGCGCCTCCGAGACCAACACCTTCCTCGCTGTCTCCGCCGCCGCGCTCCTCGCGCTCGGCGCCGGCGTCCTGATCGCCGTCCGCCGCCTCCGTTCCCAGCGGTAGTCGACGGGTAGGCAGGACGAAGGGGCCCTTCTCCGCACGGCGGTGCGGAGAAGGGCCCCTTCAGCGTTCTTTCCGGGCCGTCAGCCCCAGGTGATCAGGCGCTTCGGGTGCTCCAGCAGCGCGGCCACGTCGGCCAGCACCTTGGAGCCCAACTCCCCGTCCACCAGCCGGTGGTCGAAGGAGAGCGCGAGCGTGGTGACCTGGCGCGGGACGACCTTGCCCTTGTGCACCCACGGCAGCTCCCGGACCGCGCCGAAGGCGAGGATGGCCGCCTCGCCCGGGTTGAGGATCGGGGTGCCGGTGTCGACGCCGAAGACGCCGACGTTGGTGATGGTGACCGTGCCGCCCTGCATGTCGGCCGGCGAGGTCTTGCCCTGGCGGGCGGTCTCCACCAGCTCGCCGAGCGCGACGGCCAGGCCGGACAGGGTCCTGGACCCGGCGTCCTTGATGTTCGGGACGATCAGGCCGCGCGGGGTGGCCGCGGCGATGCCGAGGTTCACCTGACCCTTGATCACGATCTCCTGGGCCGCCTCGTCCCACTGGGCGTTGATCTCCGGGTGGCGCTTGATCGCGGTGAGCAGCGCCTTGGCGACCAGCAGCAGCGGGCTGACCCGGACGTCCCGGCCCAGCTCGCCGCTCTCCTTGAGCCGGCGGACGAACTTCATCGTGCGGGTCACGTCGACCTGCACGAACTCGGTGACGTGCGGGGCGGTGAAGGCCGAGGCCACCATCGCCTGCGCGGTCGCCTTGCGGACGCCCTTGATCGGCACCCGGACGTCGCCCGCGGCGGGGGCGGACACCGGCACCTCGACCGCGGCGACCTCGGCCACCTCGACGGCCGGAGCCGCCGGAGCGGCCTGGGCCGCGGCGTGGGCGTGCACGTCCTCGCGGGTGATCACGCCGTCCGGGCCGGTCGGGGTGACGGCCCGCAGGTCGATGCCGAGGTCCTTGGCCAGCTTGCGCACCGGCGGCTTGGCCAACGGCCGCTCACCGAGCGGCACTTCGGCCACCGGGGCGGGCGCGGCCGGAGCCGGGGCGACCGGGGCGGCGGGCACGGCCGGAGCCGGCTTCGACGCGGTGACGGTCTTGGTGGTGGTCGTCCGCCGGGCCCGGCGCTGGCTGCCGCCGGTGCGCGGGCCGTACCCGACCAGCACCTCCCGGCGCTCCGGCTCGGCCTCGTCGGCCGGCGCCTCGGCGGCGGGGGCCGGCGTGGGCACAGCGGCCGGAGCGGACGCCTCGCCGGCCACCGCGACCGAGATGATCACGGTGCCGACGTCGACCGTCGCGCCCTCCGGGAAGAAGAGCTGCTCGACGACCCCGTTGAACGGGATCGGCAGCTCCACGGCCGCCTTGGCGGTCTCGACCTCGCAGACGACCTGCCCGTCGGTGACGGTGTCACCGGGCTTGACGTACCAGCTGAGGATCTCGGCCTCGGTGAGGCCCTCGCCCACGTCGGGCATCTTGAACTCGCGGAGCGAGCGAACTTCGGTGGCCATCTTCGCTCCCCGGTATCAGTACGCGAGCGCGCGGTCGACGGCGTCGAGCACGCGGTCCAGGTCGGGCAGGAAGGACTCCTCGACCCGGGACGGCGGGTACGGCGCGAAGTAGCCGCCGACCCGCAGGACAGGCGCCTCCAGGTGGTAGAAGCACCGCTCGGTGAGCCGGGCGGCCAGCTCGGCGCCCATGCCCATGAAGACCGGAGCCTCGTGCACTACGACGGCCCGCCCGGTGCGCTTGACCGACTCCTCCAGGGTGGTGAAGTCCACCGGGGAGAGCGAGCGCAGGTCGACGACCTCCAGCCGGCGGCCGTCCTCCTCGGCGGCCGCGGCGGCCTCCAGGCAGACCTTGACCATCGGACCGTACGCGATCAGCGTCGCGTCGGCGCCGGGGCGGACGATCCGGGCGTCGTGCAGGCCCAGGTCGGCGGCGGCGCCGACCTCACCCTTGTCCCAGTAACGCCGCTTGGGCTCCAGGAAGATGACCGGGTCGTCCGACTCGATGGACTGCCGCAGCATCCAGTGCGCGTCGTGCGCGTTGGCCGGGGTGACCACCCGCAGACCGGCGGTGTGCGCGAAGTACGCCTCGTGCGACTCGCTGTGGTGCTCGACCGCGCCGATACCACCCGCGTAGGGGATGCGGACGGTGATCGGCATCTTGACGTGGCCCAGCGCACGGGCGTGCATCTTGGCCAGCTGGGAGACGATCTGGTCGAAGGCCGGGTAGACGAAGCCGTCGAACTGGATCTCCACGACCGGGCGGTAGCCGCGCAGCGCGAGGCCGATCGCGGTGCCCATGATGCCGGACTCCGCCAGCGGGGTGTCGATCACCCGGCCCTCGCCGAAGTCCTTCTGCAGGCCGTCGGTGATCCGGAAGACGCCGCCGAGCTTGCCGATGTCCTCGCCCATCAGGACGGTCTTCGGGTCGTTCTCCAGCGACTTGCGCAGCGCCTCGTTGAGCGCCTTGGCGATGCTCAGCTGACCGGCCATCAGTGGTTCTCCCCCGCCTCGAAAGAGGCCGCGTACTCGATGTATTCGGCCCGTTCCTCATCGACCAGCGCGTGCGGTTCGCTGTACACGTGGTCGAAGATCAGCGTCGGGTCCGGGTCCGGCATGCTGCGCACGCCCTCGCGCACCCGCAGGCCCAGCTGCTCGCTCTCGGCGTCGACGGCGGCGAAGAACTCCTCGTCCGCCAGGCCCTCCTTCTCCAGGAGGGTGCGCAGCCGCAGGATCGGGTCCTTGGCCTTCCAGGCCTCGGTCTCCTCGGCGAGCCGGTAGCGGGTGGGGTCGTCGGAGGTGGTGTGCGCGCCCATCCGGTAGGTGAAAGCCTCGATCAGCACCGGGCCGTTGCCGCTGCGGGCGTAGTCCAGCGCCCAGCGGGAGACCGCGAGGCAGGCCAGCACGTCGTTGCCGTCCACCCGCACGCCCGGGAAGCCGAAGCCGGAGGCGCGGCGGTACAGCGGGATCTTCGTCTGGGTGGTGGTGGGCTCGGAGATCGCCCACTGGTTGTTCTGGCAGAAGAACACCACCGGCGCGTTGTAGACCGAGGCGAAGGTGAAGGCCTCGTTGACGTCGCCCTGGCTGGAGGCGCCGTCGCCGAAGTACGCGATCACCGCGTCGTCGGCGCCGTCCTTGGTGATGCCCATCGCGTAGCCGGTGGCATGCAGGGCCTGCGCACCGATCACGATGGTGTACAGGTGGAAGTTCTTCTCGTTCGGGTCCCAGCCGCCGTGGTTCACGCCGCGGAACATGCCGAGCAGGTTCAGCGGGTCGACGTCGCGGCACCAGGCCACGCCGTGCTCGCGGTAGGTGGGGAAGGCGTAGTCGCCGGTGCGCATGGCGCGACCGGAGCCCACCTGGGCGGCTTCCTGGCCGAGCAGCGAGGCCCACAGGCCCAGCTCGCCCTGACGCTGGAGGGCGGTCGCCTCGCCGTCGAACCGGCGCACCAGCACCAGGTCGCGGTAGAGGGAGCGCAGCTCCTCCGGAGTGATGGTGAGGGGGTAGTCCGGGTGCTCGACCCGCTCGCCTTCCGGGGTGAGCAGCTGCACGAGCTCCGGCTGGGCGTCCTTACCCGTGGCGCGGAGGGTGTCAGGGACAGCGGGGGCCGCCTTCTTGCGAGCCCTCGCCGTGCTTTTGACGGTCACGTTCACTCCTCGGTCTGTCCGGCCGCCCGGGGTCGCCGGTGACCGGTCCGGTCACCGCCTCGCGGGGCGCGCGTGGGTGTGCGCACCTACTGCGTGGCAGGTGGTGATCCTGTTCCGACGGCGTCCCTCACGAGAACGTTACCCAGCGTCCGCCCTTGGCGCGCTTGCGCTAGGACGTCCTACTTGTTCAGGGCCTACAACCCCGAGGGTGCCGCGCCGGGGCTCGCCGTCGGAAGGGTGGGGGTGACGGTCGGCGTGACGCAGCTCTCAATTCGAGCGCCTTCAGGACACCAGCGCACGTTATCCGGGCAGACGCCCGTACGAAAGGGGGTTCTCGGTATCGGTTTCGGCGACTGTGGCCGGATCACGTCTTTACGCCGATGCAAACGATAGGCCTTATGTAGGGTGATATGGGAGGCTTTGGACGTGACTGATAACGGACAAATCAGGGTGTTCCTGCTCGACGATCACGAGGTCGTCCGACGGGGCGTGCACGACCTGCTCTCGGTCGAGGACGACATCGAGGTGGTCGGCGAGGCCGGCACGGCCGCCGAGGCGCTCACCCGGATCCCGGCGGTCCACCCCGACGTCGCGGTGCTCGACGTCCGGCTGCCGGACGGCAACGGGGTCGAGGTCTGCCGCGAGGTCCGCTCCCGGCTGCCCGAGATCAAGTGCCTGATGCTGACCTCCTTCTCGGACGACGAGGCGCTGTTCGACTCGATCATGGCGGGCGCCTCCGGCTACGTCCTGAAGGCGATCCGCGGCACCGACCTGATCACCGCCGTCCGGGACGTCGCGGCCGGCCGCTCGCTGCTCGACCCGGTCGCCACCAGCCGGGTGCTCGCCCGGCTGCGCGACGGCGGCGAGAAGGAGGACGAGCGACTGTCCCAACTCACCAAGCAGGAGCGGCGGATCCTCGATCTGATCGGCGAGGGGATGACCAACCGTCAGATCGGCAACGAGTTGCACCTGGCCGAGAAGACGGTGAAGAACTACGTCTCCAGTCTGCTCGCCAAGATGGGCATGGAGCGGCGCACCCAGGCGGCCGCTTTCGTGGCACGACACCAGGCCGACCATCAGTACTGATCTGGCCACTTCACACATCTGACGGTTTGTCAAGGGCCCCCACCAGGGGGCCATAACCTCTGCACGTGACTTTCAGCCAGACCCTCGCCTGCGCCCCGGCCCGCCCCGACCTCTCCGCCCCGCCGATAGGGACCCTCAGCCCGCCCGTCCCGCGCAGCGCACTCGACGAGGTCCTGGCCCGCTACCGGGTGGGGAGGCTGCTGACCGCCGAACCCGTCGCCGAAGGCCTGCTGAACCGGGGCTACCGGGTCACCACCGAGGCCGGGGCGTACTTCCTGAAGTGCTACGTCGACGCCGCCACCGCCAACCGTCCGAAGATCCTCGCCCACCACCGCGCGATGACCGACCTGCACGCCCTCGGACTGCCCGTCTCACCCCCGCTGACCTGCACCGAACGCGCCGGCACGGTGGCCGGCCTGGCCGGCCGGCTGTTCGCGCTCTTCCCCTGGGTCGATGGCCGACACCAGCACGGTACGGAGCTCCCCCTGCCGCAGTGCGACGCGCTCGGCGCGCTGCTCGGCCGACTGCACGGCGCGCTCGACGACGTCTGCGCCCCCCTCGACCAGCCCGCCGGCTACCGCAGCGCCGACCCCCTCGACAGCGCCGAACTCGCCCGCGAACTGCGCCGCCACGCCCGCGAGCACCGCCCGTACGACGAACTGGACACCCTGGTCGAACAACGGCTCGCCGAACGACTGGAACTGCTCGCCGACCACGCCCACCGCCGCCCCGACCCGCAGGCCGTCCCGCCCACCGGCTGGACCCACGGCGACTTCCACGGCCTCAACCTGCTGTACGACGGCGACCGGGTCACGGCCGTCCTGGACTGGGACAAGCTCGGCCCCCAGCCACGCGCCGAGGAGGCCGTCCGCGGCGCCACGCTGCTCTTCAACGACCGGACCACCGGCGCCCTCGACCTGGTCCGGGTCCGCCGCTACTCACAGGCCTACCGGGCCTCCGGGGCCGCCACCGCCGAGCACCTGGCCGCCGCCGTCCACCGGGTCTGGTGGGAGCGGCTGAACGACTTCTGGATGCTGCAGTGGCGCTACCAGCGGGCCGACCACCGGGCCGACCCGCTCTACCCCGCCTCGGCGGGCCAGTTGGCGTGGTGGTGCCAGGAGTACGAGCAGGTCCTGGACGCCTTCGCCAACTGAGCCCGTCAGCCGGGGGTCGTCAGAGCCCCGACGGCGGCGGCACCGTGCCGCCTCCGCCACCGGTCGGCTTGGAGGTCGGCGGCGCCGGGTTGGTGGGCGTGCTGCCCCCGCCGCCCGAGGTCGGCGTCGACCCCCCCGAGGTCGGCCCGCTGGTCCCCGTCGAGGTGGCCGTGGGGACGTGGGTGGGCGTCGACGTCGGCGTCTGGGTCGGCGTCTGGGTCGGCGTGTGCCTGCCCGAATTCGGCGACGGCGACACGTTGTTGTAGCCACCGCTGTTGCCGGTGTAGCTGCCGTTGTCGGTCGGCTGCTGCGTCCGCCGGCTGCCGGGGACGGACGGCGACGGGCTCGCCTGGCCGCTCTGGGTCGGCGTGGTCGCCTCGGTGGTGCTGACCACCGGGGCGGGCGTGTTCGGCGTGATCGTGTTGTTGTTGTCGTTGCCGCTGAGCGCGAAGGCGATCCCGGCGCCGGCCGCGAGCAGCACGGCGAGCCCGCCGACCACCCAGCCCCAGGGCCCGCGCCGACGGCCGGAGCCGTGGTCGCCGTGGTCGCCGTCGTCCTCGCCGCCACCGCCGCCGTACGGGCCGCCGGCCGCCGGGTAGGGCGAGGAGGGGGTGTGCGGGCCGCCCGTCGAGTACGGCAGCACGGAGGTCTGGTCGCCCGCGCCGACCGCACCGAAGGCCTGGGTGGCCGCCGACTGGTCCGGGCGGATCACCTGGGTGGCGCCGGTGTCGCCGGCCTCCGCGCCGACCCAGCCGGCCGCGCCGTGCATCTCGCGCAGCGCGTGCTGCACGTGGGCGCGGAACTCGTCGGCGTCCTGGAAGCGGTCGTCCGGGTTCTTGGCGAGCGAGCGGAGCACCAGCGCGTCCAGCCCGTACGGCACCCGGCTGTTGGCCTGCGAGGGCGGCACCGGCGGGTCCTGGACGTGCTGGTAGACCACCGAGAGCGGGGTGTCGCCGGTGAACGGCGGGCGCAGCGTGAGCAGCTCGTAGAGCATGCAGCCGGCCGCGTACAGGTCGGAGCGGTGGTCGACCGCCTTGCCGAGCGCCTGCTCGGGCGACAGGTACTGCGGGGTGCCCATGACCATGCCGGTCTGGGTCATCGTGGTGGCCCCGCCGGTCAGCGCCCGGGCGATGCCGAAGTCCATCACCTTGACCGCGCCGGCGTTGGTGATGCTCACGTTGGCGGGCTTGATGTCGCGGTGCACGATGCCGTTCCGGTGGCTGTAGGCCAGCGCCTCCAGCACCCCGGCAATGATGATCAGCGCCTGGTCGACCGGCGGCGCCTCCTCGTCCACCAGCAGCTCGCGGACGGTCCGGCCCTCGACCAGCTCCATCACGATGTACGGCGTGGACTCGTCCCCGACGTACTCCTCGCCGGTGTCGTAGACCGCGACGATCGCGTGGTGGTTCAGCGCCGCAACGGCGTGTGCCTCGCGGGTGAAGCGCAGTCGGGCGACGTCGTCCTGGGCCAGCTCGCCGCGGAGCAGCTTGACCGCGACGGTGCGGCCCAGCCGCACGTCCTCGGCGGCGAAGACCTCGGCCATGCCGCCGCGGCCGAGCCGGTGGGTCAGCCGGTAGCGGCCGTCGCCGACCGTGCCCAGCGGGGCGGCGGTGCCGCGGCCGGGGGTCTGCGGCCCGCTCCGGCCGAACGGCGGCAGCGCGGAGGTCGCGGCTTCGCTGCCCGGCTCGGAAATCCTCGGCGTCCCGCCGGTCCGTCCGTCCGCTCGGGCACCCGCGTCGTCGTCCGGCTGCTGCGTCTGTGCCATCGCTCCTCGCCCCGGGCGTTCGCTCGGAATCGCGGTGCCCTGTCGCTTTCGTATCCCCGAACGCTACCGCTTCCGGCGCGCACCCGTGACAGCCCGAACCTGCCGGAATCCGTCAGAGCAGGCCATTCCGGTCGGTCGGCTGGTCCAGCACCAGCACCGCGGCCGGCCGCTCCGCGTGCCCACCGAACTTGGTCTTGGTCTTGTCCTGCGCGTTGTTCACCACGATCGCGATGATGATGCCGGCCAGCACCAGCACACCGACGATGATCGCGACGACCACGAACGCCGTGGAGCAGCCGCCGCTGTTGGGCTTCGGCTGCTGGTACGGCGGCATCGGCTGCGGCACCGGGGTGTGCATCGGCCGCTGCCCGCCCTGCTGGTGGAACTGCGGCTGCGGGGCCGGGGTCTGGTAGGCGGGCGGCGGCGTCCGGTACTGCGGCTGCCCCCCTTGCTGGAGGTACTGGGGGTGCGGCGTGTGCGGAGCCTGCGGGGCCGGGGTCTGGTAGGCGGGCGGCGGCGTCCGGTACTGCGGCTGCTGGGGGAAGGGGTGAGGGGTCTGCGGGGCCTGCGGGGCCTGCGGCGCGGCGTGCACCGCAAGCGGACCCTCCTTGATCATCAGCGGGGTGCTCGCCTGGAGCGAGTGTCCGCCGCCGCCCTTCAGCTCCGCGATCAGCCGCTCCGCCTCGTCCCGCATCGCGGCCGCGCTCTGGAAGCGGTGCGCCGGGTCCTTGCGCAGCGCCTGGGCGACGTAGGCGTCCACGGCCGGGGTGATCGAGCGGTTGAGGCTGGAGGGCGCCTGCGGCTCCTCCTGGACGTGCTTGTAGGCGATCGAGAAGGCCGAGTCGCCGTCGAAGACCAGCTGGCCGGTGAGCATCTCGAAGAGCATCACGCCGACCGAGTAGAGGTCGGAGCGGGCGTCCACCGGCTTGCCCAGCGCCTGCTCGGGCGAGAGGTACTGCGGGGTGCCGACCACCATGCCGGTCTGGGTCATCGACGTGACGCCGGATTCCAGCGCCCGGGCGATGCCGAAGTCCATGACCTTGACGTTGCCCTTGCGGTCGAACATGACGTTGCCGGGCTTGATGTCGCGGTGCACCAGGCCCATGTCGTGCGAGGCCTCCAGCGCGTTCAGCACGCCGACGGTGACCTTCAGGGCCTCCTCGGTGGGCACCGCGCCGTACTGGGCGACCGCCTCGTTGATCGTCTCGCGCAGGCCCTTGCCGTCGATCAGCTGCATGACGATGTACGGCGTGCTGGAGCCGTCCGCGGCGACGTCCTCGCCGCTGTCGTACACCGTGACGATGTTGGGGTGCTCCAGCCGGGCCACCGCCTGGGCCTCGCGGCGGAACCGCTCCTTGAACGAGTCGTCCCGGCCCAGCTCGCTGTGCATGCTCTTCAGCGCGACCTGCCGGTCGAGCACGCTGTCGTACGCGAGGTGCACGGAGGCCATGCCGCCCTCACCCAGCAGCCGCTGCAGCACATAGCGGCCGTTGCCCAGGGAGAAGCCCTCGACCGCCGCGTTGCCGTGCTCGCTCATGGTCCTCTGCTCCCCCTCGGCGCGGCCGTGCTGCCGCAGCCGTGACGTTCGGTCTCGTCCGTGCGTGGTGGGCCCGGCCCGCTGGCCTGGCGGACCCCTGTCGCGGCGGCTCGACCGGCCGGCGACAGGGGTCAGGGTATCGGCTCTCGCCGACGGTGATCGGTGCAGGGCCGATCCTGGCCCCGGGCCGTCGGCGCCCCTCCACGGCGCTGTGACCCGGGGCGGATCGTCGCGGTACGTCCGGTCCGGCGACGGCCTACAGGCTGTGGTCCACAGGCTGCGGTCTAGAGGTAGGGGCCGGAACGGATGCCGCGGCCGTGACCAGGGTCCTCCTCGTCCGGCTCGCCGCCGTGCAGACCGGGCGGCAGGGCGCGGCGCATCTGCTCCAGCTGGGCCCGCGCGGCCATCTGCTGGGCGAACAGGGCGGTCTGGATGCCGTGGAACAGGCCCTCCAGCCAGCCCACCAGCTGGGCCTGGGCGATCCGCAGCTCGGCCTCGGTCGGGATGCTGTCCTCGGTGAACGGCAGCGACAGCCGCTCCAGCTCGGCGACCAGCTCCGGGGCCAGCCCGAGCTCCAGCTCCTTGATCGAGCTGGCGTGGATGTCCTTCAGCCGGGCCCGGCTGGCCTCGTCGAGAGGCGCGGCCCGGACCTCCTCCAGCAGCTGCTTGATCATGCTGCCGATGCGCATGACCTTGGCGGGCTGCTCGACCATCTCGGTCACCGGGAGCTCACGCGGGAGGTCGCCCTCGTCGTCCCCGTCTCCCGCCGGCCCGGCGAACCCCTGGCCCACCGGCAGCCCGTCCGGTCCGACGATCAGCACCTTCTGGCCGTCCTGCGACTGCCCGCCGGCGGCCCGGAAGGGCTCCTGCGACGAGCGCTCGTTCATCGGATTCGTCATGAACAACATTCTCTCTCACTGGGGTTGGTCGGGCGGAAGCCCCCGTTCGTCCCGCCGTCCTGCGCCACCCCGTCACGACGGTACGCCCCCACGCCCCGCGCGGGAATCCGTACGGATACTCAGTTCCCGCCCCACCCCGACCGACTCCCGCCGCACGGCCCCCAGGAGCCCGCCCCGGAACCCGCACCGAACCTCCACCTCCGGCAGGGCCGGAGGAGTGTTCTCGACGGGCCGAAGCGGGGCGAAGCGGGCCCCGGTTCAGCCCTTCCGCAGGCGGAGGCCGATCAGTCCGAGGCCGCAGCCGATCAGGCCGAGGCCGACGCCCAGGGGGAGCTGGAGGGTGGAGGGGTCCTGCCAGCGTGCCGGGAGGACGGCGGGGACAGCGGGGGCTGCGACGGGCTGGTCGGAGGCGCCCGTGACGGTGTCCGGGGCGGTGGGGTCGGCGGGGGCCGGGGAGCCCGCGTCGCTGTCCGGGCGGTCGGCCTCGAAGCTCCGGTCCTGGGCCCGGCCGGGGGCCTGGTCCCGGACCTGCTCCGGGGCCTGCGCGGGAGGCTGCTGGACGGCCTGGTCCGGCGCCTGCTCGACCGCCGCGCCGGGGCGCTCCGGCGCCGAGGCCAGGCGGTGGCGGTGGGCACGGGGGAAGTCGCCGGCGGCCCGGCGCTGCCTGGGCCCCTGATGCTGCGGCCGTGCGGCCGAGGGCTCCGCCCCGACGCTCAGCCCGGTGTCCGACAGGGCCCCCGCGACGGTCGTCGTCGCGGGGGCCGCCGTCGCGACGGCCAGCGGGAGCATCAGCCCCAGCACGGCCACCACGAACAGCCTCTGGGTGCGGTGGGTACGACGGTGGTGCGGCGCGGCGGGCAGCGGCCCGAGGGATGAGTGGAATGGTGCGGCCACGGTCGGAGTCCTTCCGACGGCCGACCGCGCCCGGAGGCAAGGCCGGCGGCGGGACAGCTCCGGACCAGCCTCACACATTCCGCCTAATGCGGCATTTCGGACAACCCGGGCCACCCCGCCGCCCCGCGGACCCGCCGCTCAGGCCTTCAGCACGACCTTCCCGACCTGCTCCCCCGCCTCCAGCACCCGGTGCCCCGCACCGGCCTCGACCAGCGGCAGCACCCGGTCCACCACCGGCTTCACCACGCCGGACTCGACCAGCGGCCACACGTGCTCCCGCACCGCCGCCACGATCGCCGCCTTCTCCGCCAGCGGCCGCCCGCGCAGGTTGGTGGCGATCACCGCCGCCCGCTTGCGCAGCAGCGCGTTGAGGTCGAGCTCGCCCTTCACCCCGCCCTGCAGCCCGATGATCACCAGCCGTCCGTTGACCGCCAGCGCGTCCACGTTCCGCTGCAGGTACTTGGCGCCCATGATGTCCAGGATCACGTCCGCCCCGGCCCCGTCGGTGGCCTCCCGGAGCACCTCGACGAAGTCCTGCTCGCGGTAGTCGATCGCGATGTCCGCGCCCAGCTCGACGCACCGGGCCAGCTTCTCCGCGCTGCCCGCCGTCACCGCGACCCGCGCGCCGACCGCCTTGCCCAGCTGGATCGCCATCGTTCCGATGCCGCTCGCGCCGCCGTGCAGCAGTACCGTCTCACCGGGCCGCAGGTGAGCCGTGAGGAACACGTTGGACCAGACCGTGCAGGCCACCTCCGGCAGCGCCGCGGCCTGCTCCGCGCTCAGCCCCTTCGGCATCGGCAGCAGCTGCCCGCTCGGCACCGCGACCCGCTGCGCGTACCCGCCGCCGGCCAGCAGCGCGCACACCTCGTCGCCGACCGCCCAGCCGGACACCCCCGGCCCGAGCGCGACGATCCGCCCGGCGCACTCCAGCCCCGGGTAGGGCGAGGCGCCGGGCGGCGGGTTGTAGAAGCCCTGCCGCTGAAGCAGGTCGGCCCGGTTGACGGCGGTGGCCGCCACCTCGACCAGGACCTCGCCCTCGCCGGGCACCGGATCGGGCACCTCGGCCCACACCAGTGCCTCGGGGCCGCCGGGTACGGGAATCGTCATCGCATACATGCCCCGAACCTACTGCGACTCACGGCAGTTCGGGGGTCAGGCCCCTCGCCTGTCGGTCGACTTGATGACGATCACCCGGTCGGTCAGCTGCAGCACGGCGGCCTCCGGCTCGGTGTAGTTGAGCACCCGTCGGCCCCGGACCACCGCGACCACCAGGTCCGCGCACTCGCGCGGACTGTGCCCGGCCTCGGCCCGGGTGACCGGCCGCTCCACCACGTCCAGCCCGTTCCCGTACGTCAGCAGGTCCTCCATCACCGCTCCGGCGTGCGGGCTGAGCATCGACAGCCCGAGCAGCCGCCCGGCCGAACTGGAGCTGGTGACCACGACGTCGGCGCCGCTCTGCCGCAGCAGCGGCGCGTTCTCGTCCTCCCGCACCGCCGCGACCACGGTGGCGGCCTTGTTCAACTGCCGCGCCGTCAGGGTGATCAGCACGGCGGTGTCGTCCCGCTCGGGCGCGACCACCACCCGGGCCGCGGTGGGCAGGGCGGCCCGCACCAGGGTGTCGGTCCGGGTCGCGTCGCCGACCACCCCGACCAGGCCGTGCTGCGAGGCGTACTCGATCACCTTGCGCTGCGGGTCGACGACGACGATCTCCTCCTTCTTCACCCCCTGTCCGAGCAGGGTGTCGACGGCGCTGCGCCCCTTCGTCCCGAAGCCGATGACGACGGTGTGCTCGCGCACGGTGGACCTCCAGCGGTTCAACCGCCATTGCAGACGGGTCCGTTCGGTGAGCACCTCCAACGTGGTGCCGACCAGGATGATCAGGAACAGCACGCGCAGCGGGGTGATCACGAAGATGTTGGTGAGCCGGGCGCTGTCGCTGAACGGGGTGATGTCGCCGTACCCGGTGGTGGAGAGTGTCACGGTGGCGTAGTACGCCGCGTCCAGGAAGCTGAGTTCGCCGCCCGCGTTGTCGTGGTAGCCGCCCCGGTCGAGGTACACGATCACCGAGGTGGCGACCAGGACGGCCAGCGCCAGCAGCAGCCGCGAGCCGACCTGCCGGAGCGCCGGCGCGGTCCGCCGGGCGGGCAGCACGATCCCGGCGTCCGCCCACGGTTCGGTCCCCGGCGCCGAGATCCGCCGCAACCGACTCATGCGCCCACCTCTCCCCCGGCCGGAGGCCGGGGGAGACTCCACCGCTCGCTCACGGCGCCTCCACCAGCTCGACGGCCTGCCCGGCCGCCGCCCCGCCAGGCGGGACCACGGCCAGCGCCTCCGCCCGGGCCAGGCCGCGCAGCATCGCGGGCCCGTCGAAGGCGAGCGGTACGACTCCCTCGACGGTGCGCCGCACCGGCTGCAGCCGGGTGTCCACCGGGTGCCCGGGCAGCAGCACGGCCGCCGACGCGAGCGCGGGGGCGGCGACGGACCGCCCGACGAGGGCGCGCAGCAGCGGCAGGGCGAGCGTGACCATCCCGGCGACCGCGGCCAGCGGGTTGCCCGGCAGGCCCACCAGGTGGCGCCCGCCAGGGAGTTCGGCCAGCAGCATGGGGTGCCCGGGCCGCACGGCGACGCCGTCCACCAGCAGCCGGGCACCGGACTCGGCGAGCGCCCGGTGCAGAAAGTCCACCGGCCCGGCAGCCGTCCCGCCGGTGGTCACCACGACGTCGGCGGTGGAGTGCCGCAGCGCGTCCCGCAGCAGCCCGAAGTCGTCGCGGACGCACCGGACTTCGGCCACCTCCGCACCGGCCGCCCGCAGCCAGGGCGGCAGAAACGGACCGAGCGCGTCCCGGACCAGCCCCGGCCCGGGAATCCCGGAGGCGAGCAACTCGTCTCCCAGCACCAGCAGTTGGACCACCGGACGGCGGCGCACGGCGAGCCGGTCGTGGCCGCAGGCCGCAGCCAGGCCGAGCACCGCCGGGCCGATCACCGTCCCGGCCGGCAGCAGCTCCTCGCCCCGGCGGCACTCCTGGCCGCGCGGGCGGACGTCCTGACCGGTGGTCAGCTGCTGCGGGCCGCGGTCGTGCAGCAGCACGCCGTCCGTCCGACCGTGCTCGCGGCGCAGTACGGCGGTGGCGCCGGGCGGAAGTTGGGCCCCCGTGGCGATCTCGACGGCACTGCCGTCGGCCAGCGGCGTCGCCTCGGTGCGGCCGGCCAGCACCCGCCCGGCGACCCGCCAGGGCCCGGGACCGGCGACCGCCCAGCCGTCCATCGCGGAGGTGTCGAAGGCGGGCAGGTCGGTCAGCGCGCCCAGCGGTTCGGCGAGGGTGTGGCCGAGCGTCTCGGCCAGCGGCAGCCCGATCACCGGCAGCGGGCGCAGCCCGGCCCGACGCGCGGTCTCCCGGGCCCGCGGCCAGCTCAGCAGGCCGGGGCCGGTGGACGGGGTGGCCACGGTGGTCCGCCCGAGCTCGCTCACGGCTCGCCCGGCCCGGCGGCGGCGCTCCAGCTCTCGGCGAGCGCCGTGGTCCGCCGGGACGCCTCGGCCACGGCCTGCGACCCGCCGCCCTGCTGCGCGGCCGCGTAGCCGATCAGGAAGGCGGTCAGCGGCGCGGCCGGCCGGGCGACCCCGTGCGCGACCACCCGGGCCATGTCGAGCAGGCCCCGGACGTCCACGTCCAGGTCGATACCCAGGTCGGCCTTGACCTCGGCGATCCAGTCTTCCAGCGTGCGCTCCATGCGCCCATGCTGCCTGATCGGCGGTTTCCCCGAGGTGTTCACCCCGTGTGCAAGGCGCGTCGTTTCCCTCACCGGCCGACGACGGACCCCGTGAGGTTCCTGCCGACCGCCGCGCGGCGAACCCTCAGGACTTCTCCCGCTCCCGGGCCTGCTCCAGGTCCTCCCAGGTGTCGCAGTCGTACGCGACGTTGTCGGTGTCGGCCACCAGCAGCCGGGACAGCCCTCCGACAAGCCGGCGCAGCGGCAGCCCGTCCGGGTCGCCGAGCCCGGCCAGCGCGGCCCGCAGCGGGGCGGTCCGGTAGGCGGCGGCGAGCGGCTGCTCGCGTCCGCCGGCGTCGACCAGGACGGTGGCCGCCACGGTCGGGTCGGCCGCGTCGAGGGCACCGACCAGCCGGTCCACCGTCCTCCGGTCCAGGAAGGGCAGGTCGGCGGCGAACAGCAGCACGGTGTCCGCGGTGACCAGGTCGAGCCCGGCCGCGACGGCGGCGACCGGCCCGCCGCCGGGCGGCTGCTCCCTGGTCCACCGGACCCCGTCGCGCGCGGTCGGCCGAGCGCGACCGACCACCACGGTGGTGCGGGCGCCCGTGCAGGCGGCGAGCACCCGGTCGAGCAGGGTGGTCTCCCCCACGGTCAGACCGGGCTTGTCGACCCCGCCGAGGCGGCAGGCGGCCCCACCCGCGGGAACGATCACGTCGTACGGCGTCATGCGGCCAGTATCCGCCCGGCCGCGCCGGGCCCTACCCGGCCGGGCACTACTCGGCCGGGTCGTCCTCGACGATCTCCGCGTCGATGATCCCGTCCTCCGCCTCCGCCGCCGCCCGGGCGGTGTTCGCCGCCGCGCCCAGCTCCAGGAAGGACGGCAGGGTCAGCCCCCCGTACCGCTCGTTCATCGCCGTGACCAGCGCCT
This sequence comes from Kitasatospora sp. NPDC101155, assembly GCF_044768305.1. Lineage (NCBI taxonomy): Bacteria > Bacillati > Actinomycetota > Actinomycetes > Kitasatosporales > Streptomycetaceae > Kitasatospora > Kitasatospora sp. NPDC101155. The sequence goes on along the minus strand of NZ_JBIWPN010000001.1, from coordinate 220,090 downwards.
CCGGGTCGGCCGGGTGCGCGGCCAGCGCCCGGTCGAAGTCCCGCAGGTACTCCCCGGTGAAGGCGAGCACCCGGGCCGCGTCGTCGCCCTGTTCGGGGGCGCGGTGTCCGGCGATCACCCGCTCCACCCCGAGGTCGGCGATCCGGCCGAGGTTGCGCCCCCAGGTGGCGCGCTGGGCCGGGGTGGTGTCGGCGGTCCACACGTGGGTGCCGTTGCCGACGAAGTCCCCGGCGATCACGGTCCGGATGCCGGGCACGTGGACGACCGAGGACTCCCCGCAGTCTGCCTGGCCGAGCAGCAGCACCGGGATCACCTGGCGGTCGAGCATCAGCGGCTGCGGCAGCAGCGGGGCCGGGACCAGCGGGTGGTCGGGGATGTCGTCGCCGTACACCGGCTTCCACTGCGCGACCTTGGCGGCGACGGTGCGCCGGATGCCCTCGACCACCGCCGGCGCGGCCAGCAGCTGGGCGTCCGGGAAGAGCTTCAGCACCTCCTCGGCGCCGAAGTAGTGGTCGGGGTGCTGGTGGGTGACCACGATGGCGAGCAGCCGGCGGCCCTTGCCCGCGACCCACTCGGCCAGTTCCCGCCCGGCGCTGCGGGTGAGCTGGGCGTCCACCAGGATCGCGGTCCGCTCGCCGATGATCAGCGTGGAGGTGGTGAAGAAGGCCGACTCGGGACCGGTGAAGACGGCGACCTCCAGCGGTCGCGCGGGCCGTTCGGCCTGCGCGGCGGCGCCGGCCACCCCGGGGTCGGTCGCAGCGGGCTCGGCGTCCGCCCGGTCCGCACCGGCGCTCTCCTCGGGCGGGGACGACGTCACGGGCTGCTCCCTCTGGTCGGCGGTCGGACTCCCTGCGCCCTACAGCATGGGAGTACCGGCGGCCGATCGCGCGGAAGGCGCGCCCGGCGGGGCGCGCCTTCCGACGCGGCTCACGCGGCTCAGCCGGCTCACACCGCGGCGCGGGCGGCGGTCTCCTTGCCGCGGCGGGCGGCCTGCTCCAGCGCCTGCGCCTTGGACTCGGCGGCCTTCGGCACGAAGTCGGCCATCGCCGGAACGGCCCCGGCCAGGGTGAACTCCGGGACGATGAAGTCGACCTCCAGCCCGAGCATGCCGGTCAGCACCTTCTCCAGGTAGGTGGTGACGAACTCGTACGGCTCGCGCGGGGCGCCGGGCGCGTACGAGCCGCCGCGGGCGGCGACCACGGTGACCGGGGTGCCCTTGGCGGAGGGCTCCTCGCCGGCCGTGCGACCCATCAGGATCACCTGGTCCAGCCAGGCCTTGAGGGTCGACGGGATCGTGAAGTTGTACATCGGGGTGCCGATCAGCACGGCGTCGGCGCCCTCCAGCTCGACCATCAGCTCGTCGCGCAGCGCGAAGGCGGCGCTCTGCTCGGCGCTGCGGCCCTCGGCCGGGACGAACCCGCTGGTGATGCCGTGGACGTCCAGGTGCGGGATCTGGTCGACGGCGAGGTCCCGGTAGATCACCGTGCCCTCGGGGTGCTCGGCCAGCCAGGCGGCCCGGAAGGCGGCCGTGACCTCGCGGGAGACGGAGCCGTCGGCGACCGCGGAGGAGTCGATGTGCAGAAGCGTGGGCATGGCGGGACCTCCAGAGAATAAGTAGCTACTGTTTTCGCTGCAGCTGCAAGTACCGTAGCAGCTTACTTTTCTGCAGTCACTAGTGACAGGTCGAGTAGTCTGGATGCCATGGCCGAGCACGAGGTAGTGACCGATGGGGCGCCCACCGCCGTGGAGGCGTGCGCCGCCGCCGGGGAGCAGGGCGGCTGCGGCAACGTCGAGCTGGCCCTCACCCGGGTGTTCACCCTGCTCGGGAAGCGCTGGACCGGCCTGCTGCTGGGCGTGCTCGCCCAGAGCGGCCCGGCCTACTTCTCCGAGCTGCGCCGCGCGATCCCGGGCATCAGCGAGCGGATGCTCTCCGACCGGCTGTCCGAGCTGGCCGAGGCCGGGATGCTCGTCCGTGAGGTCGACGCGGGCCCGCCGCTGCGGGTCAGCTACCGGCTCACCGAGGGCGGCATCGCGCTGAAGCCCGCACTCACCGAACTGGCCGTCTGGGCCGACCGCTACCTGCCGGAGAGCGCCCTCAAGGGCGGCTGCTGACCGGCCCGGGCCGCAGCAGCCGAAAACCCCCGGACACGACGAAGGGCCCGCCCGCCGGAAACCGGCGGACGGGCCCTTCGCCCAGGACTCAGCGCTTGGTCAGGCGACCACGCAGTCGGGCCACCCGGTCGGCGACACCCCAGGAGGTGACCCGCCAGAGCGCCTCGATCACGATGTTGCGGCTCATCTTGGACGCGCCCAGCTCGCGCTCGACGAAGGTGATCGGCACCTCGGCGACCTTGAACCCGGCCTTCACCGTGCGCCAGGCCAGGTCGACCTGGAAGCAGTACCCGGCCGAAGCCACCTGGTCCATGCCCAGCCCCTGCAGGGTCTCCTTGCGGAAGGCCCGGTAGCCGCCGGTGACGTCCCGGATCGGCACGCCCAGCATCAGCCGCGAGTAGGTGGAGCCGCCACGCGAAAGCAGCAGGCGCGACTTCGGCCAGTTCACCACCCGGCCGCCCGGCACCCAGCGCGAGCCGAGCACCAGGTCGGCGCCGCGCAGCGCGCCCAGCAGCCGGTCCAGCTCCTCGGGCTGGTGCGAGCCGTCCGCGTCCATCTCGACCAGGACGTCGTAGCCGTTGTCGATGCCCCAGCGGAAGCCCGCGAGGTAGGCGGCGCCCAGGCCCTCCTTGCCCTTGCGGTGCATGACGTGCACGTTCTGGTCCTCGGCGGCCAGCTTGTCGGCCAGCTCGCCGGTGCCGTCGGGGCTGTTGTCGTCGGCGACCAGCACGTGCGCCTCGGGCACCGAGGCGCGGACCCGGCCGACGATCCGCTCGACGTTCTCCGCCTCGTTGTAGGTCGGGATGATCACCAGGACCCTGCCGAGATCAGCAAAACTCTGCTGGTTCACGGTCACGTACAAACCTCTCGGCCGATGGCGGGGAGTATCAGAACACCGTCGCCCGCACTCTGGAACGCGGTCCCGCCGACAGCCCGCCGACGGGTTGACCACGGTGGAGAATGCTGTGCGGGGCTGGGACTACTGCGTCCTGGCATCCTACTACCGCGCCCGGGAACCACCGGTCCGACCACGGCACTCCCACCGGATGACCACCGTTTGCCCGTGGGTACGGCAGGTGGGCTAGGGTCGATGCCCTTGCCCCGTGCCCGGACCCCCCGCACCGCCGGGCCCGCCTCGGCGATCCGGCAGACCCGCCCAGACAGCGAAGGAGTAGGACCGCGCGCATGGACAGGCTCGTCAACACCGTCCGCCCGTATGCCTGGGGGTCGCTCACGGCCCTGCCCGAGCTGCTGGGGCAGCAGCCGACCGGCGAACCGCAGGCAGAGCTGTGGATGGGCGCCCACCCCGGCGACCCGTCCCACGCCGACCGCGGCGAGGGCCCGCGGCGGCTGGACGAGCTGATCGCGGCCGACCCCGAGGGCGAGCTCGGCGCGGCGAGCGTGGCCAGGTTCGGCCCGACCCTGCCGTTCCTGTTCAAGGTGCTCGCCGCGGGCATCCCGCTGTCCATCCAGGCGCACCCCACGCCGGACCAGGCCCGGGCCGGCTTCGCCGCCGAGAACGCCCGCGGGATCCCGCTGAACGCCCCCGAGCGCAGCTACCGCGACGACAACCACAAGCCCGAAATGGTCTGCGCGCTGGGCGAGTTCGAGGGCCTGTGCGGCTTCCGCCGGCCCGCCGAGGCGGCCGGGCTGATGGCCGGGCTCTCGGTGCCCGGGCACGCCCCGCTGATCGACCTGCTGTCCGTCGAGGACGAGGCCGAGGCGCTGCGCGGAGCCCTGGCCGCCGTCCTCACCATGGACGACCGGACCGCCGAGCGGATCGCCCGGGAGACCACCCAGGCGCTGGCGGAGAGCGACGACGGCGACCCGGACTGGGAATACGCCCCGTACGCCCGGATCGCCAAGGACTTCCCGGAGGACCGCGGCCTGATCGCGGCCTTCCTGCTCAACCACGTCCGGCTGCGTGCCGGCGAGGCGCTCTACCTGGGCGCCGGGGTGCCGCACGCCTACCTGTCCGGCGTCTGCGTCGAACTGCAGGCCAACTCCGACAACGTGCTGCGGGCCGGTCTCACCCCCAAGCACATCGACGTGCCGGAGCTGCTGAAGATCGTGGTCTTCGAGCCCGACGCGGCCAGGGTCGTCCGTCCCGTCCCCGTCGCGGAGACTCCCGGCGAGCAGCTCTACCCCGTCCCGGTCGACGAGTTCCGGCTCTCCCGCTTCGAGCTGGACGGCGTCGAGCGCGAGATCGACGGCCGCACCCCGCAGATCCTGCTCTGCACCGAGGGCGCGGTACGGCTCACCGCCACCGACGGCACCGCCCTGGACCTCGCCCGCGGCCAGTCGGCCTTCCTCCCGGCCACCGGCGCCCCGACCCGCCTCACCGGCACCGGCAGCACGCTCTTCCGCGCCACCGTCAGCATCTGACCCGGCGCCCCGGACCGACGAAGGGCCTGTACCCCGGCCGGGGTACAGGCCCTCGATGTCTGCCGCGAGCCGCTCAGCCGCTGCGCGAACCCGCCCCGGCGGGAACCCTCGGCTCGGTCGGAGCCACCGGGGCCGGTACGCCCCGGGCCGGTGCCGCGGGCGCGGCGACGGCTCCACCACGGGAGCTCCGCGTACGACTGACCGACGGGCTCAGTCCCGGGTCATGTCGACGAAGCGCGAGTAGTGGCCCTGGAAGGCCACGGTGATGGTGGCGGTCGGACCGTTACGGTGCTTGGCGACGATCAGGTCGGCCTCGCCCGCGCGCGGCGACTCCTTCTCGTACGCGTCCTCGCGGTGCAGCAGGATGACCATGTCGGCGTCCTGCTCGATGGAGCCGGACTCACGCAGGTCCGAGACCATCGGCCGCTTGTCGGTGCGCTGCTCGGGACCACGGTTCAGCTGCGAGAGCGCGATGACCGGGACTTCCAGCTCCTTGGCCAGCAGCTTGAGGTTACGGGACATGTCCGAGACCTCCTGCTGGCGGTTCTCGGCCCGGCGGGAGCCGCCGGACTGCATCAGCTGGAGGTAGTCGATCACGATCAGCTTGATGTCGTTGCGCTGCTTGAGCCGGCGGCACTTGGCGCGGATCTCCATCATCGACAGGTTCGGCGAGTCGTCGATGAACAGCGGCGCCTCGCTGACGTCGGGCATCCGGCGGGCGACCCGGGTCCAGTCGTCGTCCGTCATGTTCCCGGAGCGCATGTGGTGCAGCGCGACCCGGGCCTCGGCGGAGAGCAGACGCATGGCGATCTCGTTGCGGCCCATTTCGAGCGAGAAGATCACGCTCGGCAGCTTGTGGTGGATCGAGCAGGCCCGGGCGAAGTCCAGCGCGAGGGTGGACTTACCCATGGCGGGACGGGCCGCGATGACGATCATCTGACCGGGGTGCAGGCCGTTGGTGAGCTGGTCGAAGTCGGCGAAGCCGGTGGGCACGCCGGACATCTGGCCCTGCCGGGAGCCGATCGCCTCGATCTCGTCGAGGGCGCCCTCCATGATGTCGGCCAGCGGCGCGTAGTCCTCGTTGGTGCGCTGCTCGGTGACGGCGTAGATCTCCGCCTGGGCGGCGTTGACGATCTCGTCCACGTCGCCCTCGGCCGCGTAGCCCATGCCGGCGATCCGGGTACCGGCCTCGACCAGACGGCGCAGCACGGCCCGCTCGTGGACGATCTGGGCGTAGTACTCGGCGTTGGCCGCGGTCGGGACGGAGTTGACCAGGGTGTGCAGGTAGGAGGCGCCGCCGACGCGCTGCAGCTCGCCGCGCTTGGTCAGCTCGCCGGCCACGGTGATCGGGTCGGCCGGCTCGCCGCGGGCGTAGAGGTCGAGGATCGCGCCGTGGACCATCTCGTGCGCGGGCCGGTAGTAGTCGGCCGGCTTGAGCACCTCGACGACGTCGGCGATGGCGTCCTTGGACAGCAGCATGCCGCCCAGGACGGACTGCTCGGCGGCGAGGTCCTGCGGGGGAACGCGCTCGAAGCCGTCGACGCCGCCCTGGCCCTCGTCCTCGCGGCGGTCGCGGTCGTCCCGGCGGTCACCCTTCTTGAAGCCACCGCCCTTGCGGAAACCCTCGCCCCGGCCGCCACCCTGGCCACCCTGACCGCCGCGGTTGCGGGAGACCGGGAGCCGGTCGCCGGGCCCGTCCGGGAAGGGGGCGTCGTCGAAGGCGCCGACCGGGAAGGGGTCCTCGGCGGTCTGCCAGTCCTCCTCCGGCGGCGGGGCGTCGTGGTCGTCGTACTGGGGGCCGGTCACGCGTGTTCCCCGATCAGCGAGTGGTGCGAGTTGGAGCGGGCCTTGCCGGTGGCTGGGTGGAGCGGATCCGCTCCTCTTTGTACGCCACGGCACCGACAAATCGGACGCCGAGGCGGGCGGGAGTGTCGGGCGGAGAGCCCACGCTAAGGCGCCGGGAGCCCTTGCGCCAAGGCGGTTATCCACAGGGGGTGTGGACGAGTGGCCCTGGGCTGTGGAGAACTGCCGCAAAGCTGTGGACACCCCTGTGGAAGCTCCTGTGGATAACCGGACGATCGATCCACCGTCAACCGGCTGACCTGCGATTACCTCTTGCCGGGCCTGTGCATGAGAAATTCTTCACACACCTCCGAACGGCTGTGGGCGCACAGCGGACGGAGCTCGTCGCTCAAGGTATCGAGTAATGACTGCAATCGGCTAGCAGTCATTACCTGTGGATGAGTACCCTGGAGCCCATGACCGCCGCCCCCACCGAGCCCTCCATACGCCGACACGACCGCGAGATCCTCGCCCTGGCGATCCCGGCCTTCGGCGCACTGGTCGCCGAGCCACTGTTCCTGATGGCCGACTCGGCGATCGTCGGCCACCTCGGCACCCCCCAGCTCGCCGGGGTCGGCGTCGCCTCCGCCGCGCTCACCACCGCGACCGGCGTGTTCGTCTTCCTCGCCTACGCCACCACCGCTGCGGTGGCCCGCCGGATCGGCGCCGGGGACCGCCGGGGCGCCGTCCAGCAGGGGGTCGACGGCCTCTGGCTCGCCCTCGGGCTGGCCGTCCCGGTGGTCCTGCTCACCCTGCTGCTGGCCCCCCGGGTGGCCGACCTCCTGGGCGCCTCGCCGACCGCCGCGCCGTACGCGGTGACGTACCTGCGGATCAGTTCCCTGGGCATCCCGGCGATGCTGCTGGTGATGGCCGCCACCGGTGTGCTGCGCGGGCTCCAGGACACCCGCACACCGCTGCTGGTGGCGGTCGCGGGCTTCGCCGCCAACCTCGGCCTGAACGTCGGCCTGGTGTACGGCGCCGGGCTCGGGGTGGCCGGCTCGGCCTGGGGCACCGTGCTGGCGCAGACCGGGATGGCCGCCGTCTACCTGACCGTGGTGGTGCGCGGCGCCCGCCGCGAGCGGGCCTCGCTGCGGCCCGACGCGACGGGCATCCGGGCCAGTGCCAGGGCGGGCGGTCCGCTGCTGGTCCGGACCGTCAGTCTGCGCGGGGTGCTGATGATCGCCACCGCGGTGGCCGCCCGGCTCGGCGACGACCAGGTGGCCGCGCACCAGATCACCATGACGCTGTTCAGCCTCCTGGCCTTCGCGCTGGACGCCATCGCGATCGCCGGGCAGGCCATCATCGGCCGCTACCTCGGCGCCTCGGACGTCCCGGGCGCCAAGGCCGCCACCCGGCGGATGGTCCAGTGGGGTGTCGGCTCCGGGGTGGTGCTCGGCCTGCTGGTGGTGCTCGCCCGCCCGCTGTACGTCCCGCTGTTCACGCCCGATCCGTCGGTGCAGGCACAGCTGGACACCGTCCTGCTGCTGCTCGCGCTCAGCCAGCCGGTGGCCGGCCTGGTCTTCGTGCTGGACGGCGTGCTGATGGGCGCCGGCGACGGCCCGTACCTGGCCTGGGCGGCGCTCGCGACGCTGGCGGTCTTCGCCCCGGCGGCGGCCGCGGTTCCGGCCACCGGCACCGGGCTGGCCGGGCTCTGGTGGGCGATGAACCTGTTCATGCTGGTCCGCGCGGTCTTCCTGGCGGCCCGCGCCCGCGGCGGCGGCTGGCTGGTCACCGGCGCCGTCCGAGGCTAGCGCCCGCCCCCTCGAAAACGACCGAGGGCCGGACTCCCCGGGGGGAGTCCGGCCCTCAGGCCACTGCTACGGAACTCAGGCAGCCACGACGGCGACGTCGAGGTTGGCCACGACGTCCGAGTGCAGCTTGACCGAGACCTTGTGGGTGCCCACGGTCTTGATCGGCGAGGCGATCGCGACGGCGCGCTTGTCCACAGCCGGGCCGCCGGCGGCCTTGATGGCCTCGACGACGTCGGACTGGGTCACCGAACCGAACAGACGGCCGGCGTCACCCGAGCGAACGGCCAGCTTGACCTGGACGCCCTCGAGCTTGCCCTTGACCTCGTTGGCGGCCTCAAGGGTCTGGATCTCGTGGATCTTGCGGGCGCGACGGATGGCGTCGACGTCCTTCTGACCACCCTTGGTCCAGCGGATGGCGTAGCCACGCGGGACCAGGTAGTTGCGGGCGTAGCCGTCCTTGACCTCGACGACCTCGCCGGCGGAGCCGAGACCCGGCACCTCGTGAGTGAGGATGATCTTCATTACTCGGTCACCCTCTCTTAGCGCGCGGTGCTGGTGTAGGGCAGCAGCGCCATCTCACGGCTGTTCTTCACGGCCGTGGCGACGTCACGCTGGTGCTGGGTGCAGTTGCCGGTGACCCGGCGGGCACGGATCTTGCCGCGGTCGGAGATGTACTTCCGCAGCAGGTTCGTGTCCTTGTAGTCAACGTAGTTGACCTTGTCCTTGCAGAAGACGCAAACCTTCTTCTTCGGCTTGCGAGCAGGCGGCTTCGCCATGGTGTGCTCCATTTGGGGTTCACGGCCCGGCGGGCGTCCGGGGACGCCGACGGCCGGGCCGCACGAAATCTGTCAGCTCTTAGAACGGGGGCTCTTCCGAGAAGCCGCCACCGGACGGGGCACCCCAGCCACCGCCCTGGTTGCCACCGGACGGGGCGCTGGACGCCCACGGGTCGTCGGAGGGGCCGGACTGGCCGCCGCCGGAGTTTCCACCCCAGCCGCCGCCCTGCTGGCCGCCACCGCCGCTCCAGCCGCCCTGGCCGCCACCCTGCTGGCCGCCGAAGCCGCCGCCGGGACCACCGGGGCCACCGGACCGGTTGGCCCGGGTGACCTTCGCGGTCGCCGAGCGCAGGCTCGGGCCGACCTCGTCGACCTCGACCTCGAAGACCGTCCGCTTCTCGCCTTCCTTGGTCTCGTAAGACCGCTGGCGCAGTCGGCCCTGCACGATGACGCGCATGCCGCGCTGCAGCGACTCGGCCACGTTCTCCGCCGGCTGACGCCAGACGTTGCACGTGAGGAAGAGGCTCTCGCCGTCCTTCCACTCGTTCGTCTGGCGGTCGAAGGTGCGGGGGGTGGACGCGATGCGGAACTTCGCGACCGCCGCACCCGACGGGGTGAAACGCAGCTCGGGGTCGTCGACGAGATTGCCGACGAGGGTGATGACGGTCTCGCCTGCCATGGTGGTGATGACCTCTCGGGAAGATGTCCGTTCACCGCTGTTTCACGTGAAACAACGGTCGCGAGCTACCCGAGACCCGAAGGCCTCAGAGGTGGCTCAGTGGGTGTCCGGGCGCAGGACCTTGGTCCGCAGAACCGACTCGCTCAGACCCATCTGGCGGTCGAGCTCCTTGACGAGCTCAGGCGTGGCCTTCAGGTCGATGACCGAGTAGATGCCCTCGGACTGCTTGTTGATCTCGTAAGCCAGACGGCGACGACCCCAGGTGTCGACCTTCTCCACCTTGCCGCCGCCGTTGCGGACGACAGTGAGGAAGTTCTCGATCAGGGGGGAGACAGCGCGCTCCTCGACCGAGGGGTCGAGGATGACCATCACCTCGTAGTGACGCATGAGTAACCCACCTCCTTTGGACTCAGCGGCCACGGTCTCTCCGTGGCAGGAGGGTTGTGCGTAGCGTCGGCACCGGAGCAGTGACGACTCCGGCCCACCGTAGCGGCCGGGTCCGACAGTCGGCCCCCGCTCACCCGAAAGAGGATGTCGCCCGGAAGAGGGCAGAAGGGGGCACAACTACACCAGTGCAGACGGCACAGCCTACCTGCACCCGGACGGCCGAACAAAACGCATAGGGGTTGTGAGAGCGACCCAACCGCCGCAATCTGGACGGAACGGGATTCCTGCCCGTTCGTCTCCACGCCAGGAGGTGGGACTCATGGCCCAGTCCGTCCACCGCATGCCCGCGCTCACGCTGAACACCGACGGCCACCCGCACCCCCGCGAGAACACCCTGGTGGCACTGACCGCCGTGCTGGGCGTGATCGCCTTCACCACCTCGTTCTTCCACAACCTGCACGTGCTGACCTCGTGGACCGGCCTGGCCGGGATCGTCACGGGGCTCTGGGGCATGTACGTCTCGGTCACCACCGCCGAGCGCTTCGTCCTGATGATCACGCTCGGCGCCTCCGCGATCGGCTTCTACCTCGGCATCGCCCGCGGCGGTCTGGTGGGCTGAGCCGGCGGGCCCACGGAACCCTCGGCGCCCCCGTCGCGTATCTGCAAGAAGACAGGTACGCGACGGGGGCGCCGTCGTGCCCGCAGCAGCGAGCCCCCGGACCCCGGACGATAGGGTCACCCCGAGAACCTGGGGCCACCGCAGCCCGACCGACGAGGAGCACCGAGCAATGAGCCTTCGCCTGAGGACGATCACCCGCGAGGAGCACCTCGCCTTCATCAGGAGCCGCGCCTCGGCCAGCCACATGCAGGTGCCGGCCTGGGGTGACGTGAAGGCCGAGTGGCGCTCCGAGTCGATCGGCTGGTTCGACGAGCACAACCAGCTGGTCGGTGCCGGCCTGGTGCTCTACCGCCAGCTGCCCAAGGTCAAGCGCTACCTCGCCTACCTGCCCGAGGGCCCGGTCATCGACTGGTTCGACCGCGACCTCGACCGCTGGCTCTCCCCGATGCTGGCGCACCTGAAGTCGCAGGGCGCGTTCTCGGTGAAGATGGGCCCGCCGGTGGTCATCCGCCGCTGGAACGCCCCCACCATCAAGGAGGCCATCGCCGGCAAGCAGGCCAAGCGCCTGCGCGACATCGAGGCCGACTGGTACGAGCCGCGCGCCTTCGAGGTGGCCGACCGACTGCGCAAGGCCGGCTGGCTGCAGGGCGAGGACGGCGGCGCCGGCTTCGGCGACGTCCAGCCGCGCTACGTCTACCAGGTGCCGCTGGCCAACCGCTCGCTGGACGACATCCAGAAGGGCTTCAACCAGCTCTGGCGCCGCAACATCAAGAAGGCCGAGAAGAGCGGCGTCGAGGTGGTCCAGGGCGGCTACGACGAGCTGCCGATCTTCCACCAGCTCTACCTGGTGACCGCCGAGCGCGACAAGTTCACCCCGCGCCCGCTGTCCTACTTCCAGCGGATGTGGAACGCCCTCAACGCCGAGGACCCGAACCGGATGCGGCTCTACATCGCCTACCACGAGGGCGAGCCGCTGGCCTCGACCACGATGCTGGTGGTCGGCGAGCACGTCTGGTACTCCTACGGCGCCTCGGCCAACCACAAGCGCGAGGTCAAGCCGTCCAACGCGATCCAGTGGCGGATGATGCGCGACGCCTACGCCCTCGGCGGCGGCGTGTACGACCTGCGCGGAATCAGTGACACCCTGGACGAGAACGACCACCTGTTCGGTCTGATCCAGTTCAAGGTCGGCACCGGCGGCCAGGCGGCCGAGTACCTCGGCGAGTGGGACTTCCCGCTGAACAAGCTGCTGCACAAGGCCCTCGACCTCTACATGTCCCGCCGCTGAGGAGGCTGCCCCGATGACGCTGTCGCTCTACCTCGACACCGAACGCTGGCGGACCCACCAGCGGTCCGTGCTGGCCGAGTTCCCCGGCCTGGTGCCGGTCGCCAAGGGGAACGGCTACGGCCTGGGCAACCACCGGCTGGCCGAGGAGGCGATGCTGCTCGGCACCGGGGTGCTGGCCGTCGGCACCGCCTACGAGGCGGCCGACGCCGCCGAGTGGTACGGCGGCGAGCTGCTGGTGCTCACCCCGTACCGGATCGGCGAGGAGGTGCTCCCGCTGCCGCACGCCCGGGTGATCCGGACGGTGGCCAGCGTGGACGCGCTGCGGGCGCTGCACGGCGCCCGAGTGGTGCTGGAGTGCATGACCACCATGCGCCGGCACGGCGTGAGCGCGGCCGACCTGCGGACGGTGGCCGGCGAGCTGGACGGGGTCTCCTTCGAGGGCCTGGCGCTGCACCTGCCGATGGACCGGCCGGACGGCTCCAGCCCGATCGAGGAGGTCGCGTACTGGGTGGACACCGCCAAGGCGGCCGGCATCCCGGTGCACACCGTCTTCGTCAGCCACCTCGGCGCGGCCGGCATGAACCAGCTGACCCAGCGCTACCCGGGCACCGTCTTCCGGGCCCGGATCGGCACCCGGCTCTGGCTGGGCGACCACGCCGCGCTGGAGGTCCGGGCCACGGTGCTGGACGTCACCCCGCTGAAGAAGGGCGACCGCTACGGCTACCGCCAGCACCCGGCGCCCTCCGACGGCCACATCCTGGTGGTCGCCGGCGGCACCGCGCACGGCATCGGCCTGGAGGCGCCCAAGTACGTGGCGAGCATGGGTGCGCGCGCCAAGGGCATCGCCCGGGCCGGTCTGGCGACCGTCAACAAGACCAAGTCGCCGTTCCACTGGGCCGGCAAGCAGCTCTGGTTCGCCGAGCCGCCGCACATGCAGGTCTCGCTGCTGTTCCTGGACGGGGAGACCACGCCCCCCGCGATCGGCGAGGAGCTGGGCCTCCAGGTCCGGCACACCACCACGCACTTCGACCGCGTGGTGGACCGCTGAGCGACGCCCCCTTTTTGGGGGCTCGGCTCGCTCGCGGCCCAACGGCTCGTTCGAGGTCTTACCGCTTCTCGGCCGGCTTCGGCAGTTCGGGCTCCTTGAGCCACTGTTCGGAGCCGGCCGGCGCGTAGGCGGCGTAGCTCTCCTCCTCGTGCAGCCGCCGGGCGGCGCCCAGCACGAACACGTCCGGGGCACGGTCGAGCACCCCGCCGGAGGGGTCGTCGCTGCCGTCCCAGCGAACCGGGTCGCGGTCCGCGTGCAGGGCGTCGCGGACCACCAGCACGACCAGGTAGAGCGTGCCGAGCAGGTGCAGCACGATCGCGAAGTGGTACCAGGGCTCGCCGATCCCGTGCTGCTTGGGCCCGGTCACGAAGCCCAGGTGGGACCAGATCCCCAGGGTGTACAGCACCTCGCAGGCCTGCCAGATCAGGATGTCCCGCCAGCGCGGCCGGGCCAGCGCCGCGAGCGGCAGCAGCCAGAGCGCGTACTGCGGCGAGTACACCTTGTTGACCAGCACGAACAGCGCGACCACCAGGAAGGCCAGCTGCGCGAGGCGCGGCCGGCGGGGCGCCGAGAGGCCCAGCCACGCTATGGCCGCGCAGCCCAGCACCATCAGCACCCCGATGTAGAGGTCGAGGTCGGCCAGCCCGACGCCGCGGTTCTGCATCAGGATCAGCCAGAACGAGCCGTAGTCCTCGCCGCGGTGCTTGCTGAAGACGTAGAAGGTCGACCAGCCCTGCCAGTTGGCCAGCATGATCGGCAGGTTGACCACCAGCCAGGCGCCCACCGCGCCGCCCAGCATCACCCGGAACTCGCGCCACTTCCCGGCCCGCCAGCAGAGCACCAGCAGCGGGCCGATCAGCAGCAGCGGGTAGAGCTTGGCGGCGGTCGCCAGGCCGATGAACACCCCGGCCCAGCCCGGCCGGGAGCGCGCCCACCAGGCCATCGCCACGGCGGCCAGGGCGACCGCGAGCAGGTCCCAGTTGACCGTGCCGTTCAGCAGCAGCACGGGCGAGAGCCCGAACAGCAGGGCGTCCCAGGGGCGGCGGCGGTGGGTGCGCGAGAGCGCCACCACCGCGACCACCGCGCAGGCCATCAGCATCCCGGCGTTGATCGCCCAGAACCACTGCTCCTGGCTCTGCTGGTCGCCGCCGCCGGGCGTCAGCCAGGCCGCGACCTGCATGAACAGACCGGTCAGCACCGGGTACTCCAGGTACTGGAGGTCCCCCGAGCTGCCCGGGATGCGGTCCACGTACGGGTGCAGCCCGGCCGCGAAGCCGCGGCCGGAGAACAGGTGCGGGATGTCGCTGTAACAGGCGTGGATGTACTGCGGCGACCCCGGCTGGAACCAGGCCTGCTGGTAGCAGGGCAGGTTGTGCACCATGCCGAGCGCCGAGACCACGATCACCACCAGCGCCAGGAAGCGCGCCGGGATCCACCAGGAGACGCCGAGCAGCGCGCGGCGGCCGGGCGGGCCGCCGAACACCTCGCTGCCGGCCGCCGCCACCCGGTCCTCGTCGGCCGGGACGACCACGGTGTTGGCCGGCGGCGCGGCCGTGGCGACGGCTGCCGGGGTGGGCCCTGCGGCGGCGCCGGGCCCGTGCGGGCCCGCGGTTTCGTCACGATCGCTCGACGTCATGCCGGACATCCTGCCGCACCGGATGCGCCGGGACGAGGAGGACCCCGCGGTGGCCCCGGCGGTACGGGTGGTACGCAGGGGGCGCGGGCGGCGAAAGGTGACGAAACGGCGGTGGCGGCCCTCCGAGGAGGACCGCCACCGCCGTTTCAGCGTCTCACCGACCGGCCGTGCCCTACGGCGTGGCCGTACTGCTCGGAGTCGGCTTGCCGCCCGTGGTCGGCTTGCCACCGCCACTGCCGCCACCGTTGCCGCCACCCGGCGGGTTGGTGTCGGTCGGCGTCGGTGTCGTGCAGCCCAACAGGCCGCAGGTGGGCGTCGGCGGGTGGGGCGGGTGGGGCGGGGCCTGGGTCGGCTGGCAGTCCACACCCGGCACACAGCCCCCGCCCTGGGTGGGCTGCGGCGGCGGCGCCTGGGTCGGCTGCGCCTGGGTCGGCTGCGCCTGGGCCGACGGGGTCTCGGTCGCGGTCTGGGTCGGGGTCTGGGTCGGCGTGGCCGTGGCCGTGGACGGCGCACCGGAGGAGTCCACCTCGGTGCCGACCGGCTGCGGGTTCGGGAAGTCCATCTTCTTCTCGTTGGCCAGCGCGGCCTTCATGTACCGGGTGAAGACGTCCGTCGGGATGTCACCACCGTGGATGGACTCCTTGCCGCCGGTGCCGTTCAGCGAGAGCCGGTCGTGCTTGTTCGGGTCCTCGCGCCACATCGCGACGCTGGTCACCAGCTGCGGGGTGTAGCCGACCCACCAGGCCGACTTGTTCTGGTCGGTGGTACCGGTCTTGCCGGCCACCGGGCGGCCCAGCGTGTTGGTCTTGGTACCGGTACCGTTCTTCGCCACGTTCACCAGCACGTCGGTGACGTTGTCGGCGACGGCCGGCTCCAGGGCGACCTTGGTGTCCTTCTTGCCGAAGCCCGGGCGCTCCTTGCCGTCCACCTCGACCTTGGTGGCCGAGTAGGGCTCGGCCTCCTTGCCGCTGGCCGCGAGGGTGCCGTAGGCGGTGGCCATCCGGATCGGGCTGATGGTGGAGGTGCCGAGCGGGAAGGTCGGGGTCTTCGGGTCGGCCAGGCTGTCCTTCTTGATGCCCATCTGCACCGCGATGTCGGCCACGTTCTGGCCGCCGACGTCCTGGTTCAGCTGGACGAAGGGCACGTTGTACGAGAACTGCATGGCCTGGCGCAGCGAGACGTAGCCGCGCTTGCCGGCGTCCTCGTTCTTCTGCCGGTAGGGCTTGCCGTCGTCGCCGATCACCAGCGAGCCGTCCGGCTTGCGGATCTCGGACAGGTCGTCGGAGAGGTAGCGGCTGTCCGCGTTGATCCGCTTCGGCTTGCCGTCGTCGCCCTTCGCGGTCTGCACGCCGACCTGCATCGCGGTGGCCAGCACGAAGGGCTTGAAGGTCGAACCGACCTGGACGCCCGTCGCGTTGGCGTTGTTGTCGAAGTGGCCGTTCTCCACGCCGTCACCGCCGTAGAGGGCGACGATCGCACCGTCGCCGGGGCGGATGCTGGCCGAGCCGAACTGGATGAAGGTGTCGTTGTCGGGGCGCTTCTGCGGGTTGAGGTTCTCCGCCTTGACGTCGTCGACCGCCTTCTTCAGGGCGTCGACCTTGTCCTTCTCGAAGGTGGTGTAGATCTTCAGGCCGCCCTTGTCGATCATCTGCTGGGTGATCGACTTGTCGGTGGACATCACGTACTGGTTGACGGTGTCGACCAGGTAGCTGACCTCACCGTTCATGTTGGAGCTGGGCTTCTGCTGGATCGGCTCGGGGAACGTGGTGCACTTGGCACGCTCCTCCGGGGTGGTGTTGTGGGTGATCACCATCCGGTCCAGGATCCACTTCCAGCGCTCCACGGCGCGGTCGTGGTTGGCCGGCTTGGAGGGGTCGTAGTAGTTCGCGCCCTTCAGCAGTCCGGCCAGCATGGCGCTCTGGCAGAGGTTCAGGTCCTTGGCGTTGACGCCGTAGTACGCCTGGGCGGCGGCCTGCGCGCCGTTGGCGTTGCGGCCGAACCAGCTGGTGTTGAGATAGCCCTTGAGGATGTCGGGCTTCCCCATCTGCTGGTTGATCTTCAGCGTGATGAAGAACTCCTTCAGCTTGCGGCTGAGGGTCTGCTCCTGGCTCAGGTATGCGTTCTTGACGTACTGCTGGGTGATCGTCGAGGCGCCCTGGGTCTCCCCGCCCTTCGCCATGTTGTAGACGGCGCGCAGCATGCCCTTGGGGTCGATGCCGCTGTCGGTGCGGAAGGTCTCGTTCTCCGCCGAGATGACGGCGTTCTGCAGGTTGGGGCTGATGTCGCTGAGCTCGACGATCTGACGGTTGGTGTCGCCCTTGCGGGTCATCTCGCTGCCGTCGGCCCAGTAGTAGATCGTGTTCTGCTCCTTCACCAGGTCCTTGAGGTCCGGGACCGTCGTGGTCTGGTAGAGGTAGAACACGATGCCGACGCCGGTGGCGAAGAAGAGCAGGAAGGCGCTCAGCCACTGCTTCCAGGACGGCAGCCAGCGCCGGACGCCGGTCTTGCCCCACCGGGGGTAGTCGATGAAGCGCTTCTTGCCGGGGCCGGCGGCCGCGGCGGCGGAAGCGGCGGCGGCATTCCGTCGGCCGCCCCCCTTGCCCTTATTCTGCGCGGCCTTGCGCATCTCGGCACGGCCCATCCGGGGCTGCTGAGCAGTCTCCCGGACGCCGGGCGGGCGCCGACGGCCGAGCCCTTCCGAGCTCAGCTCGTCGGGACCGGGTCCACCCCGACGGCCACCGCCTCCCGGGGGCTGCTGCCCGTCACCGCCCGGGTTGGGCGTCCTTCGCCGTCGCTCGCTCATGTTCCAGCCACTCCTCGCCAGGCCTGTCCAGCCTGAAGGCAGGGTTCACGTCCGATGCCCGGACCGCCCTAACCCCGGAGGTTGGTCCTCGTGCACACGCGACAGCGTACGCAGCACGGAATAGCAACTAATCGGGCATCAGCCGTCAATTACCGCAAAACGGCGACAGATCATTACACGCCCGTTGCCAACCCCACCCGCGCGTCGGCTTGTGATCACATTCACGCGTGCCCCCCTTGCCCGTTCCGAGGGCCGGGTTTACTGTTCTCGATATATCGAGCCGATACATCGAAGCGGTATACCGCCAGATGCAGCGGCCGGGACGAAGGTCGAGAGGGAGGAGAACGACGGCAGTGGGCAGGCGCTCAGGAGTGCTGGAGTTCGCCGTTCTCGGCCTGCTCCATGACGCCCCGATGCACGGCTACGAACTGCGCAAGCGGCTCAACATCCTGCTCGGAGCACTGCGGGCACTCTCCTACGGAACGCTCTACCCGTGCCTGAAGAGCCTGGTCGCCCAGGGTTTCCTGGTCGAGGACAACCCGGACGTCGAATACGTCCCGGCCACCGCGCTCAACGGCAAGCGGTCGAAGATCGTCTACCGGCTCTCCCCCGAGGGCAAGCAGCGCTTCGAGGAGCTGCTCGCCGACTCCGGCCCCGATGCGTGGGAGGACGAGCGGTTCGGCGTCCACTTCGCATTCTTCGGCCAGACCGACCGGGCGGTCCGGATGCGCGTCCTGGAAGGTCGCCGGAGCCGGCTGGAGGAGCGTCTGGAGCGGATGCGCAGCTCACTGGCCCGGGCCCGCGAACGGTTCGACGACTACACCGTCGAACTCCAGCGGCACGGACTGGAGTCGGTGGAACGCGAGGTCCGGTGGCTCAACGAGCTGATCGAGACCGAGCGGGCCAACCGCACCGGCCGGACCGGGCCCGCCACCGGCGGCACCGCCGCCGGACCCCACCAGACTTCGGACGGCCGTGGCCAGGAGACCGGGTCCCCGGACCCGTCCGGGCCACCGTACGACCGCCCGGGGCGCTCCGCCCAGGAGCGCTGACACCGCGTCAGCCCTGTGCCACGCGGCAGGAGAGGGCGCCTCGCGCCCGGACAAGCAGTCATCGAAGAAGCAGGACGAGTACCGCCGATTTCGGCGGTACTCATGAGATCACAGGGAGCAACCGGAAATGGGTTCGGTTCGCGTAGCCATCGTCGGCGTGGGCAACTGCGCCGCCTCGCTGGTGCAGGGTGTCGAGTACTACAAGGACGCCGACCCGGCCGGCAAGGTCCCCGGGCTGATGCACGTCCAGTTCGGTGACTACCACGTCCGTGACGTGGAGTTCGTCGCCGCGTTCGACGTCGACGCCAAGAAGGTCGGCTTCGACCTGGCCGACGCCATCGGCAACAGCGAGAACAACACCATCAAGATCTGCGACGTGCCGCCGACCGGCGTGACCGTCCAGCGCGGCCACACCCTCGACGGCCTGGGCAAGTACTACCTGGAGACCATCGAGGAGTCGGACGAGGCCCCGGTCGACGTCGTCCAGGTCCTCAAGGACAAGCAGGTCGACGTCCTGGTCTGCTACCTGCCCGTCGGTTCCGAGCAGGCGGCCAAGTTCTACGCCCAGTGCGCCATCGACGCCAAGGTCGCCTTCGTGAACGCCCTGCCGGTGTTCATCGCGGGCACCAAGGAGTGGGCGGACAAGTTCACCGAGGCCGGCGTGCCGATCGTCGGTGACGACATCAAGTCCCAGGTCGGCGCCACCATCACGCACCGCGTGATGGCCAAGCTGTTCGAGGACCGCGGTGTCATCCTCGAGCGCACCATGCAGCTGAACGTCGGCGGCAACATGGACTTCAAGAACATGCTCGAGCGCGAGCGCCTGGAGTCCAAGAAGATCTCCAAGACCCAGGCCGTCACCTCGCAGATCCGCGACCGCGAGCTGGG
The DNA here is from genome assembly GCF_044768305.1 of Kitasatospora sp. NPDC101155. Lineage (NCBI taxonomy): Bacteria > Bacillati > Actinomycetota > Actinomycetes > Kitasatosporales > Streptomycetaceae > Kitasatospora > Kitasatospora sp. NPDC101155. The sequence goes on along the minus strand of NZ_JBIWPN010000001.1, from coordinate 200,824 downwards.
CGCCAAGAACGTCCACATCGGTCCCTCGGACTACGTGGCCTGGCTGGACGACCGCAAGTGGGCGTACGTCCGCCTGGAGGGTCGCGCGTTCGGTGACGTCCCGCTGAACCTGGAGTACAAGCTCGAGGTCTGGGACTCCCCGAACTCCGCCGGTGTCATCATCGACGCCGTGCGCGCCGCGAAGATCGCCAAGGACCGCGGCATCGGCGGCCCGATCCTGTCGGCCTCCTCGTACTTCATGAAGTCCCCGCCGGTCCAGTACTTCGACGACGAGGCCAAGGAGAACGTCGAGAAGTTCATCCGCGGCGAGGTCGAGCGCTGAGCACTGAGCACTGAGCGCTGAGCCGACGACTCGTCGTCGCTCATAGCTCCCTAGAAGGGCCCACCATCACCGGATCGTGGGCCCTTCACCATTTCGCGGCCAATGTTTCACGTGAAACGGTGCCCGGTTCCATGGCACCCTGGGCGGGTGGCGATCACCGAGAACGGCAGCACACACCAGTCCGCGCACCGTGCCACGCTCCTCGGTCTGCTCCGCGGCCGGGACTTCCGACGGCTGCTGACCGCCCGGGTGCTCTCCCAGCTCTCGGACGGCGTCTTCCAGGTCTCGCTCGCCGCCTACGTGGTCTTCTCCCCCGAGAAGCAGTCCTCGCCCGCCGACATCGCCTCGGTGCTGGCCGTGATGCTGCTGCCGTTCTCGGTGATCGGCCCGTTCGCCGGGGTGCTGCTGGACCGCTGGCGCCGCCGCCAGGTGCTCTACTTCGGCAACCTGGCCCGCTTCGGGCTGGGCCTGGGCACCGCCGCGCTGCTCCTGGTCCAGGCCCCGACCTGGCTGTTCTTCGCTTCCGCGCTGCTGGTCACCGCGCTCAACCGGTTCATCCTGGCCGGCCTGTCCGCGGCCCTGCCCCGGGTGGTGGAGCAGGACCACCTGGTCACCGCCAACGCCCTGTCCCCCACCCTCGGGACGGTTGCCGCCGCCTCGGGCGGGGGGATCGGCTTCCTGCTGCACCAGGTGATGACCCCCGGGCCGCGGGCGGACGCCGCGCTGGTCACGGTCGCCTCGCTGCTCTACCTGTCGGCCGCGCTGGCCGCCCGCCGGATGGACCGGGACCTGCTCGGCCCGGAGAAGCACGGCGACCACCCGGCGCTCAGCCAGGCGCTGGTGCGGGCCGCCGTCGAACTCGGCGCCGCCCTGCGCCACCTGCGGCGGGACTGCCGGAGCGCCGTCCACGCGCTGGCCGCCGTCACCGCGGCCCGGTTCTGCTACGGCGTGCTGATCGTGGTCGTGGTGATGCTCGCCCGGTACACCTTCAACGACCCGGCCGACAGCGCCGCCGGGCTGGCCACCCTCGGCCAGGCGGTCGGCTTGTCGGCCGCCGGATTCTTCGTCGCCGCCGTGGTCAGCCCCTGGTGCACCCGGCGGCTGGGCCTGACCGGCTGGATGACGGTCTGCCTGCTCGCCCCCGTCGTCTTCGTCCCCGCGCTGGGCCTGTTCTTCGCCCCGGCGCCCTGCCTGATCGCCGCGCTGCTGCTCGGGGTGGTCACCCAGGGAACCAAGATCTGCGCCGACACCGTGGTCCAGGAGTCGGTCGAGGACGAGTACCGCGGCCGGGTCTTCGCCATCTACGACGTGCTGTTCAACGTCGCCTTCGTGGCCGCCGCCATGGTCACCGCCCTGGTGCTGCCGCTGTCCGGCCGGTCGGTCGGGGTGGTCGTCGGGGTCGCGGCGGTGTACGCGTTCACCGCGGTGCTCTACCTGCGGGCCGCCCGCCGCTCCGGTCCGCTGCCCGGCGACCGGCACTCCTGAAACCGCGCCGCCGAAGGCCCCGGTGCGGCGAACCGCCGCGCCCGGCAACCGCGTTGTCCGAAACCGCGCTGTCCCGGAATGGAAACCGCCTGGTCCCGAAACCCCTTGTGGGCTCCGGACGGATTGCGTCCGACCCAGTCGCTAGGGTACGTAGACCTGTCGGAGCGACAGCACTTGGTCTCGGGGGACGAACTGATGAGCACACCGCCCGGCCCGTACGGGCCGCCACCACCCACGCCGGCGGCCCCGGCCGGCTTCGGGCCGCCCCCACCGGCCTACGGGCAGGCGCCGTACACCCAGCCCCCGTACGGGCAGGCGCCGTACGCCCAGCCCCCGTACGGGCAGGCGCCGTACGCCCAGCCCCCGTACGGGCAACAGCCATACGCCCAGGCTCCCTACGGGCAGCCGTACCCGCAGCCACAGCCCGCCCCCGCTCCCTCGGCGCCAACCGCCGAACGCGGCCTCCGGTCCAAAGTGCGGATCGCCCTTGGGGCCGTCTGCGCCGCCGGGCTGGCCGTGGCCTACTTCGTGGTCGGCCCGAGCGTCAGCAGCGCCAAGGTCGGCGACTGCGTCCGGGTGAGCGGCCACAGCGATGTCGAAATCGTCAAGTGCAGTGACTCCAAGGCGAATTACAAGGTGCTGGCGAAGTTCACCGGCACCACCGACGTGAACCGCTGCCAGCAGACGCCGCAGACCACCCGCGCCGTCTACGGCAAGACCGGCCGCCGCTGGAACACCAAGCGGTACGTGCTCTGCCTCGGTTCGCTGGCCCCCACCGCACCCAGCACCACCGGCTACCCGCCGGTGAAGAAGTCCTGAACTCGTCCACCACCACCCTTCTCCGGGGGGACCACTTGTCCGTTCCGCCTCCGCCCCAGATGCCGTTCGGCCCACCGCCGGGCGACGGCAACCCGTACTCCGGCGGCAGCCCGTACGGCGCGCCGCCCCCGCCGACCGCGGGCCCGCCCGGGTACGGCTACCCGAGCGCCCCGCCGCCGGAGCCGCCGTACGACGCCCAGCCGCCCGGCTACGGCTACGGATACCCGCCGCCGGCCCCGATGGACGGCCAGACCTGCCGCTTCTGCGGCGGCTACCCGGCGGTGAGCGCCACCGTCCGCGGCCACCAGGGCCTGGTCCTGGCCTACCGGATGCTGCGGATGCACGGTCCGTTCTGCCGCACCTGCGGGACGGCCACCGTGCGCGACATGTCCGCCCGGACCCTGGTCCAGGGCTGGTGGAGCCCGGCGTCGCTGATCCTGGCACCGATCACGCTGCTGCTGAACCTCGGCGCCAACGGCCGGATCAAGCGGCTGCCGCCGCCGATGCCGGGCACCCACGGGCCGCAGCTCGACCCGGGTGTCCCGCTGGGCCGGCGGCCGCACATGGCGATGCTGCTGCTGCCGGTCTCCCTGGTCGTCACCGTGATCCTGGCCGCCACCGGCGTGCTCGGCCCGAAGGACGACAACAACAACGCGAACCCGGGCCCGACGCCGGCGCCGATCACCTTCTCGCCGTCGCCGCTGCCGATGCCCACCTACAGCCCGCCGCCCTTCCCCTCGCCGACCTTCACCCTGCCGCCGCTGCCGAGCATCACCCTGCCGCCGGTCACCACGCCCACCCCGACCGACTCGACGGACGGCCCGGACGACGCCAAGATCGGCGACTGCCTGCGCAACGAGAACGGCACCAGCGAGACCACCGACAGCCACCCGAAGGTCAGCGTGCTGCCCTGCACCGACTCCAAGGCGCAGTACAAGGTGGTGTACAAGTACTTCGCCACCTCCGACCAGAAGGTCTGCGAGAAGCAGCCGAAGGCGGACAGCTGGTACACCAGCAAGCACCCCAGCCTCCCGGCCCTGGACTACGTGCTCTGCCTCAAGCAGCTCAAGTAACCGGCGCCGGTACGACCGCGAGGGGTGGCCCCGGCCGAGTGCCGGGACCACCCCTCGCGTCGTGAACGGACGTCAGCCCTGCTGCCCGGCCCACCAGGCCCGCAGCGCCGCGACCGCCTCGTCGTGCTCCATCGGGCCGTGCTCCAGCCGCAGTTCGAGCATGTGCTTGTACGCCTTGCCGACCAGCGGACCGGGCTTGACGCCGAGCAGCTCCATGATCTGGTTGCCGTCCAGCGCCGGGCGGACGGCGTCCAGCTCCTCCTGCGCCTTCAGCTCGGAGATCCGCTGCTCCAGGCCGTCGTAGGTGCGCGACAGCGCGGCGGCCTTCTTGCGGTTGCGGGTGGTGCAGTCCGAGCGGGTCAGCTTGTGCAGGCGCTCCAGCAGCGGCCCGGCGTCGGTCACGTAGCGGCGCACCGCGGAGTCGGTCCACTCGCCGCCGCCGTAGCCGTGGAAGCGCAGGTGCAGCTCGACCAGGCGCGAGACGTCCTCGGTGAGCTCCTTGGAGTACTTCAGCTCGCGCATCCGCTTGCGGGTCATCTTGGCGCCGACCACCTCGTGGTGGTGGAAGGAGACCCGGCCGTCCAGCTCGAAGCGGCGGGTGCGCGGCTTGCCGATGTCGTGCAGCAGCGCGGCCAGCCGCAGGGCGAGGTCCGGGCCGTCCTGCTCCAGGGCGATGGCCTGCTCCAGGACGGTCAGCGAGTGCTCGTAGACGTCCTTGTGCCGGTGGTGCTCGTCACGCTCCAGCCGCAGTGCGGGCAGCTCCGGCAGCACGTACCCGGCCAGCCCGGTGTCGACCAGCAGCCGCAGGCCCTTCACCGGGTACTTGGCCAGCAGCAGCTTGTTCAGCTCGGCCTGGACCCGCTCGGCCGAGACGATGGCGATCCGCTCGGCCATCTCCGTCATCGCGGCGACCACCTCGGGCGCCGGGTCGAAGTCCAGCTGGGCGGCGAAGCGGGCGGCCCGCATCATCCGCAGCGGGTCGTCGGAGAAGGACTCCTCGGGGGTGGCGGGGGTGCGCAGCACCCGGGCCTCCAGGTCGTCCAGGCCGTGGTGCGGGTCGACGAAGCCGCGGCCGGGCAGGTCGACAGCCATCGCGTTGACCGTGAAGTCCCGGCGGACCAGGTCCTCCTCGATGGTGTCGCCGTAGGTCACCTCGGGCTTGCGCGAGGTGCGGTCGTAGGCCTCGGAGCGGTAGGTGGTGATCTCGATCAGGAAGGAGCCCTCGGCGGTGTCCTTGCGGGCGCCGACCGTGCCGAAGGCGATGCCGACGTCCCAGACCGCGTCCGCCCAGCCCTTGACCAGCTTGAGCACCTGCTGCGGGCGGGCGTCGGTGGTGAAGTCCAGGTCGTTGCCGAGCCGGCCGAGCAGCGCGTCCCGCACCGAGCCGCCGACCAGCGCCAGCCGGTGACCGGCCGCCTGGAACCGGCGGGCGATCTCGTCGGCGACCGGCGACACCCGCAGCAGCTCTTGCAGCCCCAGGGTCTGGGCCTCGCTCAGGCCTGGGACGACCTGGACGGCGGTGCTGGAACGATCGGTGCGCGCGTTGGACTCATTGGCAGTGGACACGGCTCACAAGGGTACGTGCCCCGACAGGTCAACCGCCCGCGCGTTTTGGGCGTCTCACCCCACAGCCCGCAACACTGCACGCCTGGCTGGATCGTTACCATGCCGGTGGACGAGTCTCGCGCACCGGAACCGGGGATGCGGTGTCGCGTGCCGCCACCGCCGACGGAACCCTCCGCGGCAGCAGTGCGGCGAACGGCGTCAGGCGAAGAACGTCGAGCGGGGAACGTCCGGCGGCAGCGCCGGGCGGACAGCATCAGCATCAGCAGCGAGCGATCGATCGAGAACGGCGAGGGCGAAGCGAGTGAGTGAGCCGGCACGGCACTCGGGCCTGGGGGCGCACCGACAGCCTGGACGGGCCGCGGGCCCCGCCGAACGTCCCGCGGAACGCGCCGCCGACGGACGGAACCGGGGCCACCGCGCCCGCCGCTTCGCCGCCGCCTGCGCGGCCGCCCTGACCCTGTTCACGGCCGCCCCGGCCGTGGCGCTGCCGACCGGCGGCGACATCCGCCCGGCCGCCGACGCCACGACCACCGCGGAGTACCCGGTGGCGCTGACCATCGAGACGGTGGCCCCGCAGGTCGCCGCCCCGAACGGCACCGTGAGCATCAGCGGGCACGTCACCAACGCCGGCAAGTCGGCGCTCAAGGGCGCCCACGCGGCGATCCGCAGGCCGGCCTCCAGCAAACCGCTGCAGCGGCGCAGCGAGCTGCAGCTGGTGGCCACCCGCAACGCGCCCGGCAGCGCCGACGGCGTGGAGCTGGACAGCCCGCAGTACGCCCTGCCGGAACTGAACCCGGGCCAGAGCCAGCCGTACACCCTGAGCGTCGCGGTGAGCGACCTCGGGCTGTCCGACAGCGGCGTCTACGAGCTCGCGGTGGACGCCTGGGGCGCGACCGCCGACAACCCGCGCGACCGGGCCCTGGGCATCGCCCGCAGCTTCCTGCCGTACAGCCAGGGCGGCACCGAGGCCCAGCCGACGAAGATCACCACGCTCTGGCCGCTGGTGCACGCCCCGGTGCTGGCCGCGCAGACCGTCTCCGACAACGACCAGACCGTCCCGGTGCTGCGCGACGACAGCCTGGCCGCCGAGTTCGCGCCGGGCGGCCGGCTGTACGAGCTGGTGGACACCGGCTCCAAGCTGTCCAACCTGACCTGGGTGGTCGACCCGGACCTGCTGGACGCCGCGTTCGCGATGACCAACAAGCAGTACCGGGTGCAGAAGCCGGGCACGGATCCGGGCAAGCCGGCCAGGGACGACAACACCGTCCCGGGCACCGGCTCGACCTCCGCCACGGCCTGGCTGGACAAGCTGCGCGCGGCCGTCGCCAAGCAGGGCAGCCAGGTGGTCGCGCTGCCGTACGCCGACCCGGACCTCGCCTCGATCGCGCACAACGGCGCAGATCTGACCGGGATGGGCACCGCCCTGAACAAGGCGGCCACCGCCGGCCGGCTGACCGTCGAGGGCCGGCTGTCCGTGGACACCCGCTCGGACGTCGCCTGGCCCTACCAGGGCTACCTCGACCAGCAGATCGCCGGCATCGCCCGGCAGGCGGGCGACGGGCTGGTGCTGGTCAACGGCGCGAGCATGCCGGAGCCGGACTCGGTGAACTACACCCCGACCGCGGTGCGCCCGATCGGCAACGGACAGAACGCCCTGGTCGCCGACGACGCGGTCTCCTCGCTCTTCCAGAAGGACCTGACCAGCCCCAAGGACCAGACCGAGGCGACCCAGCGCTTCCTGGCCGAGACCTACACGATCACCCACGAGCAGCCGCAGAACCAGCGCGGACTGCTGGTCATGCCGCCGCGCGAGCTGTCCGCCGCCACCGCCAAGGTGCTGGCCGGCGCGCTGCAGACGGCGACCGACAAGTGGCTGACCCCGGTGAAGCTGGACACGCTCGCCCAGTCCGCACCGGACCCGAAGGCCAACACCGCCGTCCCCTCGCCCGCCGACTACCCGACCCAGGCCCGGGCCACCGAGCTGTCGGCCGCCGACCTGAGCACCACCGACGAGATCCAGCAGAAGCTGGACATCCTGATGCGGGTACTCACCCTGCCGCAGCGGGTGCGCGGCCCGTTCAGCGCCGCCATGGTCCGCTCGCTCTCCACCGAGTGGCGGGCCCAGGGCCCGGCCGGCAGCGCCTACCGCGACAGTGTCAAGAAGTACCTGGACGACCTCACCGGCGCCGTCAAGGTGCCGGACAAGAAGGTGGTCACCCTGGCCGGGAACACCGGCCTGCTGCAGGTCAGCGTGAAGAACGACCTCACCCAGACGGTCACCAACCTGAAGCTGGTGCTCAGCTCGAACCAGCAGAACAGGGTGTGGGTGGGCAAGGCGGAGGACCTGGTCATCCCGGCCTCGCAGAGCGTCACCCTGCGGTTCCCGGCCGAGGCGCGCAACAACGGCCCGGTCACCATGACCGCCCAGCTGTATACCACCGGCCCCAACCCGCAGAAGTACGGCGAGGCCAAGACGTTCCGGGTCGAGGTCACCTCGGTGACCAACGGGGTGCTGTACGTCTTCGCCGGCGCCGGCGTCCTGCTGCTGCTGGCCGCACTGCGCTTCGTCCGCCAGCGCAAGCGCCGCGGCGGGCAGCCGCACGAGGACGGCGACCAGCCGGTCGGGGACGGCCCCGCGACGGACGGCACCGGGGACGCCGCCGAAGCGGAGCCGGAGGCCCCGGAGGAGGGCCCGGAAGAGGGCCCGGCGGACGACTCCGCCGGCGACGGTCCCGCGCAGACACCACGCGCCAGCAGCCCGGATGGCCGGGATCGGACCGCCAGTGATGAGAAGGTTGGTCCTTGATACCGCCGACCCCCCGTAACGCCGGGCCGGCCTCCCCCCACGACAGCGAAGAGGTGACATGACCGGGCGCAGCGAGGAGCGGCCGCCTGGCCGCGGTGAGAGCCGGCCGGGCGCCGAGTCGCCGTCCGGCGACTGGTACGTGGCCGACACCTACGCCCAGGACCCGTACGCGGGCGACGCGTACGGGACCCCGCAGGACGACCAGGACCCGTACGGCCTTCGGGCCGGGCGGCCCGCGGCCCCGCAGCCGCCGGCCACCGCGTACGACGTGCCGCCGCAGCTGCCGCCGCAGGGCGGCGGCTACCCGACGCCGGTGCCGCCGGCCCAGTTCTCGTCGCCGACCCCGTTCTCACCCCCGGTGCCGCCGACGCAGCCCGGCTGGGACACCCCGGCGCAGGCCGCCTGGCCGCAGCAGCAGCCGCCGGCCCCGGCGGGCGGCCAGTGGGGCGGCGCCGAGCAGCCCCAGCCGCAGTGGGAGCCCGGCCCGGCGCACTCGGCCTGGGACAGCGAGACCACCGAGTACGTCGGGGTGGACGCGCTGTTCGGCGGCCACCAGGCGGAGCCCGCGGGCCCGCCGCCGGTGCCCCAGCCCGCCCCGGCCCAACCGACCGCGCCCGTGCCCCCGGCCGCGCCGTTCCCGGCCGCGCCGGTCCCGCCGGCCGCCCCCGCGCCGTTCCCGCCCACGGGCGGCTACCCGGGGCCGCCGCAGTACGGCGGCCCGGACGGGCAGCGCCCCTTCGTGCCGCCGATCGAGTTCGACCCGCCGCTCTCCGAGGAGGAGGCCACCATGCAGGTGGCCGCCGTGGCGGTGCCCCCGGCGGTCGAGCCGCCGGCGGACCTCGCCGGGGAGCACGCCGCGCAGCCGCAGGAGCAGGAGCAGGCCGCCGAGCCGGCCCCGGCCGCCGGCGGGGGTGGCGGCAAGGTCGCCAGCCTGCTGAACTCCAGCGCGATCATGGCGGCCGGCACCCTGGTCTCCCGGGGCACCGGCTTCGTCCGGACCATGGCGATCACCGCAGCCATCGGCGTCGCGGTGATGGGTGACTCGTACAACGCCGCGTACACCCTGCCGACCCTGCTGTACATCCTGATCGGCGGCGGCGCACTGAACGCGGTCTTCGTGCCGCAGCTGGTGCGCAGCATGAAGAACGACGAGGACGGCGGCGCGGCCTACGCCAGTCGGCTGCTCACCCTGGTGATCGTCGGCCTCGGCGGCGTGGTGTTTCTCGCTGTGCTCGGGGCGCCGCTGCTGGTGCAGGTCATCTCGCACTCGATGATGACCAACCCTGCCCGCGCCGACACGACGGTCGCACTCGCCCGGTACTGCCTGCCCACGATCTTCTTCATGGGCGTCCATGTGGTCATGGGCCAGATCCTCAACGCCCGCGGCCGATTCGGCGCGATGATGTGGACCCCGGTCCTCAACAACATCGTGGTGATCTTCACCTTCGCTGCGTACACCTGGGTCTACGGCGGCTACGGCAACACCGGCGTGACCCCGGAGACCATCTCACCGCAGGGCATCCGGCTGCTCGGCCTGGGCACCCTGCTCGGCCTGGCCGTCCAGGCACTGTCGATGATCCCGTACCTGCGGGCGGCCGGATTCCACTACAAGCCGCGCTTCGACTGGCGCGGCCACGGCTTGGGCAAGGCGGCCCGGCTGGCCAAGTGGACCTTCCTGTTCGTGCTCGCCAACCAGGCCGGCTACCTGGTCATCACCCAGTTGGCCACCGCAGCCGGCGACGCCGCCGAGAAGACCGGCCACCAGGGCGTCGGCCTCTCGGCCTTCTCCAACGCCCTGCTGATCTGGCAGCTCCCGCAGGCCGTCATCACCGTCTCGATCATGAGCGCGGTGCTCCCCCGACTCTCCCGAGCGGCGGCCGACGAGGACGCCGGAGCCGTCCGCGACGACCTGTCGTACGGACTGCGCACCACCGCGGTGGCGGTCGTCCCGGCGGCCTTCCTGTTCCTGGCGCTCGGCCCGGCGATCGGCCGCTCGATCTACGCGATCGGCGGCGGCACCACCGCCCTGAGCAACGCGACCAACCTCGGTCTGATGCTCTCGGCCTTCGCACTCGGGCTGATCCCGTACTCGGCCCAGTACGTGATGCTGCGCGGCTTCTACGCCTACGAGGACACCCGGACGCCGTTCAGCAACACCGTCTGGGTAGCGGCCTGCCAGGCCGGCTTCTCGGTGATCTGCTGGCTGGTGCTGCCCGCGCAGTGGGCGGTGATCGGGATGTCCTTCGGCTACGGCCTCGCCTACGCCGTCGGAGTGACGGTCGCCCTGCCGAAGCTGAAGAAGAAGATCGGTGGACTGGACACCAAGCGGATCGGCAAGACCTACAGCCGGCTGGCCGCCGCCTGCGTCCCGGCCGCGGTGGTCGGCCTCGGCGTCAGCCTGGCGGTCCAGCAGGTGCTCGCCGGCTGGGTGACCAGCGTGCTGTCGGTGGTCCTGGGCGGCGGCCTCCAGATGCTGGTGTTTGTGTTCATCGCGAAGCGCCTGCGGATCGAGGAGATGAACGCCATGCTGGGCATGGTCCGAGGCCGACTGGGCCGCTGACCGCCGCGTCAACCGGCCGGACGAGCGGGCGCCCTGACCGGGCGTCAACCGGGGCGACCACCCCCTCCGCCCGTCCGGCCGAATGCTGTGCCGCCACCCGTACCGGGCGCCCCCGGGCCCACAAGGTGGCGGCCCGGTGTCGGATCTGCACCACATCTCTCCACCCCTACGCAACCGAGCGGACCTTTCAGCGGTCGTACCCGGTGGAGAAGAGTGGGCACAATTGTCCTGGAGCACAGGGCGGCCAATCCGCGGGCTCCAGCGACTCTCTCGAGCCGGGGCGACACAAGGGGAGGCAGGACCACGGTGGCTGATGGCACCAAGGCGGTCGTCGACACGTCAGCAGCTGACGCGGCGGCGGACGAGGCCGCGCTGGCCGCGGCGATCGATGAGCTCGGGAGCGGGAAGGCCGCCCCGGCGGACGCCGCCGACGCCCCCTCCGCCGACGCACCCTCCGCGAACGCCCCCGAGGCCGACGACGAGACCGACGACGAGGCGGCCGCCGAGGCCGACGAGTCCCCCGCGGCCGACGACGCGGACACTCCCGCGGAGCCCCGACCGGAGGCCTCCGTCAGCGAGGAGACCTCGGAGATCACCGCACCGCTCTCGGTCCAGGAGATCGCCGCCGAACTGGCCGCCGGCTCCGCCCCGAAGAAGCCCGCCCCCGCCCCGGAGCCGGCCGCCGCCAAGCGCCGTCCCACCGACCCGCAGCCCACGGTCGACCCGCGCGACACCGCCACCCTCCCGCGCACCCTCCCGGCGCCGATGCGGCACAGCGGCGACATGATCGGCCACCGGTACCGGCTGGAGGAGTGCATCTCCCAGACCGAGACCTTCAGCAGCTGGCGCGCCGTCGACGAGAAGCTGCGCCGGGCCGTCGGTGTCCACCTGATGGCCTCCGGCCACCAGCGCGCCCGCAAGGTGCTGGCCGCCGCCAAGTCCGCCGCCCTGCTCGGCGACCCGCGCTTCGTACAGGTCCTGGACGCCGTCCAGGAGGGCGAGCTGGTCTACGTCGTGCGGGAGTGGCTGCCGCGCGCCTCCGACCTCGCCAAGCTGCTCGTCAACGGCCCGATGGAGCCGCACGAGGCGTACCAGATGGTCCGCCAGGTCGCCGACGCGGTCGCCGCCGCCCACCGCCGCGGCCAGGCCCACCTGCGGCTCACCCCGCGCTGTGTGCTGCGCACCGACAGCGGCCAGTACCGGATCAACGGCATCGCGGTGGACGCCGCCCTGCGCGGGCTGCCCGCCGAGGACTCCGACGAGGACGCCCAGCGCACCGACACCCGTGCGATCGGCGCACTGCTGTTCACCGCGCTCACCCACCGCTGGCCGTACCCCGAGGACCGCTACGACCTCCAGGGGCTGCCGAAGGGCCTGCAGAACGCCGCACCGGACCAGGTCCGCGCGGGCGTCCACAAGGGCCTGTCCGAGCTCGCCGCGCGGGCCCTGTTCGACCACCCGCCGCACCACGCCGAGCCGATCACCACCCCGGAGGAGCTGGTCCGGGCGATCGCCCGGCTGCCCAAGATCCGCCAGCCCGAACCGGAGCTGCCCGCCTTCCAGGCCCCGCCCCGGCACAACACCCATGCGCTGCCCACCGCGCCCAACCCGACCCGGGTGGCCGACACGACGGTCTCCCCGCTGCCGCCCTCCTCCCGGCCGACCGCCTCCCGGCGCACCAAGCGGCGGCTGCGCCGGGTGGTCAAGGCCACCGCCTGGACGATCGCGCTGGGTGCGATCGGCGTCGCTTCCTGGCAGTTCGTCGGCAGCCTGCGCAACACCCCCGGTCAGACCGTCGCCACCCCTCAGCCCACGGTCAGCACCACCGCGCCGAGCGCGCAACCGACGGCGCACACCCCGGTGCCGATCCAGATCAAGGAAGCCTTCTCCTACAACCCGCGGGGCGACTCGCCGGAGTCCCTCTGGCTGCTTCCGAAGGTCTTCGACGGGGACCCGAACACCGCCTGGGTGACCAAGACCTACAACGACCCCTTCGGCCCCAAGCCACCGTTCAAGGACGGCACCGGCCTGCTCATCGACCTCGGCTCGGCGCAGTCGGTCAGCTCGGTGAACGTCCAGTTCACCGGCACCACCACGGCCGAGCTGCGGGTGCCGAACGCCCAGGCCGCCGTCAGCCCGCAGGGCGCCCAGCCCGAGGCCTACAACGTGCTGGACAAGCAGAGCGGCAGCACGGTCGACTTCACCCTGAGCAGCCCGACGAACACGCGTTATCTCTTGATCTGGCTGACCAGCCTGCCGAAGGATACGGGTGGCGGTTATCGCGGTGTGGTCAACGAGGTGAAGGTCTTCGGCTGACCGCGCGCCCGCACGCACCGGACGACGGCGACAAGGGGTGACAGTGGCGGACGACGACGCGGCGTTGCTCGCCCGGCACGTCGCCGGTGACCGGGAGGCCTTCGGCCTCCTGGTGAACCGCCACCGCGACCGGCTCTGGGCGGTCGCCCTGCGCACCCTCGGCGACCGCGAGGAGGCCGCGGACGCCCTCCAGGACGCCCTGGTCTCCGCCTTCCGGGCCGCCGCCGGCTTCCAGGGGCGCTCGGCGGTCACCACCTGGCTGCACCGGATCGTGGTCAACGCCTGCCTGGACCGCGCCCGGCGCAGGGCCACCCGCCGCACCACCCCGCTGGACGACGACCCCCAGCGGCTGGACACCCTGGTCGGCTCCGCCGAACCGGCCGACTCCCCGGTGGTCCGGGCCGAGGTGCACCGCGAGCTGACCGCGGCGCTCGCCGAACTGCCCCCCGAGCAGCGGGCCGCACTGGTCCTGGTCGACATGCAGGGCTACCCGGTCGCCGAGGCCGCCGAGCTGCTGGGCGTCCCGGTGGGCACGGTGAAGAGCCGTTGCGCGCGCGGCCGGGCCCGGCTGCTGCCGCTGGTCCGGCACCTGCGCGAGGCGGACGACGAGTCCGGTGTTCCACGTGGAACACCGGCGCGCGGAACGCCGGGACGCGGGGCACCCGTACGAGAGACACCGAGCGCCCCCGGCGCGGCCCCGCCGTCACGCCGGGGCACCCCGGGGAACCCGTCGGGCCCCCGCACCGTCACAGGGGCAGGCCCGAGCACCGGCCGGACGATGCTGGAAGGAGATGCGAGCACGCGATGACGACCGCCCCCATCTCCTCCCCCGAACCCGCCGACGCCCACCCCTCCGTCGAGGAGCTCGCCGACCTCGCCGAGGGCCTGATCGAGCCCGCCGGGACCGCCGAGGCGCTGCGCCGGCACCTGGACGGCTGCGCCGAGTGCCGGGAGACCGTCGACGCGCTGGCCGAGGTGCAGGCGCTGCTCGGTGCCGTCGAGCCCGAGCCGATGCCCGCCGACATCGCCGCCCGGCTGGACGCCGCCCTGGCCCAGGCCGCCCGCACCGAGGCCGCCGACCGCCCCCAGGAGGCCGCCGGAACGGACCGCCGGACGGTCACCCCGGCTCCGCCCGTACGGGCCGCAGCAGCGCCCTCCGCGCCCCCGTCCCGCCCCGTCTCCGCCACCGGGCCCGGCCGCCCTCGCCCTCGCCCGCGTCGGCGGCGGGCCGGTCTGCTCCTCGGCGCGACCGCCGTACTGGCCGCCCTCGGGCTCGGCGGGGCACTGCTGCTGAACTCCTCCGCCCCGGCCGACCGCCCCTCGGTCGCCGCGGGCGCCCCGGCGGGCACCTCCGCCGGCGACCAGAGCGCCCGCACCCCCCGCAGCACCGGTCCGGTCACCGTCTACCGGGAGGACCAACTCACCGCCCAGGTGCAGCAGCTGCTGGCCCGCTCCGGCAGCGCTCCCGGGCTGCGCGCCACCGGACCCGCCAAGTCCGACGCCGCGGCACCCGCCGAGGGCATCCGGCCGGAGCTCAACACCCCGGCCCCCTGTCCGGCCCCCGCCGCCGGCACCCCGCTGGCCACCGACCGGGGCAGTTTCCAGGGTGCCCCGGTCGAGGTCCTGGTCTACCCGGCCCCCGGCCGGCCCGGGTTCGTGGACGTCTACCTGCGCTCCCCCGACTGCGGCCCGATCGTGCTGCAGCGGACCGTCCCCAAGGGCTGACCAGGCGTTCCCAGCCGTCGCGGGACCGTTCCCATGCGATCGACGACCAGGACGCCACGCCGCTCCCACACTCCGGGCGCATGGTACTGATCGGCCTGGGAATGCGAGAGACTGGTCAGTCGTTGTCCCGGGCGGCGGAGCAGGACCGCCCTCCCCGCAGCAAACGCGGGTCGCGATGCGAACCAGGAGAAGCAGTGAGCGACGTCCGTAACGTGATCATCATCGGTTCCGGCCCGGCCGGGTACACGGCTGCGCTCTACACGGCCCGTGCCTCCCTCAAGCCGCTGGTCTTCGAGGGGGCCGTCACCGCTGGTGGTGCCCTGATGAACACCACCGAGGTCGAGAACTTCCCGGGCTTCCGGGACGGCATCATGGGCCCCGAGCTGATGGACAACATGCGGGCGCAGGCCGAGCGCTTCGGCGCCGAGCTGATCCCGGACGACATCGTCGCGGTCGACCTCACCGGTGACATCAAGACCGTCACCGACTCCGAGGGCAATGTGCACAAGGCCCGCGCCGTGATCGTCACCACCGGCTCCCAGCACCGCAAGCTCGGCCTGCCGAACGAGGACAAGCTCTCCGGCCGCGGTGTCTCCTGGTGCGCGACCTGCGACGGCTTCTTCTTCCGCGACCAGGACATCGCGGTGGTCGGCGGCGGCGACACCGCCCTGGAGGAGGCGACCTTCCTCTCCCGCTTCGCCAAGAGCGTCACGATCATCCACCGCCGGGACACCCTGCGCGCCTCGAAGGCGATGCAGGAGCGCGCCTTCGCCGACCCGAAGATCCGCTTCGAGTGGGACAGCGCGGTCGAGGCCATCCACGGCGACCCGAAGCTGACCGGCGTCACCCTGCGCGACACCACCACGGGCGAGACCCGCGAGCTGGCCGTCACCGGCCTGTTCATCGCGATCGGCCACGACCCGCGCACGGACCTGTTCAAGGGCCAGCTGGACCTCGACGCGGAGGGCTACCTCAAGGTCGAGTCCCCCTCGACCCGGACCAACATCGAGGGCGTGTTCGGCGCCGGCGACGTCGTGGACCACACCTACCGCCAGGCCATCACCGCCTCCGGCACCGGTTGCTCCGCCGCACTGGACGCCGAGCGCTACCTCGCCGCGCTGGACGACCTGGAGTCCAAGGCCGCCGCCGTGGCGGTCTGACCCCCTCGCCACCGAGCGATCCCCGCGGGGGTGTTCCACGTGGAACACCCCGCCCCGGCCAGGCAGAAACAGAAACGGCCCTCCCGTTGTTCTCCTGGCAGCCCCCTCCGTCCGAACCCGAGGAGTTCCCGTGGCCGGCGCCACCACCACCGTCACCGACGCGACGTTCAAGTCCGACGTCCTGGACAGCGAGAAGCCCGTACTGGTCGACTTCTGGGCCACCTGGTGCGGCCCGTGCCGCCAGGTTGCCCCGATCCTCGAGGAGATCGCGGCCGAGCAGGGTGACAAGCTGACCGTCGCCAAGCTCGACGTGGACGCCAACCAGGTGACCGCCGCCGAGTACAACGTCATCTCGATCCCGACCCTGATCCTCTACAAGGGCGGCCAGCCGGTGAAGCAGATCACCGGCGCGCGCCCGAAGGCCGCACTGCTGCGCGAGCTGGACGGCCTGATCTAAGGTCCACCGGTCACCGACCGAACGGCGGCGGGGGGGGCCCCCCCCCCGGGCCCCCCCCCCCCGGGGGCCCCCCCCCCGGGGGGCCCCCCCCCCCCCCACCCCCCCCCCCCCCGCCGCGCGGGCCCCCCCCCCCCCCCCCCCC
>NZ_JBIWPN010000001.1:39019-184385 GCF_044768305.1 Kitasatospora sp. NPDC101155 | reverse complement strand
CCGGTCACGCCTAACCCCGGCGCGCGCCCCAGGCCCGCAGGGCGGCGCTGCGTGGCGGGCTTGATATACGGGCCACCGGACACCGACCGACCGGGGGGGGGGCCCCCCCCCCGGGGCCCCCCCGCCGCCGTCGTTCCACCTACGGCTTTCGCACCGGCCGCTCAGAACGGCCGCAGCGCCGGCTCCTTGCGCCCGCCGCCGAGCAGCCGCTCCAGCGCCACCTCCACGTCGCCCCGCCAGGAGAGCGTGGTCCGTGCCTCCAGCCGCAGCCGCGGGTAGCGGTGGTGCGGTCGTACGGTCTTGAACCCCACCGCCAGCAGGTGGTCGGCCGGCAGCACGCAGCTGGTCGGCACCCGGCCCGCCGAGCCGAAGGCCTCGATCGCCCGCACCCCGCGCCCGAGCAGGTCCTTGGCCACCGTCTGCACCAGCACCCGGCCCAGCCCCTGCCGCTGGTAGCCCGGCAGCACTCGGCTGACCATCAGCTGGACGGCGTCCGGCGAGACCGGGCTGGTCGGGAAGGACTGCGAGCGGGGGACGTAGGCCGGCGGGGCGTAGAGCACGAAGCCGGCGGGCTGGTCGTCCACGTAGGCGATCCGGCCGCAGGACCCCCACTCCAGCAGCACCGCGGAGATCCATCCCTCCTTCTCCAGCTCCGGTTTCCCGGACTCAACCGCCTCCTTCGCACTCACCGGGTCCAGCTCCCAGAACACGCAGGAGCGGCAGCCGGTCGGCAGATCCGTGAGGTTGTCCAGCGTCAGCGGAGCTATCCGGCGTCCCATGGCCCGTACTCCTCCTCCCTTTCACGGTCGAGCATTCCCCCACGAACGCCGATGGGTGCATGTTTCACGTGAAACAGCGCTCACGTGGAACATGCACCCATCGGGTCGTTGCCCTCGGCCGGCTCAGCCCTGCGACAGCCGCAGACCGTCCTCGCCCGGAGCCATGCTGTCCAGGATCCGGTTGAGGTCCTCCACCGAGCCGAACTCCAGCACCACCTTGCCCTTGCCCAGCTTGCCGCCGCGCTGCGACACCTCGACCTTGACCCGGGTGTCGAAGCGGTCCGAGAGCCGGGTCGCCAGGTCGTTGAAGGCCGGGGTGATCAGCTTGCCCGCCTTGGGCGCCTGGCGCTTGGGCTTCTGCTCGTCGCTCATCAGCTTGGCGATCTCCTCGGTGGTCCGCACCGAGAGGCCCTCAGCGATGATCCGCTTGGCCAGCTCCTCCTGCCGGTCCGCGTCCGGGATGCTCACCAGCGCCTTGGCGTGGCCGGCGGTCAGCACGCCGGCGGCGACCCGGCGCTGGACGGACGGCGGGAGCTTCAGCAGCCGCAGGGTGTTGGAGACGTGCGGGCGCGAGCGCCCGATCCGGTCCGCCAGCTCGTCATGGGTGCAGGAGAAGTCCCGCAGCAGCTGGTCGTAGGCGGCCGCCTCCTCCAGCGGGTTCAGCTCGGCCCGGTGCAGGTTCTCCAGCAGGGCGTCCAGAAGGAGCTTGTCGTCCTCGGTGGCCCGGACGATCGCCGGGATCCGCTCCAGCCCGGCCTCCCGGGAGGCGCGCCAACGGCGCTCGCCCATGATCAGCTCGTAGCGCTCGGCCTCGACCTGACGCACCACGATCGGCTGGAGCAGACCGACCTCCTTGATGGAGGCGACCAGCTCGGCCAGCTTGTCCTCGTCGAAGACCTCGCGCGGCTGACGCGGGTTGGGGGTGATCGCGTCCAGCGGCAGCTCGGCGAAGGAGGCACCGGGGACCGGCGTCGGCTGCTCCGCTCGTCGCCCGACGGCCGCCTTGGCAGCCACCGTGCCGCGACCGCCCGGCAGCACCGGCACGGAGGCCGGCGACGTCACGCCGGTCACCACCACCGAGGTCGGCGCGGACGTGGCGGCGGCGGGCTGCGCCGCCCCGCCGTCCGCCGGCGCGGGGCCGATCAGCGCCCCAAGCCCTCGTCCCAGACCCCTGCGACCACTCACCGATTACCCTCCGTCGTACCGTGCTGTGCCACCGGGGCGCCGTGCCCCTGCTGGCCGTCCCGCTGCTGGCCCACCAGCGGTCCGCCCTGGCCCACCGCACGCAGCGCGAGCTCGCGGGCGGCCTCCAGGTACGAGAGCGCCCCGGTCGAACCCGGGTCGTAGGTGAGCACCGTCTGCCCGTAGCTGGGCGCCTCCGAGATGCGCACCGAGCGCGGGATCGCCGTGCTCAGCACCTCGTTCTGGAAGTGGGTCCGGACCTCCTCGGCGACCTGGGCGGCCAGCCTGGTCCGGGCGTCGTACATGGTCAGCAGGATCGTCGAGACGTGCAGCGCGGGGTTGAGGTGCGCGCGCACCAGCTCGACGTTGCGCAGCAGCTGGCCGAGGCCCTCCAGCGCGTAGTACTCGCACTGGATCGGGATCAGCACCTCCTGGCCGGCCACCAGGGCGTTGACCGTCAGCAGGCCCAGCGAGGGCGGACAGTCGATCAGGATGTAGTCCAGCGGCTGCTCGTAGGCGGCGATGGCGCGCTGCAGCCGGCTCTCCCGGGCCACCAGCGAGACCAGCTCGATCTCGGCGCCGGCCAGGTCGATGGTGGCGGGGACGCAGAACAGCCCCTCGACGTCCACGACCGGCTGGACCACGTCGGCCAGGGGCTTGCCCTCGACCAGTACGTCGTAGATGGAGGGCACCTCGGCGTGGTGGTCGATGCCGAGGGCGGTGGAGGCGTTCCCCTGCGGGTCGAGGTCGACCACCAGGACGCGCAGTCCGTGCATCGCCAGCGAGGCGGCCATGTTCACGGTGGTGGTGGTCTTGCCCACCCCACCCTTCTGGTTGGCGACCACGATCACCCGGGTGCCGGCGGGTCGGGGCAGCCCCTCTCCCGCTCGGCCGATCGCCTGTACCGCAGCCTGGGCGGCCCGTGCGATGGGCGTGTCATCGATCTGGTCGATGGTCTCCGAGTCCTGCATGGAGGTCAGTGTTTCACGTGAAACCGGAGCGGCAACAGTCGCCGCCCGGCCGCGGCTAAGGATTCCCGAGAGCAAGGAGCGACGTTTCACGCGAAACACCATGCCCGCTATGTCGGAAATCTGACGTTGCGACACTCCGATGTCCCGATGGCGGCCTGGGCGTCACCTGAACGACGACGGGCGGACGGCTCCCCCCGTTCAGGAGGACCGTCCGCCCGCTCTCGTCCGTTTCCGGCGTCACTCGGCCTCAGCGGGCCTCACCATCAGCCCCTCGGCAGCCTCGGCCTCGGCCTCAGCGGCTGCGGCGCCGCCCGCCCCGACCGCGCTCGCCGCCCTTGGCGCCGGCGTTGGCGTTGCGGCCGGCCCGGGCCACCTTGGCCCGCCGGGTCGCGGCCTTCACCCCGCCGGGGCTCTCCCCCGCCTTGACCTGGACCACCCGGGTCGAGGTCTCCAGGGTGCCCTCGCCGACCGAGATGACGCTCCACTCGACCGCGCCCAGCTTGGCCAGCCCGGCGCGCGAGTCGGCCAGCTCCTGCTCGGCGCTGTCGCCCTTGAGCGCCAGCATCTGCCCGTGCGGACGCAGCAGCGGCAGCCCCCAGCCGGCCAGCCGGTCCAGCGGCGCCACCGCCCGGGCGGTCACCACGTCCACCGCGAGCTTGCCCACCATCTCCTCGGCGCGGCCGCGCAGCACCGTGACGTTCTCCAGGCCCAGTTCCCGGACGACCTCCTCCAGGAAGGTGGTCCGGCGCAGCAGCGGCTCCAGCAGGGTCACCGAGACGTCCGGACGGGCCAGCGCCACCGGGATGCCGGGCAGGCCCGCGCCGGAGCCGACGTCGCACAGGGTGGAGCCGCTCGGCAGCAGCTCGGCCAGCACCGCACAGTTGAGCACATGGCGGTCCCACAGCCGGGGCACCTCGCGCGGCCCGATCAGCCCGCGCCTGACACCCGCCGTGGCCAGCAGCTCGGTGTAGCGGACGGCGGCGTCGAATCGGTCGCCGAAGACCTCCCGGGCGGCGGCCGGCGCCTCCGCCAGCACGTCCAGCTCGGGCGCCTCGGCCGCGCGCTCCTCAGCGTCCGGATCCACGTCCGCCCCCGGACGGCCGGCGGCCGTGCTCTCCGTGTCCATCTCGACCTCTCCGATCCCCGGATCCACCGACCCGCTCAACGCACTGTTTCACGTGAAACATCCCGGAAGGGACGACGACCCCGTCCGCACGAGGCGGACGGGGTCGCGTCCGGTGAAGCTCACCGGCTGCCGCAGCGGCCGGTCATCGACCGTCGGCCTCAGGCCGGCAGCACGACCACGCACCGCTGGGGCTCTTCGCCCTCGGACTCGCTGCGCAGACCCGCGGCCGCGACCGCGTCATGGACGACCTTGCGCTCGAAGGGCGTCATCGGCTTCAGCTTGACCTGCTCGCCGGTGCTCTTGGCCTGCTCTGCGGCCTCGGCGCCGAGGGCGGCCAGCTCCTCACGCTTGCGGGCCCGGAAGCCGGCAATGTCCAGCATGAGGCGGCTGCGCTCGCCGGTCTCCCGGTGGACAGCCAACCGGGTCAGCTCCTGCAGGGCCTCCAGCACCTCGCCGTCCTGGCCGACCAGGCGCTGCAGCGCGCGGTCGTTGCCGTCGCTGACGATGGAGACCAGGGCGCGGTCGCCCTCGACGTCCATGTCGATGTCACCGTCGAGGTCCGCGATGTCGAGCAGACCCTCCAGGTAGTCCGCCGCGATGTCCCCCTCCTGCTCCAGGCGGGTGATGAGGCTCTCGTCGGCGCTGGCGGCGGCCTCGGCCTCGACGGCGGAGGTGGTGCCTTCCGTCACTGATGGACTCCTTCGGAGTTGGGCCCGTCTGGCGGGCCGGGAACGAAGCTCTTCGGGGCTGTCACAACGGGCCGGGGCCGGTCAGGACTTCCTCTTCGGCCGCTGGCCGCCGCGCTTGGGCTGCTGCCGGGTGCCCTGCTTGCTGCCGCTGGGCTTGGCCGCGGTCTGCTTGTCGGCCGTCGGCTTGGCGTCCGACTCGGCCGGGGCGGCGTCGCTCGGCTGCTCGGCCACGGTGTCCTCGCCCGGCTCGGCCGCCTGGGTGGTGGCACCGCCGTGCTGGCGCTGGGCCTTGGTCTGCCGACGCGGCTGCTGGCGGCGCGCTTGCACCGACTCCTCGACCACGGTGGCCGCCGAGGCCGCCTGGTCGAGGGCCTCCTTCGACGGGGGCAGCATGCCCCAGAGCGCGCCCTTGATCTCCGTACCGTCCGGACGCAGCCGGCCGGCCTTCTTCAGCCGCGCCTGGCGCTCCTGGAAGGCCTTGCTGCCCGGGGTCGGGTTGTTGCGGATGACGATCAGCTGCTGGCCCATCGACCAGACGTTGGTGGTCAGCCAGTAGACCAGGACACCGACCGGGAAGTTGATGCCCATCACGGCGAACATGACCGGGAAGACGTACATCAGCATCTTCTGCTGCTGCATGAACGGCGTCTTCACCGTGAGGTCGACGTTCTTGGTCATCAGCTGGCGCTGGGTGACGAACTGCGACAGCGACATCATGACGATCATCACCGCGGTGACGATCTTGACGCTGGTCACGCTGCTGCTGACGAAGGTCGCGGACAGCGGGGCACCGAAGATGTGTGCCTTGCCGGCGCTCACCAGCAGGTCGCCGTGGATGACGCCGATGGGCTTGCCCTTGGCGACCGAGGCGAGCACGCCGTAGAGGGCGGTGAAGAACGGGGCCTGCACGATGATGGGAAGGCAGCTGGAGAACGGGTTGGTACCCGCATCCTTGTACAGCTTCATCATCTCTTCGGACTGGCGCTGCCGGTCGTTCTTGTAGCGCTCCTGGATGGCCTTCATCTTCGGCTGGATCGCCTGCATGGCCCGGGTCGCCTTGATCTGCTTCACGAAGAGCGGGATCAGGCAGATCCGGATGACGACGACCATCGAGGCGATGGACAGACCCCACGCCCAGCCACCGTCCGGATTGAAGACGTTGCTGTACAGCGAGTGGAACTGGACGATGATCCAGGACACCGCTGTGTAGAGGGGGCTAAGAAAACCGAAGGTCACCGGTCAGACTCCTTGGACAGGTGGATTGGCCGCTCCGGGCCAATGGTGGCCGGGCCCTCGGGGTCCGGACCGGCGGGGGTGACGGTCACCGGCTCTCCGGTGGCGGACCGGCTGCTCAGCCGGTCTCGCAACCGCCGGTGCCACACCGGATGCTTGCGCGGCGGGACATGATCGACCCCGCCGGGCGTCCACGGATTGCAGCGCAGGATGCGCCACACGGTCAGTCCGCCGCCTTTGACCGCCCCGTGCACCCTCACGGCCTCGTAGCCGTAGTGCGAGCAGGAGGGGTAATAGCGGCACACCGGACCGAGCAGCGGGCTGATGGTCCACTGGTAGACCCTGATCAGACCCATCAGCAGGTACTTCATCGCCCTGCTCCCGTCGGCGCCGTGGCAGCGGGCTCGGCCCTCAGCAACCGTTTCAGCGCCGCGTCGAGATCACGTTCGAGATCCTGGTACGAGGCGGTCGCGGCCTGGGGCAGCGCACGCACCACTATCAGGCTACCGGCGGGCAGCCTGGACAGACGATCACGGACGAGATGGCGCAACCGGCGCTTGACCAGGTTGCGGACGACCGCCGGGCCGACGGCCTTGCTCACGACGAAACCCGCACGCGCCGAAGGAGTCCCCTCGGCGACGTGCGGGCGGGAGTCGCTGGTCCGGTCGGTCTGCCCCTGCGGGTCGACCTCTCTGCTGAGATGGACGACCAGAAGGGGCCGGCCGGCCCGGCGACCGCGTTTGACCGCGGTCGCGAAGTCCTGGCGCCGCCGCAGCCGATTCTCGGAGGGCAGCACAACAGACTCTGTCGTGGATCAGGCGGACAGGCTGGCGCGGCCCTTGCCACGGCGGGCAGCCAGGATGGCGCGGCCGGCGCGGGTACGCATACGCAGCCGGAAGCCGTGGGTCTTCGCGCGGCGACGGTTGTTCGGCTGGAAGGTGCGCTTGCTCACTCGGGGGCTCCTGAGGTGAATCGTAGGATGACGGGGAGTCGCTTGGCCGTCACCGTGCGTCCGCGTGATCTCCCCTGATTCGGAAATCCGGCCCATCGCCCCAGTTCGGCTGGGGTCTGAGGCAATCCACGGCGCCCGTGCTGCGCGCCTTATGGAGCGGGCGGACCCGCGGACATGCGGCAGCGGCCATCGACAACTCGACCTGGTTACGGTACGCGGGACGAGGTGCGAGGGTCAAACCAGCCGCCCGTGGCGAACTTACCCACAGCCTGTGGACAACGACTTGATCCGTTCCCGTTCGCTGACTACCGTTGCAGGACTTGTCTGGTTTGTTCTTGGAAAGCGTGCACCAGTGGCTGATGTCAACAGCGACCTCGTCCCGGTCTGGGCGAGGGTCGTCGAGCGGCTGGTCAGCGACCCCGATATCGGCGAGATGGACAAGCAGTGGGTGCAGCGCACCCAGCCCATGTGGATGATGCACGACACCGCCCTGCTGGCGACCCCCAACGAGCGGGCCAAGCAGGTGCTGGAGGGCCGGCTGCTGCCGCAGCTGACCGACGCCCTCAGCCGCGAGCTCAACCGACCGGTCCGGATCGCCGTGATGGTCGACGCCAACGCCGCGCCCACCACCCCCGCGCCCGCCGCCCAGGCCCCCGCCGAGCCGTACCCCGGCCCGGCCGAGGAGGACTCCGGCGGCTACGGCGGCCAGGACTACCAGCACCCCTACGAGCAGGACTACGAGCGCCCCCGCTACGACACCGGCGGCTACGAGCAGCGCCCGGCGCCGTACGGCGGCCAGCCGGGCCAGCCCTGGTCCGGCTACCAGGAGTCCGGCTACCAGGAGCCCGACTACCAGGAGCCGCAGCAGCCCTACCGCGAGCCCGAGGAGCCTTCTCCCCGCCCGGCGCCGCGCCCGCTGCCCAGCCCGCCCTCGACCACCCAGGGCGACCTGTTCGGCGGCGCGTACGGCCCCGGCCCGGGCGAGCAGCCCCGCAGCGGCGCCGGCCGTCGTTCGCACGGCGCCCGGCCCACCGGCGGCCGCCCGGCCGACAAGCCCGCCACGGAACGGGGCGCCGACCGCCCCGCCGTCCCCGGGGTGCCCGCCCCGCCCGGCGCGCCCCCAGCCGGCGGCTCGCGCAAGGACGAGCCGGCCGCCCGGCTGAACCCCAAGTACCTCTTCGACACCTTCGTCATCGGCGCCAGCAACCGCTTCGCGCACGCGGCGGCGGTGGCGGTCGCCGAAGCCCCGGCCAAGGCGTACAACCCGCTCTTCATCTACGGCGAGTCCGGGCTGGGCAAGACCCACCTGCTGCACGCCATCGGGCACTACTCGCGCAGCCTCTTCCCGGGCACCCGGGTGCGCTACGTGTCCTCGGAGGAGTTCACCAACGAGTTCATCAACTCGATCCGGGACGGCAAGGCGGACACCTTCCGCCGTCGCTACCGGGACATGGACATCCTGCTCGTGGACGACATCCAGTTCCTCGCGAGCAAGGAGTCCACCCAGGAGGAGTTCTTCCACACCTTCAACACCCTGCACAACGCGAACAAGCAGATCGTCCTCTCCTCGGACCGGCCGCCCAAGCTGCTGACCACGCTGGAGGACCGGCTGCGCAACCGCTTCGAGTGGGGTCTGATCACCGACGTCACCCCGCCGGAGCTGGAGACCCGGATCGCGATCCTGCGCAAGAAGGCGATCCAGGAGCAACTCAACGCTCCCGCCGATGTGCTGGAGTTCATCGCGTCCCGGATCACCCGCAACATCCGGGAGTTGGAGGGCGCGCTGATCCGGGTCACCGCCTTCGCCAACCTCAACCGGGCGCCGGTGGACCTGGAGCTGGCCGGGATCGTCCTCAAGGACCTGATCCCGGGTGGGGACGAGGACGCCGGCCCGGAGATCACCGCGCAGGTCATCATGCAGCAGACCGCCGCGTACTTCGGCCTGGGCGTGGACGACCTCTGCGGATCCTCGCGCAGCCGGGTGCTGGTGACGGCCCGGCAGATCGCCATGTACCTGTGCCGGGAGCTCACCGACCTGTCGTTGCCGAAGATCGGCGCGCAGTTCGGCGGCCGCGACCACACCACGGTGATGCACGCGGACCGCAAGATCCGCTCGCTGATGGCCGAGCGGCGCTCGATCTACAACCAGGTCACCGAACTCACCAACCGCATCAAGAGCTAGCACCCGTCCACGGACGGGCCGGCCGGCCTTCAGAGGGCGTCAGGAGCGATCCTGACGCCTTTTTTCACATCCACAGGTGTGTGCCGGACCGAGGCTGGGCAGGGATGCCGTCGACGGACGTTCCGCCAGCCCGCAGCCGGCGCCGAACAACTGACCGGTGATTCGAAAACCGGGGGCGCGCAAGGCCGTTGTCCACAGGACCGGCCCCTTCCGCACAGTCCACAGGCTGGGGAGTCCGAAGTTATCCAGAATTCGTCCACAGGCCCGTCGCCGCTACGCTCTTCCGCGCAGGTCAGGTGCCTGTGGACTTGTGCACAACGGTTATCCACAGGCTGTGGACAATTGACGGGTCGCCACTGGGCCGTCCGGGTTATCCACCGGTTGTCCCCAGGGGCCGGGCGGTTATCCCCAGGTTGTCCACAGCTGGGTCCACAGTTCGACAACCGTGGACTGTCGTTCATGCCCCGGTGTGAAAGGCGTCACGGAAAGTTGACCGGCGCCCGTGGATAACCGGGCCCGGATCTGGGGACAGCCCTGGGGATAACCTGTGGATACTCAGCGTGCCCTGTGGGTAACGCTCGGCTGTCCACAGCGCGGCCTGTCCGTCCACAGCCGCCGTCCACACCCTCTGTGGACAAAAATCGGGCGCTGACCTGCGGAAACGGGGTTATCCACGGTTTCCACAGGCCCTACTACTACCGCTACACAGATAGACCGTGAACCTGCTTTCAAAGTGGGTGGGCCCGAAATCTGTGGACAACCGCTCCCCGACACTTGTTCGGGTTTGCTTCCGCCCGTCTGCCCCGTCTGTCGGCGGAGTACGTCAGACTGTCCTTTGCAGCTGGAAGCGGAGTGGCAGAGCTCCGCGGACAGCGGGACCGACGATCAAGATCAGACGAACCAGAGTGCGAGCGGGAGCGCTCGATCCAGGAGGCGGTTACCGGTGAAGTTCCGGGTGGAGCGTGACGTCCTCGCGGAGGCGGTGGCCTGGGCTGCCCGCAGCCTCCCGGCACGGCCGCCGGTGCCGGTGCTGGCCGGCCTGCTGCTGACGGCGCAGGAGGGCAGCCTGGCGCTGTCCGGCTTCGACTACGAGGTCTCGGCCCGGGTCGAGCTGGAGGCCGACGTCGAGGAGGCCGGCACCGTCCTGGTCTCCGGTCGACTGCTCAACGACATCTCGCGCAACCTTCCCAACAGGCCTGTGGAGATCTCCACCGACGGCCAGCGGGTCAGCGTGGTCTGCGGCAGCTCCCGCTTCACCCTGCCCACCCTGCCGGTGGACGAGTACCCGGCCCTGCCCCAGATGCCGACCGCCACCGGCACCGTCTCCGGGGACGTCTTCGCCTCCGCCGTCAGCCAGGCCGCGGTCGCCGCCGGCCGGGACGACACCCTGCCGGTGCTCACCGGCGTCCGGGTCGAGATCGAGGGCGACCGGATCACCCTGGCCGCCACCGACCGCTACCGCTTCGCCGTCCGCGAGCTGCTGTGGAAGCCCGAGCAGTCGGACATCTCCGCGGTCGCCCTGGTGCCCGCCAAGACCCTGCAGGACATCGCCAAGTCCCTGGGCAGCGGCGACAACGTCTCCATCGCGCTCTCCTCGGGCGGCGCGGGCGAGGGCCTGATCGGCTTCGAGGGCGCCGGCCGCCGCACCACCACCCGGCTGCTGGAGGGCGAGTTCCCCAAGTTCCGCAGCCTCTTCCCGACCGAGTTCAGCGCGGTCGCCGCGATCCAGACCCAGCCCTTCTTGGAGGCGCTCAAGCGCGTCTCGCTGGTCGCCGAGCGCAACACCCCGGTCCGGCTCAACTTCGAGCAGGGCGTGCTGACCCTGGAGGCCGGCTCGGGTGACGACGCCCAGGCCACCGAGCGGATCGAGGCCGACCTGGAGGGCGACGACATCTCGATCGCCTTCAACCCGGGCTACCTGGAGGAGGGCCTCAAGGCCATCGACTCCCCCTTCGCCCAGCTGAGCTTCACCACCCCGACCAAGCCGGCTCTGCTCAGCGGCAAGGTCTCGGTGGACGCCGAGGAGGACAAGGCGTACCAGTACCTGATCATGCCGGTCCGCCTCTCCGGCTGACCGTCGGCTCCGTCCGTCACCCACAGGCTGTGCACACCCGCTGTGCACAGCCTGTGGACGTCTCCCCCGGTCGGCCCGACTGCGCGGAGCCCGTCACCGTCGGAAGCGTAGGCTCGGGGAGTGCGGCAACGGCGCCGCCGCCAGGCACGTTCCCACAGTAAGGATTTGGTCATGGAGCTCGGCCTCATCGGTCTCGGCAAGATGGGCGGCAACATGCGCGAGCGGATCCGCCGCGCCGGCCACACCGTCGTCGGCTACGACCGCAACCCGGAGATCTCCGACGTCGAGAGCCTGGGGGAGCTCGTCTCCAAGCTCCAGGGCCCCCGAGTGGTATGGGTGATGGTTCCGGCCGGCGCCGCGACCCAGGCGACCGTCGACGAGCTCGCCGAGCTGCTCTCCCCCGGCGACGTGGTCGTCGACGGCGGCAACTCCCGCTGGACCGACGACATCAAGCACGCCGAGGCGCTGGCGGCCAAGGGCATCGGCTTCGTCGACTGCGGCGTCTCCGGCGGCGTCTGGGGCCTGGAGAACGGCTACGCGCTGATGTACGGCGGCGACGCCGAGCACGTCGCGCGCGTTCAGCCGGTCTTCGACGCGCTCAAGCCCGAGGGCGACTTCGGCTCGGTGCACGCGGGCGCGGTGGGCGCCGGCCACTTCGCCAAGATGGTCCACAACGGCATCGAGTACGCGATGATGCAGGCCTTCGCCGAGGGCTGGGAGCTGCTGGAGGCCGCCCCCGAGGTCACCGACGTGCGCGAGGTCTTCCGCAGCTGGCAGGAGGGCACCGTCATCCGCTCCTGGCTGCTGGACCTGGCCGTCCGCGCCCTTGACGAGGACGAGCACCTGGACAAGCTGCGCGGCTGGGCCGCCGACTCCGGCGAGGGCCGCTGGACCGTCGAGGCCGCGATCGACCACGCCGTGCCGCTGCCGGCGATCACCGCCTCGCTGTTCGCCCGCTTCGCCTCCCGCCAGGACGACTCGCCGCAGATGAAGATGATCGCCGCGCTGCGCAACCAGTTCGGCGGCCACGCGGTCGAGTCGAAGTAGTCCACCGGCCTCCGGTCATCCACAGGTCTGTTCATAGAAGGCGAGCGCAGTTCACCGCCATGCACGTCGCGCATCTGTCGCTCGCCGACTTCCGGTCGTACGCCCGGGCCGAGGTTTCCCTCGACCCGGGCGTGACGGCCTTCGTCGGGCCCAACGGCCAGGGCAAGACCAACCTGGTCGAGGCGATCGGCTACGTCGCCACCCTGGGCAGCCACCGGGTCGCCACCGACGCCCCGCTGATCCGGCTCGGCGCCGAGCGGGC
This sequence comes from Kitasatospora sp. NPDC101155, assembly GCF_044768305.1. Taxonomy (NCBI): domain Bacteria; kingdom Bacillati; phylum Actinomycetota; class Actinomycetes; order Kitasatosporales; family Streptomycetaceae; genus Kitasatospora; species Kitasatospora sp. NPDC101155. The sequence goes on along the minus strand of NZ_JBIWPN010000001.1, from coordinate 171,888 downwards.
GGTGATCCGCACCTCGGTGGTGGACCGCGGCCGCTCCACCCTGGTCGAGCTGGAGCTCACCCCGGGCAAGGCCAACCGGGCCCGGATCAACCGCTCGGACAACGTCCGCCCGCGCGACGTGCTGGGCCTGCTGCGCACCGTGCTGTTCGCCCCCGAGGACCTCAGCCTGGTCAAGGGCGATCCGGGCGAGCGCCGGCGCTTCCTGGACGAGCTGCTGACCGCCCGCGCGCCCCGGCTGGCCGGGGTCCGGCAGGACTACGAGCGGGTGCTCAAGCAGCGCAACGCCCTGCTGAAGACCGCCGCGATGGCCCGCCGGGCCGGCGGCGGCAAGGGCGCCGACCTGTCCACCCTGGAGGTCTGGGACGGCCATCTGGCGCGCGCCGGCGCCGAGCTGACGGCTTTCCGGATCCAGCTGGTGGCCGCCCTGCAGCCGCTGGTGACGGCCGCTTACGGGCAGCTGGCCCCCGGCGGCGGCGAGACCGCACTGGAGTACCGCAGCTCCTTCGAGGGCGAGCTGCCGACCAGCCGGGAGCAGGCCGAGGAGCAGCTGCTGCAGGCGCTGCAGGCGGTCCGCAAGCAGGAGGTCGAGCGCGGGGTCACCCTGGTCGGTCCGCACCGAGACGAGCTGGTGCTCAGGCTCGGCCCGCTGCCCGCCAAGGGCTACGCCAGCCACGGCGAGTCCTGGTCGTTCGCGCTGGCGCTGCGGCTGGCCTCGTACGAGTTGCTGCGGTCCGACGGTGGCGAGCCGGTGCTGATCCTGGACGACGTCTTCGCCGAGCTGGACGCCGCCCGCCGGGAGCGGCTGGCCGAGCTGGTGGCCGACGGCGAGCAGGTGCTGGTCACCGCCGCGGTGGCCGAGGACGTGCCGAAGGTGCTGGCCGGCGCCCGGTTCGCGGTCTCCGACGGCGCCGTCCGCCGGATCGACGCCTGATCCGTGGCCCGATTCACCGCCCGATCCGTCATCTGATCCGCTCGTCACACCGGCCGCGTCTCGGGTACACCCCGCCGTCACTCGTCCGAGCGCTCCCGTAGGCTGGACGGCTCATCGGTTGTCCACAGGCTGGGGAAAGGAGATCGCCGTGAGCGAGCCGGCGGAGCACTCCCTCTCTGGCCCCACCCCCGCTGCCCCCGAGCCCACCGGCGCCGACCTGGCCCGTTCCGCCCTGCGGGCGGCCCGCGCCCAGGCCCGCCAGCGCGGCGAGCAGGTGCAGCAGAAGCGCGAGGCGAAGCGGCACGGCCTGCGCAGCGGCGCCCGCTCGGACGGCCGCGACCCGGTCCCGCTGGGCGCGGCGCTGAACCGGCTGCTGACCGAGCGCGGCTGGGAGTCCTCCGCCGCGGTCGGCGGGGTGATGGGCCGCTGGCCGCAGATCGTCGGTCCGGACATCGCCGCGCACTGCCACCCCTCCTCCTACGACGAGGCCGCCGCGGTGCTCACCGTGCAGTGCGACTCCACCGCCTGGGCGACTCAACTGCGCTGGCTGGCGCGGCAGTTGGTGGCTCGCCTGAACCACGAGCTGGGCCACGGCACGGTGCGGACCATCAAGGTGCTCGGCCCGGCCGCGCCCGCCCGCGGCTACGGCCGGCTGCGCGCGCCCGGGAGCAAGGGCCCGGGCGACACCTGGGGCTAGACCCGGGCGGCACCCGGGGCTGGGCGCCGCCGGCCCCGCCGGGATCGGACCGCGATCTTCCGGAACCCCTGACGGCCCTTCCAGGCGCCCCAGGCCCCCCGGGCGAGTATCGGGACTCGTGCCGAGGGGATTCAGGGCGGCATATCTGCCTTCAAGGGCTGCCAAACGCCCATCTCTGTCAGTCGTACCGGTAGACTGGGAGCCAAACACTGTTGCTAGTGGCAACCGAGTCGAAACGCTGTGGTCGCACGCCCGCCCGTAGGGGGAGAGGCATGCGACCCGTGCTGTGCCAGAGAGGGCGCTTCGTGGCCGATTCCGGCAACCCCAGCCAGACCCCAGACCAGACCGACCAGGCTTCCTACACCGGTAGCAACATCCAGGTGCTGGAAGGCCTCGACGCCGTCCGCAAGCGCCCCGGCATGTACATCGGCTCCACCGGTGAGCGCGGCCTGCACCACCTGGTGCAGGAGGTCGTGGACAACTCCGTCGACGAGGCGATGGCCGGGTACGCCGACACCATCGACGTCACGATCATGGCCGACGGCGCGATCCGCTGCGTCGACAACGGCCGCGGCATCCCGGTGGACATCGTCCCGGGCCAGGACAAGCCGGCCGTCGAGGTCGTGCTCACCGTCCTGCACGCGGGCGGCAAGTTCGGCGGCGGCGGCTACGCCGTCTCCGGCGGTCTGCACGGCGTCGGCGTCTCGGTGGTGAACGCGCTGTCCACCCGGCTCGCGGTGGAGATCCACAAGGACGGTCACGTCTGGACCCAGGACTACAAGATGGGCGCGCCGACCGCCGCCCTGGTCAAGGGCGCCGAGACCGACCGCACCGGCACCACGGTGACCTTCTGGGCCGACCCCGACATCTTCGAGACCACCGTCTACTCCTTCGAGACGCTCTCCCGGCGCTTCCAGGAGATGGCCTTCCTCAACAAGGGCCTGTCGATCTCGCTGACCGACGAGCGTCCCGAGCACGTGGACGAGGACGGCAAGCCGCTCTCCGTCACGTACAAGTACGACGGCGGCATCGCCGACTTCGTCGCCCACCTCAACTCCCGCAAGGGCGAGGTCGTCCACCCCTCGGTCATCGACTTCGAGGCCGAGGACAAGGACAGGGCGATCTCGGTGGAGGTCGCGATGCAGTGGAACTCCTCCTACACCGAGGGGGTCTACAGCTTCGCCAACACCATCCACACCCATGGCGGCGGCACTCACGAGGAGGGCTTCCGCGCCGCGCTGACCGGCCTGGTCAACCGCTACGCCCGGGACAAGAAGCTGCTCCGCGAGAAGGACGACAACCTCTCCGGCGAGGACATCCGCGAGGGCCTGACCGCGATCATCTCGGTCAAGCTGGGCGAGCCGCAGTTCGAGGGCCAGACCAAGGACAAGCTCGGCAACACCGAGGCGAAGACCTTCGTCCAGAAGGTCGTCCACGAGCAGCTCAACGACTGGCTGGACCGCAACCCCAACGAGGCCGCGGACATCATCCGCAAGTCCATCCAGGCCGCCACCGCGCGCGTCGCCGCCCGCAAGGCCCGCGACCTCACCCGCCGCAAGGGCCTGCTGGAGTCCGCCTCGCTGCCGGGCAAGCTCTCGGACTGCCAGTCCAAGGACCCCTCCGAGTGCGAGATCTTCATCGTCGAGGGTGACTCCGCCGGTGGCTCGGCCAAGCAGGGCCGCGACCCGCGCACCCAGGCCATCCTGCCCATCCGCGGCAAGATCCTGAACGTCGAGAAGGCCCGGATCGACAAGGTGCTGCAGAACACCGAGGTCCAGGCCCTGATCTCGGCCTTCGGCTGCGGCATCCAGGAGGACTACGACGAGTCCAAGCTGCGCTACCACAAGATCGTCCTGATGGCCGACGCCGACGTCGACGGTCAGCACATCCGCACCCTGCTGCTGACCCTGCTGTTCCGCTTCATGCGGCCGCTGGTCGAGGCCGGGTACGTCTACCTCGCCATGCCGCCGCTGTACAAGATCAAGTGGGGCAAGGACGACTTCGAGTACGCCTACTCCGACCGCGAGCGCGACGCGCTGGTCGCCGCCGGCGTGGAGGCCGGGCGCCGGCTGCCCAAGGACGACGCGATCCAGCGCTTCAAGGGTCTCGGCGAGATGAATGCCGAGGAGCTCCGGGTCACCACCATGGACGCCGAGCACCGGCTGCTGCTCCAGGTCACCCTGGAGGACGCCGCCCGCGCCGACGAGCTGTTCTCCGTGCTGATGGGCGAGGACGTCGAGGCCCGCCGCTCCTTCATCCAGCGCAACGCCAAGGACGTCCGCTTCCTGGACGTGTGACGCGCCTGCACCCCAGGCCCCGCACGTACCAGTCCGCGTGAAAGGAAACTGACCACCAGTGGTCGACGACAACCGTCCCGACGGCGAACAGCCCGAGACCCCCGAGACTCCCGACGCCGCCGAGGCCACCGCCCAGGTGACCATGCGGATCGAGCCGGTCGAGCTCGAGACCGAGATGCAGCGCTCCTACCTCGACTACGCGATGAGCGTGATCGTCAGCCGGGCGCTCCCCGAGGTCCGCGACGGCCTCAAGCCGGTGCACCGCCGCGTGCTCTACGCGATGTACGACGGCGGGTACCGGCCCGAGAAGGGCTACTACAAGTGCGCCCGCGTCGTCGGCGACGTCATGGGCAACTACCACCCGCACGGTGACACCTCGATCTACGACACCGTGGTCCGCCTGGCCCAGCCGTGGTCGCTGCGGATGCCGCTGGTGGACGGCAACGGCAACTTCGGCTCCCCGGGCAACGACCCGGCCGCGGCCATGCGCTACACCGAGTGCAAGCTGATGCCGCTGGCCATGGAGATGATGCGCGACATCGACGAGGAGACCGTCGACTTCGCGCCCAACTACGACGGCCGCTCGCAGGAGCCGACCGTCCTGCCCGCGCGCATCCCCAACCTGCTGGTCAACGGTGCCACCGGCATCGCGGTCGGCATGGCCACCAACATCCCGCCGCACAACCTGCGCGAGGTGGCCTCCGGAGCGCTCTGGTACCTGGAGAACCCCGAGGCCTCCGCCGAGGAGCTGCTGGAGGCCCTGGTCGAGCGGATCAAGGGCCCCGACTTTCCCACCGGCGCGCTGATCGTCGGCCGCCGCGGGATCGACGACTACTACCGCACCGGCCGCGGCTCGGTCACCATGCGCGCCGTGGTCGAGGTCGAGGAGATCCAGGGCCGCCAGTGCCTGGTGATCACCGAGCTGCCGTACCAGGTCAACCCGGACAACCTCGCGCTGAAGATCGCCGACCTGGTCAAGGACGGCAAGATCGCCGGCATCGCCGACGTCCGCGACGAGTCCTCCTCCCGCACCGGCACCCGCCTGGTGGTCGTGCTCAAGCGCGACGCGGTCGCCAAGGTCGTGCTGAACAACCTGTACAAGCACACCGAGCTGCAGACCAACTTCGGCGCCAACATGCTGGCCCTGGTCGACGGCGTGCCTCGCACCCTGTCGCTGGACGCCTTCATCCGGCACTGGGTCAACCACCAGGTCGAGGTCATCGTCCGGCGCACCACCTTCCGGCTGCGCAAGGCGGAGGAGCGCGCCCACATCCTGCGCGCGCTGCTCAAGGCCCTGGACCTGATCGACGAGGTCATCGCGCTGATCCGGGCCTCGGCGAGCGCGGACGCCGCCCGCACCGGCCTGATGGGCCTGCTCGACATCGACGAGCTCCAGGCCAACGCCATCCTCGAGATGCAGCTGCGCCGCCTGGCCGCCCTGGAGCGCCAGCGGATCACGGACGAGCACGACGAGTTGCAGCGCAAGATCGACGAGTACAACGCGATCCTGGCCTCGCCGATCCGTCAGCGGGAGATCATCTCCGAGGAGCTCGCCGCGATCGTCGAGAAGTACGGCGACGAGCGGCGCTCCACCCTGATCCCGTCCGACGGCGACCTCTCCATCGAGGACCTCATCGCCGAGGAGGACATCGTCGTCACGATCACCCGTGGCGGCTACGTCAAGCGGACCCGCTCCGACCTCTACCGCTCGCAGAAGCGCGGCGGCAAGGGCGTGCGCGGTGCCCAGCTGAAGCAGGACGACATCGTCGACCACTTCTTCGTGACGACGACCCACAACTGGATCCTGTTCTTCACCAACAAGGGCCGGGTCTACCGCGCCAAGGGTTACGAGCTGCCGGACGCCGGGCGCGACGCCCGCGGCCAGCACGTGGCCAACCTGCTGGCCTTCCAGCCGGAGGAGCACATCACCCAGGTGATGGCCGTCCGCACCTACGAGGACAAGCCGTACCTGGTCCTCGCCACCCGGGCCGGCCTGGTGAAGAAGTCCCCGCTCAAGGACTACGACTCCCCGCGCTCCGGCGGCCTGATCGCGATCAACCTGCGCCAGGACGAGGAGGGCCGGGACGACGAGCTGATCGGCGCCGAGCTGGTCTCCGCCGAGGACGACCTGCTGCTGGTCTCCAAGAAGGCCCAGTCGATCCGCTTCACCGCGACCGACGACGCACTGCGGCCCACCGGCCGCGCCACCTCCGGCGTCAAGGGCATGGCCTTCCGCGAGGACGACGAGCTGCTCTCGATGAACGTCGTCCGTCCGGGGACGTACGTCTTCACCGCCACCGACGGTGGCTACGCCAAGCGCACCGGTGTGGACGAGTACCGTGTCCAGGGGCGCGGCGGCTACGGGACCAAGGCGGCGAAGATCGTCGAGGGTCGGGGCTCGCTGGTCGGGGCGCTGGTGGTGGACGACACCGACGAGATCATGGCGATCACCCTGTCGGGTGGAGTGATTCGAACGAGGGTTTCCGAAGTTCGTGAAACCGGACGTGACACCATGGGCGTCCAACTGATCAACCTCGGTAAGCGCGACGCGGTGGTGGGCATGGCCCGCAACGCGGAGGCCGAGGACGACGAGACGGCGGAGGACGAGGTCGCGGGCACCGAGTCCACCGAGACGGCCGAGGGTACGGAGACGGCGGTCGGCGGCGACGCCGAGGCCTGAACCGAACCGCAGGCCGGTGTCGCCGCGTCCATAGGAGTGGGCGCGGCGGCATCGGACGCCGACCAGTACCGGGCAATCCCGCCGGGCGCTGGATGACGAGTGACGGACCAGGGCGGCGCCGCCCTGGTGGGAAGTGCGGGAGGACCAGGTGAGTGGAGCCACGGGTGCTGCGGGAGGACCCTCCGGCGGCCGTCCGGGCGCGCAGGGCGGGGGTTCGTACGGCGTCCCGGGACAGCCGCCGACCGAGCACTCGGCCGCGTCCACCTCGCTGATGCCGCCGGTCGGCGGAGCGGGCCAAGCCGGTGCGACCTACGGGGGCCAGACGCCGCCGCCCGGCAGTCAGGCCTCCGGCGCGGGCGGCTTCTCGACGCCGACCACCTACACCAAGGGGCAGCCGACCCCGGCCCGGGGCACCCGGACCGGTGGCAACACCCCGGCCGGCGGCACCCCCGTCCCCGGGGCGGCTCGCCGCTCCTCCGGCGGGCCCTCGGCCGGCGTCGGAACCCTCGGCCGGACCCGCAAGGCCCGGCTGCGGGTGACCAAGGTCGACCCGTGGTCGGTGATGAAGGTCAGCTTCCTGCTGTCGCTGGCCGTCGGCATCATCATCATCGTGGCCGCGGCGGTGCTGTGGATGACGCTGGACTCGCTCGGCGTCTTCGACTCGCTGACCAAGACGCTCAAGGACGTCACCGGCGGCGGCGCCGAGAACACCAGCAGCCAGCTGAACCTGATGGACTACATCGGCTTCGGCAAGGTGATGATGTTCACCACGCTGATCGCCGTGGTCGACGTCGTGCTGCTGACCGCGCTGTCCACGCTCTCGGCCTTCATCTACAACGCGGCGGCCGGCTTCACCGGCGGCATCGAGCTGACCCTGGCCGAAGAGGACTGATCCCTGGCCGGATACTGACCATCGGTCAGTTCTCCGTTTGAGAACGGAATGTACGGGCCCCGCAGGCTGTTGCCGCCTGCGGGGCCCGTCGGCATTCGGGTGACAGCCGGCGCCCGCGGCGTGCCGCCCGGAAACGGGTCGGCCGCGGTGGGATTAGCTGGACGCCGCCCGTTCCCGCGCCTGGGAGTGCCACAGGCCGCCCCCCGGTCGGTCGACCGGGTCAGGAGAGGTTCAGCAGGACGACTGGACGGAGGCGCGCGATGGCGAAGCTCGCAGGTCAACTGGTGGAGGCCCTGGAAGGGCTGACGGGGGTCCCGGCACCACTGCGGGTCCAGGCATGGGACGGCAGCGTCGCCGGGCCGCCGGGAACGCCCACGGTGGTGCTGCGCAACCGCCGGGCGCTGCGCCGGCTGATCTGGCAGCCGGACGAGCTGGGCCTGGCCCGGGCGTACGTCTCGGGGGACTTGGAACTCGCCCCCGGCACCGACCTGTACGAGACGCTCTCCGCGGTCGCCCGCTTCGCCGAGCGGCCGGAGATCCGCACCATGACCATCGGGCCGCGCGACGTGCTCGGCGCCAGGGGCCGCAAGGTCCTCGCCGCCGCCGTGCGGGCCGGGGCGATCGGCCCGGAGCCCACCCCGCCCCCGGAGGAGGTCCGCAGGGCCCAGGGGCGGCTGCACAGCCGCAACCGGGACCGCGCGGCCATCAGCCACCACTACGACGTCGGGAACGACTTCTACGGCCTCGTGCTGGGTTCGTCCATGGTCTACTCCTGCGCCTACTGGACGCCCGAGGCGAAGAGCCTGGAGGCGGCCCAGGAGGCCAAGCTCGACCTGATCTGCCGCAAGCTCGGCCTGCGGCCCGGGATGCGGCTGCTGGACGTCGGCTGCGGCTGGGGTTCGCTGCTGCTGCACGCGGCGAAGCACTACGGGGTCACCGCGGTCGGCGTCTCCATCTCCAAGGAGCAGGTCGCGCTGGCCCGCGCGCGGGTCGAGGAGGCCGGTCTCGCCGACCGGGTCGAGGTCCGGCTGCAGGACTACCGGGAGATCACCGACGGCCCGTTCGACGCCATCTCCAGCGTCGGCATGGCCGAGCACGTCGGCTCCGAGCAGTACCGGGTCTACGCCGAGGGCCTGTACGGGCTGTTGGTGCCCGGCGGCCGGCTGCTCAACCACCAGATCGCCCGCCGCCCGGACCACCCCGGTGAGCCGCACCGCACCAGCCCCTTCATCGACCGCTACGTCTTCCCGGACGGCGAGCTCTCCCCGGTCGGTTCCACCGTGGCCCGGCTGGAGGAGGCCGGCTTCGAGGTCCGGGACGTCGAGGCGCTGCGCGAGCACTACGCGCTGACCCTGCGCGAGTGGGTGGCCAATCTGGAGGCGCACTGGACGGAGGCGGTCCGGCTGGTCGGTCGCGGCCGCGCCCGGGTCTGGCGGCTGTACATGGCCGCCTCCGCGCTCGCCTTCGAGCAGAACCGGATCGGCGTGAACCAGGTCCTGGCCGTCCGCAGCACCGAGGAGGGCATGGCCGCTCTGCCGCCGACCCGCGAGGAGTGGCTGGTGCGTCCGGCCGTCGAGGTCCCTGCCGCGACCTAGGCCGGAACGGATTTGGGAGATCGGCGGTCGGTCCGCTAATCTTTCAGTGCGGCAAGGGCCTATAGCTCAGACGGTTAGAGCGCTTCCCTGATAAGGAAGAGGCCACAGGTTCAAGTCCTGTTAGGCCCACCACCGCGAGAGGCCCGGAGTGATCACTCCGGGCCTCTTGTCGTTTTCGCAGATCGGGGCTGCTTCCGGTACGCTCTCTGAGCAGCGCGGGCCTATAGCTCAGACGGTTAGAGCGCTTCCCTGATAAGGAAGAGGCCACAGGTTCAAGTCCTGTTAGGCCCACCGCCACGAGGGGCCCGGAGTGATCACTCCGGGCCCCTCGTCGTTTTCGCCGTGAGTCCGGGGCCGTCGCGGCCGGGGCGCCGGCCGGACCGGCTCTCACGAGGGCTTCCCGGACCGGCCGCGTGCGGACGAACCGCAGGACGGGAGGTGCGGCGTCAATCCTCCCGGCGGGCCTTCGGGTTGAAGCGCCGGTGGCTGGTCACGATTGGGACACTGGTGTGTATCATCGGCCGCAAGGGCAGTCTGGCACCCGGCAGCCCGTTCGCGCTCGAAACACATCTGGACTCGTCGGCCCGTTTCAGTCCGGCTGGAGCACCGGCTCCTGAGTCCACCAACGCAAGAAGGACGAGGTCCCGCGGTGAAGAAGCTCCTCCTGGTCGCCCTGGTCGCCCTCGGCGGCTTCTTTGTCTACCGTCAGGTCCAGGCGGACCGCGCCGAGCAGGACCTGTGGACCGAGGCCACCGACCCGGTTCCGGCCGGTCGCTGACCCGGACGATCTGACGATCGACGATCTTCGGAGGCGCTGATCGCGCCTCCCGAAACCGGTCGGCCCGGTCACATGACCGGACCGGCCGGTTCCTTCGAGGGGACGGCGCTCGGAATCGCGTCGAAACCCGGTACGCTAGTGCCCGTTGGCACGCGCCGTGCCGTCGAGGGGCATTAGCTCAGTTGGTAGAGCGCTGCCTTTGCAAGGCAGATGTCAGGAGTTCGAGTCTCCTATGCTCCACAGCGCCTGAACGGCGGCTGACCTGTTCTCCAGGTCGGCCGCCGTTCTGTCGTTCCGGGCCGTCTTCCCCGGGCCGGCCGCTAGGACTGCGGGCGGTCGTCCTCGGTGGGCTCCGTGGACTCGGCCGCGTCGTCGGGGGCGGCGCCGTTCATCGGGGCGGTGGCGCCGCGGGTGCCGCCCGGCCGGGGAGCCTCCGGGGTCGGGGGTTCGACCAGCCACTCCGGGTTGCTGTGCCGGCGCCACCACTGCCAGGCGACGATGCCGCCGCCGATCGCCAGCACGCCCGCCACCGCGAGGCCGGTGGACCAGCCGCCGCGGCACCGCGCCCGCTTCGCGTTCCGGGCGGCGAGTTCGCTGATCTCGGCCGCGCTCACGTGGCCCTGGAGGGCGGTCAGCGCGGCGGCGCCGCGGGCCTGGGCCTCGTGGGCGACCGGGGAGACCGCGGCGCGGGCGTCCTCGACGGCCTGGGCGACCCTGGGGCCCACCGTGGCGCGGGCCTGGTCGGCGGCGCGGGTGGCGGAGAGGCGGGCCGCCAGCGCGGCCTCCTGGGCCCGGTGGAGGGCCTTCAGGGCGTTCTCCTGGGCCTCGGGCGGCAGGCTGGCGAAGGCCTGGCCGAACTGTGGGGCGAGGTGCCTGTCGTACTGGACGCGGAGATTGTGGGCGGCCTGGGAGGCCTTCGGCCCGAGCGCGTCCAAAGCGGGCCCGAGGCGCTGCTTGGCGCCGTCCGCGAAGTGCGAGGCGGTGTCCCGGGTCCTGGTGGCCGTCTCACGGGCCGAATCCGAAAAGCTCACGAGTCTCTCCTCCTGGGCGGCATCCTTTATGCACGTATCCACCTGAATGCTGATCATGCATCCGGATTCGTCCATCGGCACTCCGGGGTGGGCCGGGCGAGGGCCCCTGCGGGGAGCGGCGGGGGAGCGGCGGGGGAGCAGCGGGGGTGAGGCGTCGGGGAGGGCGGGGTCCGGCGGGGAGTGGGGTGCTGGGGTGGGCCGGGGCCCCCTTCCGGGGCGGGCCCGGGTACGGGAAGGCGCCGGGGGCGAGGGGTACCGCAGTACGCTGGCGGCTCCGGTGGTCGGGTACGGGAAGGGGAGAGCGCTGATGCTCCCGGACGAGCCGCGGCAGTCGACGGAGCCTTCTCCGGAGGGTGGGCCGCCCGGTTGCTACCGGCATCCGCAGACCGCCACCGGGATCTCCTGCACCCGCTGCGAGCGGCCGATCTGCCCCCGGTGCATGGTGGCCGCCTCGGTGGGTTTCCAGTGCCCGGAGTGCGTCGGTGGCGGGCACGCCGGGGCGCGGCGGGCGACCACCCGGTTCGGCGGCGCGCTGACCGTCGACGGCGGGCTGGTCACCCGGGTGCTGATCGGGATCAACCTGGTGGTCTGGCTGCTGGCCGCCTACGTGCTCAGGCCGCGGCTGGGTGAGGTCTGGTCGCTGGTCAGCGCCGGGCGGGACGTCCTCGGCGGTCCGTACGGCATCGCCGACGGTCCGGCCCAGTGGTACCGGCTGCTGACCGCCACCTTCCTGCACCTGGAGTGGTGGCACGTCGGGATGAACATGCTGGTGCTGTTCTGGCTCGGCCCGCCGCTGGAGGAGGTGCTCGGCCGGCTGCGCTTCCTGGCCCTCTACCTGCTCGCGGGCCTCGGCGGCAGCACCTTCGCCTTCCTGGTGGCCGGCGACTGGATGAACTCGCTGGGGGCCTCCGGGGCGGTCTTCGGCCTGATCGGCGCCACGATCGTGATGCAACTGCGGAACCGGGGCCCGCTCGCCCCGGCGGTGGCCTTCCTGGTCTTCAACCTGGTGGTCACCTTCTCCCGCCCGGGCATCGACTGGCGTGCGCACCTCGGCGGCCTGGCCCTGGGTGCACTGACGGCTTTCGGCCTGATGTACGCCCCCCGCGAGCGCCGCGGACTGGTCCAGGCGCTGACGGTGGCCGGGGCGGTGGCAGTGGAGGCGGCGATGTTGCTGACCGGGATGGCCCTCTACGGCGCGTGACGCCCTGGACGTTTGTCCACAGCGGGTGGGGGGTTGTGCACAGGCTGTGCGCCGGTCCGCCTGTGGACTGCTGTTCTACGCGCGTTCCCCTGTGCGGTTCTCCCGTTCCCGGGCGGTTGTGCACAGCTGTGGACAGTCCCGGCCGGAAAAGTTATCCACAGGCTGTGGGGACTTTTCCCCAGTGTGGATAACCATGTGGATAAGCCCGACTGTCAGATGGTGGGGATAACCGACGGGGCTTCGGCCCGTGTCCGGGCACGCCGAACCGCCGCTTCGGGGACCGCGATCCGAAGCGGCGGAAACGGCTCGAATTCGAGCCTCAGGACGAGCGGAGCGTCACTTCCACTGGGTGGAGACGCCGAACCCCGCCGCGATGAAGCCGAAGCCGACCAGGATGTTCCAGTTCCGCCAGCTCTCGACCGGGTAGCTGCCGCTGGTCACGTAGTACGTGACGATCCAGACCAGGCCGATCAGGAACAGTGCCAGCATCAGCGGCGCGACCCAACCGCGGCCCGAGCTGATCTTCACCACAGCCGTCGTCGGCGGGGTGTAGTCGGACTTCTTGCGGAGTCGAGACTTCGGCACGAGGAGCTCTCCTGTCGATGCGCTGTGAGACCGCGCAGGGGTGCAGCGGGTGAGACGCCGACGACGGGACGTGGAGAACGCTCTGGGACCGCTCCCCGACGTGCCACCGGCGTCCGTTAGCGTAGTGGCTCGGCGGGTCTCAAGGAGATAAGGGTACGGTGACTAATTTGTCGATTCCCCCCGGGAAGGCCGGTACCCGCCGATCCGGCATCCGAATTGTCGGCCGTGCCCTGACCTGCGCCGTGTTCGCGCTCGCCGGTCTGCTCTTCTACATCAGCGCACAGACCGCCCGCGGCACCGACCTGCGGACCGACAACTCGCTGCTGAGCCTCGGCGACGTGATCCGCCAGCGCAGCTCCCAGAACCAGCAGGCGCAGGCCCAGCTGGCCGACCTCCAGTCCCGGGCGCAGCAGCTCACCGAGCAGCAGGGCAACGACCCCGCCGACGCGGCCCGGCTGGACGGCCTGCGGCGCGGCGCGGCCCTGGAGCCGCTGCAGGGCGGTGGTCTGAGCGTCACCCTGAACGACGCCCCGCCGAACGCCACCGCGCGCATCCCCGGCGTGCCCGAGCCCGGCGTCAACGACCTGGTCATCCACCAGCAGGACATCCAGGCCGTGGTCAACGCGCTGTGGCGGGGCGGCGCCGAGGGCGTGCAGGTGATGGACCAGCGGCTGATCTCCACCAGCGCGGTGCGCTGCGTGGGCAACACCCTGCTGCTCCAGGGCCGGGTCTACTCCCCGCCGTACGTGGTCAAGGCGGTGGGCCGGACGGACGCCCTGCGGGCGGCAGTCGAGGCCGACCCGACCATCCGCAACTACCTGCAGTACGTCCAGGCGTACGGCCTGGGCTGGAAGGTCCAGGAGAGCGGCGATCTGACCCTGCCCGGCTACTCCGGCACCACCGAACTCCGGTCGGCGGGCGGACAGTAGCAGCTGAGTGGCGGACCGGCCTCGCAGCTGTGGATCTCAGGTCTACTCTTGACCCCAGTCCGCTACGTCGAGGGAGCACCATGTACGGCTTCATCTGGCGTCACCTCCCGGGGAACACCCTGGTCAAGGCCGTCATTTCGCTGCTCCTGATTCTGGGGATCGTCTACCTCCTCTTCACCTACGTCTTCCCGTGGGCGGAACCGCTGCTCCCCTTCGGTGACGTCACAGTGGACGGCGGCGACGGAGCCGCGGCCGGCTGACCGGCGGGCCCGGCAGTTCCCCCCAGCACCGCACCCACGGAGACCACGCGCGAATGACCACCCAGCCGACCCCACCCCGCATCCTGGTCGTGGACAACTACGACAGCTTCGTCTTCAACCTGGTCCAGTACCTGTACCAGCTCGGCGCCACCTGCGAGGTGGTGCGCAACGACGAGGTGACCGTCGAGCACGCCGTCCGCCGGACGGGTGAGGAGGGCTTCGACGGGGTGCTGCTCTCCCCCGGGCCCGGGGCGCCCGAGGAGGCCGGGGTCTGCATCGAGATGGTGCACCACTGCGCCGGGATCGGGCTGCCGGTGTTCGGCGTCTGCCTGGGCCTGCAGTCGATCGCGGTGGCGTACGGCGCGGTGGTCGACCGGGCGCCGGAGCTGCTGCACGGCAAGACCTCGCCGGTCGAGCACGAGGACGGCGGGGTGTTCGAGGGCCTGCCCTCGCCGCTGACCGCGACCCGCTACCACTCGCTGGCCGTCGACCCGGCCACCGTGCCGGCCGAGCTGATCGTCACCGCGCGCACCGGGAGCGGCGTGATCATGGGCCTGCGGCACCGTGAACTGCCCGTCGAGGGCGTGCAGTTCCACCCCGAGTCGGTGCTGACCGAGGGCGGGCACCGGATGCTCGCCAACTGGCTGGCGGAGTGCGGCGACCCGCACGCCGTGGACCGGTCGGCCGGGCTCGCCCCGGTGATCGGCCGGGGCTGAGCGGCGTGACCGCGGTGCGCCCGGAGGGGCGTTACCAGCCTGAGGTCGGCCCCTACGGCGGCCCGCAGCAGCAGTACGCCGGCGCGCCGTACGACGGCGGCCGGGCCGACGGGCCGTACCCGCAGCAGCACCCGGTCCAGGGCGCGCCCGAGGATGCCTGGGGCGTGTACGAGCAGGCCGAGGAGCCCGCCGCGGGCGGGCCCGAGTACCCGTGGCTGCCCGACCAGACCCTCCAGCTGCGCCTGCCCGCCGACGACGGCGAGCCGGCCGCGGAGCCCGCCCCGCCGACCGGCGGCCGGGCCGAGCGCCGACGGGCCGCCCAGGGCCGGACCTCGGTCCGTTCGGGCGGCGGGCGGCGCCGGGCGAAGGGCCGGGCGGCCGGTCGGACGCGCCCCAAGGAGTCCGCGGCCGTGGTGGGCGCCCGGCTCGTCGGCGAGCTGTGCATCACGCTCGGCGTGGTGATGCTGCTGTTCGTCGCGTACCAGCTCTGGTGGACCAACGTGCAGGCCGACGAGGCCGCCAGCAGCGCCCGCGACCAGCTGGAGCAGCAGTTCGACGCCCAACCGCCCGCCCAGCCGGGCCAGCCGGCGCCGGACCCGAACAAGCCGGAGGCGTTCGCGCCCGGCAAGGGCTTCGCCATCATCTACCTGCCCAAGCTGGGGCTGAAGTTCCCGATCGCCGAGGGGACCGACAAGTCGGCGGTGCTCGACAAGGGCCTGGTCGGCCACTACACCAACACCGGGATGCCCGGCGACAAGGCGAGCAACTTCGCGCTGGCCGCCCACCGCAACACCCACGGCGAGCCGTTCCGGTACATCAACCAGCTGGGCAAGGGTGACAAGGTCGTGGTGGAGACCGCCACCGCCTACTACACCTACGAGATCACCGGCGGCATCCCGCAGACCTCCCCCAGCAACGTGAGCGTGATCAAGCCGGTGCCGAACGGCTCCGGGTACACCGGCCCCGGCCGCTACATCACGCTGACCACCTGTACGCCGGAGTTCACCTCCAAGTTCCGACTCATCCTGTTTGGCAAGATGACCGAGGAACGGCCGCGCAGCCAAGGCAAGCCGGCCGCGATCACGGGCGGATAGCCGCCCGGAGGCCCGTTCGGAGGGGGAGCACCGCAGATGCAGGACGACGGGACCGCACAGTGGGCAGAGCCGGCCCAGGAGGCCTTCCCCCCGCCCGGGGACGGCGCCGCGCCCGAAGGCGCGGGCGGGGCGCGGCGCGGGCGGAGCCGGGCGCTGGCCGCGCTCGGCGTCTTCGGCGAGCTGCTGATCACCCTGGGCCTGGTGCTCGCCCTGTTCGTCGCCTACTCGCTGTGGTGGACCAACGTGCAGGCGGACCGCTCCGCGGCGGACGCCTCCGACAAGCTGCGCAGCTCCTGGGCCGCGGGCCCGACCGCCGGCCCCTCGGCCGCGCCCGGCGCCACCCCGGCGCCCGGCGCCACCCCGCCGGCGCCCGGCGGGGCCCCGGCGCCGCCGCCCGCGATCGGGGAGGACGTCGGCTTCCTGCACCTCCCGGCGATGGGCGAGGACTTCCAGGTACTGATCCGGATGGGCACCTCCACCGGGGTCCTGGACGAGGGCGTGGCGGGTGTCTACGAGCAGCCCTACAAGGCCGCGATGCCCTGGGACCAGGAGGGCAACTTCGCGCTGGCCGCCCACCGGGACGGCCACGGCGCCAAGTTCCACGACCTGGACGCCGTCCACAAGGGCGCCGCGATCGTGGTCGAGACCAAGGACAAGTGGTACGTCTACAAGGTCGACAGCACCCTGCCGGAGACCTCCAAGTACGACACCGGCATCATCGCGCCCGTTCCGGTCGGCTCCGGCTACAGCGCCCCCGGCCGCTACATCACCCTGACGACCTGTACGCCGGTGTACACCTCGCGGTACCGGATGGCGGTCTGGGGGAGCCTGGTGCGGGTGGACGACATGGACGCCAAGCGCACCCCGCCGCCCGAGCTGCGGCATTCCTGAGGGCCGGTCAGGGTCGTCCGAGGCCTCCTCAGGCCTCCTCCCCAGCAATGCCCGAGGGCCCGTCGCGGTGATCGCGACGGGCCCTCGGGCGTTGCTGCTCGGGACGGTCAAGCCTCAGAACCAGGGGAACCAGGGCTTAGTTGCCCCCTTTGGGGTTGGGGGGTGTGGCGAAGGGGTCGCCCCCTTTGGTCGGGTCAGCCGCCTTGGTGAACAGCTGGACCTGGGTGTTCGGGTCCAGCTGGGTGCCGGCTCCGGGGTTGCTCATCTGGACGATCGCGTTCGCGTCCTGCGGGCCGACCACGGTGTAGCCCAGGCCGACCTTCTGCAGCTGGGCGATGGCGTCCGACAGCTTGGCGTTCTGCAGCGGCGGGACGGTGGCCTTGTCCGGCGCCTTGAAGACGGTCAGCGAGATCTTCGTACCGGTCGGGGCCTTGGTGTTCGGTGTCACCGACTGGGAGGCCACGGTGTTGACCTTGGTGGGGTCGGTGGTCGCCGTGGTCTTCGAGGCGTCGACCTGGAAGCCGAGGTTCTGCAGCTGGGACTGCGCGTCCTCCTTCTGCGCGCCGACCACGTTCGGGACGGTCACCTTGGTCTTGCCCTGCGAGACCGTCAGCTTGATCGGGGCGCTCGGGTCAGCGGTGTTGCTCGCCGCCGGGTCCTGGGCGGTGACGTTGTCCTGCGGAGCGGTGTCGTCGTCCTTGTACTCGGTGGTGACGTTGGTGAAGCCGGCGTCGGCGAGCGCCTTGGTGGCCTGGTCCTTGGTCTTGCCGACCACGTTCGGCACCTGGGCCTTGGCCGGGCCGGAGGAGATCTGCACCGTGATGGTGGCGTTCTCGGCGATCTGGCCGCCCGCCACCGGGTTCTGGGTGCAGACCTGGTCCTTCTTGATGTTGGTGTCCGGGCAGGCGATCTTGTCGCCCTCGGTCACCTGGAGCTTGGCCCCGGCGGCGGTCTTCGCGTCGGCCAGGCTCTTGCCGACCAGGTTCGGCACGGACACCTTCGCGGTGTCCTTGGTGCCCTTGTCGCTGAACATCGCCTGGGCCACGAAGAAGGTGCCGACCAGGACCAGTACGGCGGCCACCGCCAGCACGATCCAGGAGGTGTTGCTCTTCTTCGGCCGGTCCTCGCCGCGCCGACCGCGGCCGCCCTCGCCGTAGCCGTCGTCGTAGCCGTCGTGGCCGCCGCCCGGGGCACCGGCGTAGGTCTGGCCGTAGCCGTCGTCCTGGTAGCCGCCCTGGCCGTAGCCGGGCTGCGCGGAGGCCTGCGGCAGCACGGTGGTCGGGCCGCCGGGCTGCTGCGGCAGCACGTTGGTCTGGCCGTACGGGTCGTGCTGCTGCGGGTATCCGTTCTGGTCGTAGCCGTACCCGGCGCCGCCCATGCCGTAGGCGGCGGCCTGCTGGGCGGCGGCGACCGGGAGGCCGTCGAGGAAGCGCTCGATGTCGTCGCGCATCTCGTCGGCGCTCTGGTAGCGGTAGTCGCGGTCCTTGGCGAGCGCCTTCAGCACGATCGCGTCGATCTCGGGGCGCACCTCGGGGTCGAAGACGGACGGCGGCTGCGCCTCCTCCCGGACGTGCTGGTAGGCCACCGCGACCGGGGAGTCGCCGACGAACGGCGGGCGCACGGTCAGCAGTTCGTAGAGCAGGCAGCCGGTGGAGTACAGGTCGGAGCGGGCGTCGACCTGCTCGCCCTTGGCCTGCTCGGGGGAGAGGTACTGGGCGGTGCCGATGACGGCCGAGGTCTGGGTCATGGTCATCCCGGCGTCACCCATCGCACGGGCGATGCCGAAGTCCATCACCTTGACGTTGCCCTGCCGGGTCAGCATCACGTTGGCCGGCTTGATGTCGCGGTGCACGATGCCGGCCCGGTGCGAGTACTCCAGCGCCTGGAGGATGCCGATGGTCATCTCCAGCGCCCGCTCGGGCAGCAGCCGGCGGCCGGAGTGCAGCAGCTCGCGCAGCGTCGACCCCTCGACGTACTCCATCACGATGTACGGGATGGAGATGCCGTCGATGTAGTCCTCGCCGGTGTCGTACACGGCGACGATCGCGGGGTGGTTCAGGGACGCCGCCGACTGTGCCTCGCGACGGAAGCGGGCCTGGAACGACGGATCCCGGGCCATGTCGGCCCGGAGCGTCTTCACTGCGACGGAACGGCCGAGCCGGGTGTCATGGGCGAGGTACACCTCGGCCATGCCGCCGCGCCCGAGGACGCCGCCGAGCTCGTACCTGCCGCCTAGGCGGCGAGGCTCTTCCATAGTTCCGACCCTCTCCCTCACCCGCCGGTGAGGTTGTGACGTAGGTGTCCCCGCACGCTCTGGGTGACGCCGCGCGCCGTGGCCGGTTCTCCGGCCGGGCCGTGCGTCGCCTCGCGGGCGGCAACGGGCACACCCGCTGCTGGCGGATACGCTACCGGTCGCACCCCGCCGGACCGGAGTCAGCCGTCGGCCGATATCAGACCGGTATCCGGACCGGGGTGCCGATCGTGACATTCGCCTCACCGTCGGCCGCGCTCCCCTCACTTGCCGAGCACGGCCTGCATCACCGCCTTGGCGATCGGGGCCGCGAGGCGGCCGCCGCTGATGCCGTCGCGGTTGTTGGAGCCGTCCTCGACCACGACCGCGACGGCGACCGACTGGCCGTCCGGGGCCTTGGCCCAGGAGGTGAACCAGGCGAACGGCAGCCCGGCGTTGTCCTCACCGTGCTGCGCGGTGCCGGTCTTGCCGCCGACCTGCAGGCCGGGGATCTTGGCGTTGGTGCCGGTGCCGTTCTCGACCACCGAGACCATCAGGTCCTGCATCTTCTGCGCGGTGGCCGGGCTCATCGCCTGGGAGAACTGCTTCTCGGTGTGCTTGGAGATGGTGGTCAGCGAGGCCGAGCGCTCCTGGTCGACCAGGTACGGCTGCATCAGGCTGCCGTTGTTGGCGATCGCGGCGGAGACCATGGCCATCTGCAGCGGGGTGGCCCGGGTGTCGTGCTGGCCTATCGAGTCCTGGGCGGTGCCGTCCAGGCTGGGGCTGTCCGGGAAGATGCTCTTCTCGGAGCGGATCGGGGTGTCCACCGTGCTGTTGAAGCCGAACTTCTCGGCCTGCGCCCGCATCTTGTCCTTGCCGAGGTCCGCGCCCATCTTGGCGTAGACCGTGTTGCAGGACTGGTCCATCCCGGACTTGAGCGTGGCGTTCTCGCAGCGCTCGTTGGGGCTCTCGTTCTTCAGCACGGTCTGGGTGCCGGGCAGGACGTACGGGTCCGGGGTCTGCGTGGTGTCGTTGATGTTCTGGTACAGGCCGTTCTCGAACGCCGCGGTCGCGGTGACCAGCTTGAAGGTCGAGCCGGGCGGATAGGTCTCCCGCAGCGCCCGGTTGAGCATCGGCTTGTTCGGGTCCGCGTTGAGGTCCTGCCAGGACTTGGTGTCGCCGCTGTCGCCGCCGGCGAAGGTGCTCGGGTCGTACGAAGGGGTGGAGACCAGGGCCAGGATCGCGCCGGTCTTCGGGTCGAGCGCGACCACCGCGCCCTTCTTGTCGCCGAGGCCGTCGAAGGCGGCCTTCTGGACCTTGGCGTTGATGGTCGTGACGACGTCGCCGCCGCGCTTCTGCTCGCCGGTCATCATGTCCAGCGTGTTGCGGAAGAACAGCCGGTCGTCGCTGCCGGAGAGGATGCCGTCCTCCAGGTTCTCCAGCTGGCTGGAGCCGTAGGCCTGCGAGGAGTAGCCGGTCACCGGCGCGTACATCGGGCCGTCGACCCAGGAGCGCTTGTACTTGTAGCGCAGGCCGTTCACGAAGTCGGACTTCGTCACCGGCTGGCCGCTGACGATGATGTTGCCGCGCGGGTGGGCGTAGCGGTCGTACAGCTGGCGCTTGTTGTTCTTGTTGGACGCCAGGGACTCGGCCTGGACTCCCTGGACCCAGTTGGTGCGCGCCATCAGGGCCAGGATCAGCACGAGGCAGAAGATCGAGACCCGGCGGATCGGTTTGTTCATCGGACGGGTCCTCCCTGGCCCTCGGTGGCCGGGGCCGGTTCGACCCCGGGTCGGCGGGCGCTGTCGCTGATCTTCAGCAGGATCGCGACCAGCGCCCAGTTGGCGACCACGGACGAACCGCCCTGGGCGAGGAACGGCATGGTCATACCGGTCAGCGGGATCAGCCCGGTGACCCCGCCGGCCACGACGAAGACCTGCAGCGCCGTCGCCGAGGCGAGACCGACGGCGAACAGCTTGCCGAACGGGTCGCGGGCGGCGAGGGCGGTGCGCAGGCCGCGCTGCACCAGCAGGGCGTACAGCAGGAAGATCGCCATCAGGCCGGTGAGCCCGAGCTCCTCGCCGAAGGAGCCCAGGATGAAGTCGCTCTTCGCGGCGAAGTTGATCAGCCAGGAGCGGCCCTGGCCCAGGCCCGAGCCGGTCACCCCGCCGGAGCCGAGCGCCATCAGCGACTGGCCGATCTGCTCGGTCGAGCCCTTGGGCGGGTTCGCGGAGAACGCGGCCATCGGGTCGAGCCAGGCGTCGATGCGGACCTTCACGTGGCTGGTGGTCGTGGCGACCGCGACCGCGCCGCCGATCGACATCAGCAGGCCGAACAGGATCCAGCTGGTCCGCTCGGTGGCGACGTAGAGCATCACCACGAACAGGCCGAAGAACAGGAAGGACGTGCCGAGGTCGTTCTCGAAGATCAGGATCAGCAGGCTGAGCAGCCAGATCACGACGATCGGGCCGAGGTCGCGGCCGCGCGGCAGGTACAGGCCCATGAAGCGGCGGCTGGCCAGTGCCAGGGCGTCCCGCTTGACCATCAGGTAGCCGGCGAAGAACACGGTCAGGATGATCTTGGCGAACTCGCCGGGCTGGATGGAGAAGCTGCCCATCCGGATCCAGATCTTGGCGCCGAAGTCCTCCGCCCGGGCCGGGAAGAAGGCCGGCGCGGCGAGCAGGACCAGCGCCACCACCATCGAGATGTAGGTGTAGCGCTGGAGCACCCGGTGGTCCTTCAGCAGGACCATCACGCCGATGAACAGCGCGACCCCGAGCGCGGACCAGACCAGCTGGTTCCTCGCCGCCGGGAAGTTGCCGCTGAGCAGTTTGCCCGCCTTGTCCAGCCGCCAGATCATCACCACGCCCAGCCCGTTCAGCAGGGTGGCGATCGGCAGCATCAGCGGGTCCGCGTACGGCGCGAAGCGGCGCACCAGCAGGTGCGCGACCAGCGCCAGCGAGCCCATCCCGAGGCCGTAGCCGAGCATGCCGGCCGGTAGCCGGGAGTCCATCGCCAGCCCCACGTTGGCATACGCCAGGATCGGCAGCAGGACCGCGAAGACCAGCAGCGTGAGCTCGGTGTTGCGCCGGTTCGGCGCGCCCTGGAGCGAGATGGTGGTGTTGCCCCGGCGCCGGGGCACGGCTCGCTGGGCCACCGCCCGGCGCCGACGGCCGGCGCGGCCGGTCTCGCCGCTCAGGTTGTAGCTGCTCACGTGGTGACCGCTCCCTGACGGCCGGCAAGCCCGCTCCGGGCGGACCTATGTCGGGTCACGGACGTCACTGCTTCGGGCAGGACTCGGCCCGGCTGCGGTCATCGTCGCTCAGCTGGGGCTGCTGGGCCTGCTCGCTCGGGGCGGCGGCCACCGGCGGGGTGGCGTTCTGCGTCGGGGCGGAGGTGCTCGGCGCGGTCGGGGTCGGCGTGGCGGTCGGAGCCGCCGCGGCCGGGCGCGGGGTCTTCTCCTTCTCGCCCGGGACGGGGACGGCGGCCACGAACGAGGCCTTGCTGGCCTGGGTCGGTGCGGCGCCCTGCGGGGCCGCTCCGGTGGTGGCGCCGGCGACCTTCTGGCACAGCTGGGCCCAGTTCACGAGGTCGGTCATCGTCTTCTCGGCGTCCTTCAGACTGCCGACCGAGATGGTCCTGTTCACCTGGGCGCGCTGGTCCTGCGGCAGCCACTTCAGCGGGGCGTCGTTGTGCGACTCGTGCACCGAGGACAGGCTCAGACCGGCCAGGTTCTGGTTGACGCCCTGGTAGATGGCGACGTGGTCGCCGTCCTCGCCGATGTAGTACTGGTCCTGGGTCCACTGGTAGCCGAAGTACCCGGCGCCGCCGAGCAGGCCGAGGGTGACCAGGACGGCCAGCGAGACGGTCAGGCCCCGGCGCTTGCGCTTGGGGGGCTGCTCCTCGTCGAAGTCCTCGGTGCCGTACACCGAGGGCTCGGCGGAGGAGTGGCCGTACCCGGCCTCGCCCTCGTAGCCCTCGGGGGGGCCGAAGCCGCCCTGCGCGGCGCCGTAGCCGTCCTCGTAGCCCTCGGCCGGGCCGAAGGCGCCCTGCGGGCCGCGACCCAGGCCGGCGGCGCGGCCGGCCGGGGTGTCCGCGATCGAGCGGTCGGCGGCGGCCGAGGACGGCGGGGTGTCGGCGACCGCGCCGACCACCACCGGGACGTCGTTGAACTGGCCGCTCATGGTGTCCGTGGCGCCGACGTCGATGACGTCCGCCACGATGCAGGTGATGTTGTCCGGACCGCCGCCGCGCAGCGCGAGCTGGATCAGCTCCTGCACGGTCTGCTCGGGCGAGTAGAAGCTGCCCAGGGTGTCCTGGAGGGTCTGGTGGCTGACCGGGCCGGAGAGGCCGTCGGAGCAGATCAGGTAGCGGTCGCCGGCCCGGACCTCGCGGATCGACAGGTCGGGCTCGACCTGGCCGCGGCCGTCGAGGGCCCGCATCAGCAGCGAGCGCTGCGGGTGGGTCTCGGCCTCCTCGGGCGTGATCCGGCCCTCGTCGACCAGGCGCTGCACCCAGGTGTGGTCCTGGGTGATCTGCACCAGCGAGCCGTCGCGCAGCAGGTAGGCGCGGGAGTCGCCGACGTGCACCAGGCCCATCCGCTGGCCGGTCCACAGCATGGCGGTCAGGGTGCAACCCATGCCCTCCAGCTGCGGGTCCTCCTCGACCATCTGCCGGAGCCGGTCGTTGGCGCCCTGGACGGCGTTGCCCAGCAGGGTCAGCAGGTCGGCACCCGGCACGTCCTCGTCCAGCCGGACGATCGAGCCGAGCACCTCGGAGGACGCGACCTCGCCGGCCGCGGCGCCGCCCATGCCGTCGGCCACGGCCAGCAGCCGCGGCCCGGCGTAGCCGGAGTCCTCGTTCCCCTCCCGGATCAGTCCCTTGTGGGAGCCGGCGGCGAAGCGCAGCACCAGGGTCATGCGACCTGTGCCCCCCTCTGGGTCTTGGACGGGATGCTTGCCCTCATGCGCTACTACTTCCGCAGTTCGATGACGGTCCTGCCGATACGGATCGGCATGCCCGGCTGGAGCGGGGTGGGCGCGGTCAGGCGCTGCCGGTCCAGATAGGTGCCGTTGGTGGAGCCTAGATCCTCGACCGTCCACTGCCCAGTCTGATCCGGATAGATCCTGGCATGCCGGGAGGACGCGTAGTCGTCGTCCAGCACGATGGTGGAGTCGTGCGCGCGGCCCAGCGTGATGGTCTGGCCCTGCAGCGCCACGGTGGTTCCGGCCAGCGAGCCCTGCACCACGACGAGCTGGGTCGGGGCGCCGCGACGGCGGCCGCCGCCCTGGGTCTGGCCCGCGGCGGAGCCGGTGGACCCGCCGACGGCGGGCGTCGGACGTCCGGCGGCCGCGGTGGTCGCGGTACCGCCCGATGCGGCGTTGCCGCCGCGGCGGGAGGGGCGGGGGTTCACCTTGGTGCCGAACAGGTCGCTGCGGATCACCTGGATCGCGACGATGACGAACAGCCACAGTACGGCGAGGAAACCCAGCCGCATGACCGTCAGGGTCAGTTCTGACATGGCCGTCCCGCCAGTCGGTGAGCGAGGCGCGCGAACAACTCGGACACTACCCTTCGACCTGCCGGTAGACGATGGTGGTGGAGCCCACGACGATTCGGGAGCCGTCGCGGAGCGTAGCGCGCTGGGTGTGCTGCCCGTCCACCACGATGCCGTTGGTGGACCCCAGGTCGAGCACCATCGAGGGGGTGCCGGGGCGGATCTCGGCGTGCTTGCGGGAGACCCCGGGGTCGTCGATCCGCACGTCCGCCTCGGTCGAGCGGCCGAGTACGCAGGCCGCGCCGGAGATCTGGTGGCGGGCGCCGTTCACCTCGATCCAGCGGCGCACCGAGGCGCCGTGGCCGGAGCCGGGGAAGGCGCGGACGTTGCCGCCGGCGGGCGGGGCCGAGGGCATCGCGGGGGGTGCGGTCGGCGGCGGGGGCGCGCTGTACTGCCCGGCACCGCCCTGTTGCCACGGCGCGCCGGGGGCGGGGGCGGCCGGCTGGCGGTCGTAGCCGGGCTGCTGCGGCGGCGGGGAGTACTGCTGGGGCTCCTCGGCCGCCAGGGTGCGGCTGCGCACCCGGTACAGGCCGGTGTCCAGGTCGTCGGCCTTCTCCAGGTTCACCTGGAGCGGGCCCATGAAGCTGTACCGCTGGGCCTCGGCGTACTCGCGGACCATCCCGGCCAGTTCGGTGCCGAGCTGGCCGGAGTAGGGGCTGAGCCGCTCGAAGTCGTGCGGGCTGAGCTCGACGATGAAGTCGTTCGGCACGACGGTGCGGTCGCGGTTCCAGATGCTCGCGTTGTTGTCGCACTCGCGCTGCAGAGCGCCGGCGATCTCCACGGGCTGGACCTCGGACTTGAACACCTTGGCGAAGGTGCCGTTGACGAGACCCTCCAGTCGCTGTTCGAACTTCTTCAGCATCCCCATGGGGCACCCCCTTCCAGGGTTCGTTCGCCTGCCTGCCGACCAGCCCTCTCCGAGGAGCGGTCCTCCGAGGAGTCGGTCGTGCCTACTTGCGGTACTTCCGTACTGATCGTATCCACGCCGGGCCCTTCCGTACGGTTCCCGGACCGCGTGGTGCCCGGGGGTGGGCTCGGACACACAGGGTGACGCATGCCGGGTCCCGCACGCCAGGTGTGCCGGTCGGAGCCGCCTCCCTCCTTCGCTCGCCCGTTCGTCGTTCGCCCGTTCGGGCCCGGTCGGTCCCCCCGGATACGGATTCGGAGCTGCCCCCCAGGTCGTGCTACTGTTTTCCACGTCGGAAGGGCCGCCCGGAAGGGAAGCCGGACCGAGGAAGCGCGAAGACCACATGGTACCGAGCGGTTCTGAGGGAAGGTCGGCAAAGAAGACAACACCCATGCGCGGGTGGCGGAATAGGCAGACGCGCTGGATTCAGGTTCCAGTGCCCGAAAGGGCGTGGGGGTTCAACTCCCCCCTCGCGCACAGCGAAGCCCCGCAGATCTTCGGATCTGCGGGGCTTTCTCGTTCTCCCGGCTCGTTCCCCGGGGTCCGTGCTCACGGACCCCGGTCGGGCGCGGTCCGTGAGCGGGGTGGTCGGCTCAGGAGTGGGTGGCGGGGAGCTCGGCACGGACCTCGAAGCCGCCGTCCTGGGTGGGGCCGGCCGTGAGCGTGCCGCCCAGCAGCTGGGCGCGCTCGCGCAGGCCCACCAGCCCGTGGCCGCCGCCCGGCAGGGTCTCGGCCGGGCGGACCGGCGGCGCCTCGTTGCGGACCTCCACCCGCAGCCGGCGGCCCTTCGCCCGGACCTTCACGTGCACCACCGCCTCCGGGGCGTACTTGGTGATGTTGGTGAGCGCCTCCTGGACGGTCCGGTAGGCGGCCCGCTCGACCGCCTCCGGCCACGGGCGGTCACCGGGGTTGAGCTCGGCGTCGGCGGTCAGGCCGCTCTCCTCGATCAGCCGGGGCAGGTCGGCCAGCCGGGGCTGCGGGGCGAGCGGGGCGGCCGGGAACGGGGCGCCGGTGCCGCGCAGCACCCCGACCATCTGGCGCAGCTCGTCCAGGGTCCGTACGGACAGTTCGCGGATGGTGCGGGCGACGGTCGCGGCGGCCGGGTCGGCGGTGCTCACCTGGAGCGCGCCGGCCTGGATGCTGATCAGGCTGACCTGGTGCGAGACCACGTCGTGCATCTCCCGGGCCAGTCGGCCGCGCTCGCTCATCAGCACCCGCTCGGCGAGCAGCCGGCTCTCCCGCTCCTGGCCGCGGGTCAGCTCCTCCAGACGGGCGGCCAGCTCTCGCCGGGTTCGGGAGAGCAGACCGGTGGCGGCCGGGCCGGCGGCCAGCATCACGGCCTGGATGGCGTCCAGGGCGGTGTTCCGGCTGAGGTCGATGACCGGGGTCGGCAGCGGCCAGTGGAAGAAGGAGACCAGGGTGAACAGGGCCGCGCAGGGGAACAGCACCTTGGTGCTGGGACGCCCGGTGGCCACCGTGTAGACGGCGGTGATCGGGGCCAGCCAGATCGCCTCCACCCAGGTACCGGGCATGGTGAGCAGGAACACCGCCACCGGGAAGCGGCGGCGCCAGAACAGCGCGACGGCGGCCAGCGTGGAGAGCGCCAGTTGCCACCAGGTGGCGTCCCGGGCCACCAGCGCGGCGTCCAGCAGGGAGTACAGGACGGGCAGCAGGAGCATCAGCCAGGGCGCGGTGCACCAGGCCGGCAGCCGGCGGGACGGCAGCTGGTCGACGGTCGTCATGCCCCGTCGCCGGGCTTGGGTCGCACCAGGCCGGCCCGGTGGGCGACCACGGCGGCCTGCACCCGGTTGGCGGCGCCGAGCTTGCCGAGGATCGCACTGATGTGGTCCTTGACCGTCCCGGTGCCGAGGAAGAGCCGGTCGGCGATCTCGGCGTTGGACAGGCCCTCGCCGAGCAGGGCGAGCACGTCGAGCTCCCGGCCGGTGAGGGTGCGGGCCAGCGCGGTGGCCTCGGCGTCCGGGCCGCCGCCGTCGACGTAGCCGCCGATCACGGTGCGGGTGACGGTCGGGGAGAGGATGTTGCCGCCGGCCGCGAGCACCCGGACGGCGTGCACCAGCTGTTCGGGTGCGGTGTCCTTGAGCAGGAAGCCGGCTGCGCCGGCCCGCAGCGCGGTGCCGATGTACTCGTCGGTGTCGAAGGTGGTGAGCATCGCCACGGCGGGCGGGTCGGGCAGGGCGCGCAGGCGGCGCAGCACGGAGATGCCGTCGAGGTCCGGCATCCGGATGTCGAGCAGCACCACGTGCGGGCGCAGGCGCTGGACGTGTTCCTCGGCCTGCCCACCGGAGCAGTCGCCGACCACCTCCAGGTCTGGGGCGGAGCCGACGATCAGGCCCAGGCCGGAGCGGACCAGGATCTCGTCGTCGACGATCAGCACGCGGGTCGTGGTGATGGTGCCTCCTCGGTTCGGGCGGCCGGGTTCGGGCGGTCCGCGGGGATCGCTTTTGAGGGTAGGGGTAGCGACGGCGGGGCGCCGAACGCATGGGGGGTGTCGACCCCCGCCGTTCGGCGGGGGTGGGAATCCGCTACCCGGTTCACGTAATTCTCAGGAATGGTGGGGAACCATGGAGTTGGCTGCCTTTCCGGCCCGCCGCTCCCTGCGGGCAGCCGGTGGGCGGGGGGTGGCCGGTCAGTCCGCCGGGCCCGTGCGGGCGCCCGGCGCCGGGCCGTGTGCGGATGCGCCCCACCATCTGATCGTTTGGAATTGAGCTGTGTCGTCCACTGTGAAGCCGGAGCCGTCCGCCACGTCGACCGGGCCCCGGCCCGCCGGGCTGCTCGACCGCTGGCGTCCGAGGGCCGCCGTGGCCTCCGTCTGGTACCTGCGGCTGCTGGCACTGCTGAACGTGGCCACGGTGCTGCTGGTGCCCTGGGGGAACCAGGTCTCCGAGCACAACGAGGGTGAGTACTTCACCCCGTACCTGATGACCTCGGGCCTGGCCGCCGCGGTGCTGTCGGTCTTCCTCGCCGTCGCGATGCGGCGCCGCAAGCGGGCCGCGTGGATCTTCAACGCGGCGCTCGGCAGTGTGTTCGCGCTGCTGTACCTGGCGTTCATGGTGGTGCCCGGCGGGCGGTTCAACAAGCACCCGCTCAACTACATGTCCATCATCCTGACCTGCCTGTTCGTGCTGGCGCTGCTGATCGGGCGCAAGGAGTTCACGTCCAAGGGCGACCGCTCCAACCCGAAGACCGCGGCGGCCACCTTCGTCGGCGGGCTGGTGTTCGGCGGCAGCGTCGGCGCGCTGCTGGTCTGGCTGACCAACGAGCTGAACGGCGCCGGCTGGTGGGACCTCTTCCGCTACTCGGTCGGCCGGATGATCACCATCACCCCGTCCGAGCACCTGCGCTCGGTGATCGCCGCGCCGACCTGGGTGAACGCCGCGATCAACGCGATGGGCGCGGTGCTGTTCCTGCTGGTGCTGTACGTGGCCTTCCGCAGCCCGCGCGGGAAGGAGCTGCTCAACCCCGAGGACGAGGCGAAGCTGCGCGGCCTGCTGGACAAGCAGGGCGAGCGCGACTCGCTGGGCTACTTCGCGCTGCGCCGGGACAAGGCGGTGGTCTTCTCCCCCAGCGGCAAGGCGGCGGTGACCTACCGGGTGGTCGGCGGGGTCTCGCTCGCCTCGGGCGACCCGATCGGCGACCCGGAGGCCTGGCCGGGCGCGATCGACGCCTGGCTGGCCGAGGCCCGTGAGCACGCCTGGGCGCCGGCCGTGATGGGTGCCTCCGAGGAGGCCGGTGTGATCTACGCCCGGCACGGGCTGGACGCGCTGGAGCTGGGCGACGAGGCGATCGTCGAGCTGGACGAGTTCTCGCTGGACGGCCGCGCGATGCGGGTGGTCCGGCAGGCCTACAACCGGGTCAAGCGGGCCGGGTACACGGTGCGGATCCGCCGCCACGAGGACATCTCCGAGGAGGAGATGGCGCAGCTGGTGGCCAAGGCCGACGAGTGGCGCGACGGTGCGACCGAGCGGGGCTTCTCGATGGCGCTGGGCCGGCTCGGGGACCCGGGCGACGGCCGCTGCGTGATGCTGGAGTGCCATGACGGGGACGGCGAGCTCGCGGCGCTGCTGAGCTTCGTCCCGTGGGGCCCGGACGGGCTCTCGCTGGACCTGATGCGCCGGGCCCGGGACACCGAGAACGGCCTGATGGAGTTCATGGTGATCGAGCTGCTGCAGCGCGCCGACGAGGTGGGGCTGAAGCGGGTCTCGCTGAACTTCGCGATGTTCCGGTCGGTGTTCGAGCGCGGTTCGCGGCTGGGTGCCGGCCCGGTGCTGCGGCTGTGGCGTGCCGTCCTGGGGTTCTTCTCGCGCTGGTGGCAGATCGAGTCGCTGTACCGCGCGAACGCCAAGTACCGGCCGATCTGGGAGCCGCGATACCTGCTGTTCGAGAAGAGCAGTGAGATTCCGCGGATCGGCCTGGCGAGCGCGCGGGCCGAGGGGTTCATCGTCGCGCCGAGCCTGCCCGCGCTGTTCCGTCGCCGACACTCCCGGGCCGCCGTGGTGGCCCCCCGGGTGCCGGTGGCCGCGCGGGACGGGGAGGGATAACCCTCCGTCGGGGGCGGAGGGGGGCCTGCCCGGTCGGACGGGGGGTGGGGTGGAGGGCCCGATCGGTCCGATGGGGGATCCGGTGGGGGGATTGTTCTCCCCCCTGAGGATGACCTGAATCCCCATCCATGCCGATGTGGATTTGTTAACTGGCTTCTAATGTTGGGGTGGCTGAGAAGTTCGGGGATTCAGGAGAAACGTTGTGATTCACAGGACCCACGCGGGGGGCGTGCGAAAGGGGCCGGTGGCGCTAGCCAGAACGGCCGCTGTCGCCGAGTGGGGAGCGTTGTACGTCACGGTCCGGGACGCGGTGGTGCGAAAGAGGTTCGCCGCGTTCCCGCTGGCCACGGCGGCGACGTTTCTGATCCTGCTGTTCAGTATCGTCCAGCACCTGCCGGGCGGCGAGCGGTTCGTCAACCACATCGGAGTGGTGCGGGCCGCGCTGCCGCTGGAGGTCTCGCTGGTGCGGACCCCGCTGTCGTTGTACGTGCCGGCCCTGGACCTGCCGGTCTGGGGGGCGCTGGCCCAGGTGTTCGTGGTCTTCGCGATCGCCGAGATCGCGCTCGGTCGGCGGATGACGCTGGTGGTCGCCTACGCCTGCACCCTGACGGGCACGCTGTTCGCCCGGATCGGGGTGGCCATCGGGCCGGGCCACCTGTTCGGCTTCCCGAAGTGGGTCGCCTACGTGCGGGACACCGGGCCGTCGGCCGCGGTGGTGGCGCTGGCGATCTGCATCGCGTTCCGCTGCCGGGCCTGGCTCACGGCCGCCCTGGTGGTGACCCTGATGGTCGGCGAGGCGATTGTGCTGCCGAACCTGGCCGGTCTGGAGCACGTGGTCGCGGTGGTCACCGCGCTGCTGATCGCCGTCTCGGTCGAGGTCTTCGGGGACTTCTGGCCGCGGGTGCTGGCCGGGGTCGGCGCCGCCACCTCGGTGGCCGCGGTCGCCTCCCGGGAGGTCGCGGTGGAGGCCGGGCGGCACCGTTCGGCGGGGGCCGCCATCCCCTGACGGTCGTTTCATCGGTCGTGACGGCCGCGTACGCCGACCCACTGGTTCGCAGTGTGTCCGTACGCGGCCGTCACGCGTGCGGGAGGGGGAGTTCGAACCAGACGACCTTCCCCACCGCCTTGCGGGCGGTGCCCCAGCGTTCGGCGAGCTTGGTGACCAGGGTGAGGCCGCGGCCGGTCTCGCCGAGCTGCTCGGCGGGTTCCAGCGAGGGCAGGTTGTGGTTGTCGTCGCTGACCTCGACCAGCAGCTTGTCCACCCGGATCAGCTGCAGCTGGACGGTGTCCCGGGCGACCCGGACGGCGTTCGTGACCAGCTCGCTGACCAGCAGCTCGGTGGTGTCGCTGAGCGCCTCCAGGTGCCAGGCGGCCAGCTGCTCGCGGACGAGCGAGCGGGCCCGGCGGACCTCGCGGTGGTCCACGGTGAGGTCCCAGGTGGCCACCTCGGACGGGGCGACCCCGTCGAAGCGGGCCACCAGCAGGGCGACGTCGTCCTTGCGGTCGTCCGTGTGCAGTCGGCGCAGCACCTCGTCGCAGGCCTGCTCGGGGCTCTGCTGCGGGTCGATCAGGTTGCCGCACAGCGCGGCCAGGCCGGCTCCTATGTCCCCGCCCCGCACCTCGACCAGGCCGTCGGTGCACAGCACCAGCATCGAGCCGTCCGAGACGTCGATGGTCTTGGCGACGAACGGCACCCCGCCGACGCCGATCGGCGCGCCGGCCGGGATCTCCAGCAGCTCGCCGGTGCCGTCCGGGTGCACCAGGACGGGCGGGACGTGCCCGGCGCTGGCCAGCTCGCAGGTGCGGTTGATCGGGTCGTAGACCGCGTACAGGCAGGTCGCCAGGTGGTCGTCGCCCAGCTTGTGGGCCAGGTTGTCCAGGTGGCGCAGCAGCTGGCCGGGCGGCAGGTCCAGGGCGGCGAGGGTCTGCATCGCGGTGCGGAAGCGGCCCATCGCGGCGGCGGAGTGGATGCCGTGGCCCATTACGTCGCCGACCACCAGGGCGACCCGGCTGCCGGGCAGCTGGATCGCGTCGAACCAGTCGCCGCCGACCTCGGCCTTGGGATCGCCCGGCAGGTAGCGGTGGGCGATCTGCACGCCGGGGATCTGCGGCGGGCGGGTCGGGATCATGGAGCGCTGCAGGGTGGTGGCGACCCGCGCCTCGGCGCGGTGCAGCCGGGCGTTGTCCAGCGACAGCGCGGCCCGTACCGCCAGCTCCTTGAGGGTGGCGGCGTCGCTCTCGTCGAAGGGGGCGCGGTCGGGCAGCCGGAGCAGCTTGAGGATGCCCAGCACGGTGCCCCGGGCGGACAGCGGCACCACCAGCATCGAGCGGCCGGAGACCACCGGGGCCAGCCGGGCGCCGCCGAGCGCGATCGCGTAGTCGACCGCGACGTCGTCGCTGATTACCGGGACCAGCACCGGCTGGTTCAGCTGCAGGGCCATCCCGGGTGGGGTCCGGCGGGGCATGCTGACCAGCGAGCCCTCGGAGAGCACGTGGTCCCAGGCGCCGCCGGTCTCGTTGAAGACCAGGGCGACCCGGCGCAGCATGGTGTCGTCGTCCGGCCTGGCGACCGGCAGCTCGGAGTCCGAGATCAGCCCGTCCACCAGGTCCACGCACGCGAAGTCGGCGACCCGGGGGACCAGCACCTGGCACAGCTCGCGCGCGGTGAAGCCGAGGTCCAGGGTGGTGCCGACCTTGCCACCGACCTCGTTCAGCAGGGCCAGCTGCTCGCCGGCTTGCCCGTTGGTGAGGAACGGGCCCAGCCGTCCGCCCGGCGGGCCCTCGGGGCAGGCGGGGGCGGGGACGGTTCCGGACGGGGCCTGGTCGGCGCGGCGGGACGGGAGGCCCTTGGCGGACGACTCGACGGCGGCCTGCTGCTCGATGGTGGCTCCTCCTCCGATGGGTGGGGGGACCTCCCGGCCGGAGGCGGGGGGAGGGACGGACGGGACGCCCGCGGGGCCGCCGCCGACCGCGGCGGGGAGCTGGGCCGGTTCGCGCTGGACGGCCTCGCGCTGGGCGGTCTCGCGTTGGACGGGCAGCGGGCCGGGCGGCCGGCGGCCGGGCGCGGACTGTTCGGGCTGCGGCGGGGAGCCGACCCGGGCGGCGCGCTGCTGGGGCGTCGGGTAGCGGCGGCCGAGGCCTACGGCGGCGTGCGCGGCGCCGGACTGTGGATCGGAGGGCAGCACCGGCAGCACGGTGGCCGCGTCCAGCCGCAGGGCGGGCAGCCCGCCGTGGGCCACTGCCGCCAGCAGCGGCGCCCGCTGGGCGGCGGGCAGCAGCCGGGACAGCGGCTCGGGCAGCCCGTCGACGGCGGGGGTGAGCGTCGCGGTCAGCCCGTGGAAGCCGCCCCGGGCGGCGGGGGCGGCGGAGAACGGCAGCAGCCGCTCGCCGAGCGCGAGCCGCGGCCCGGTGGTGCGCAGCGGGCGGGCGTCGGCGGCCAGCGCGAGCAGCCCGCCGGACGGGCCGGACAGCGGGTAGGCCCACCAGAGCACGTCGCGCTGGTGTTCCTCGCGGTCGTGCACGGTCAGCCGGCCGGCCCAGGGCCTGCCGCCGGAGGTCAGCTCGGCCAGGGTGTCGAGGGCGTCGCAGCGGCGGCGTACCGCGCAGCGGCCGAGCATCCGGTCCTCCAGGGCGGGCAGCAGGCCGGAGGCGGGGCGGTCGGTGGCAGCCTCGGCGCGGTGCCCGAACAGCTCCTCGGCGGCCCGGCTCCACTGGGCAATCCGTCCCGTCCGGTCGACCAGGACGAGGGCGAGCCGAACGAGGGCGGCCACCCCGCCCGGGTGGTCGCCCGGCGCGGTTTCGGCGCCCGCCGAACGCGGTGTGGAGTTGGACTCGGCCACCATGGATTCGGTCTGCTCCCGCCTAGCCGCCACGCCTGGAGGCGGCCGTCTCTCCGGAGGAAGGCACGCTGTGCGGATACCAGCGAAGCATGGACCGGGCCGGGCCCGACACCGAAACGGGGAGATTCATCAGGATCGGTTGCGTGTCACGTGCCGCGCGCCGGTTCGTACCCCCGCTTCACCCGGACGGGGCTTGCCCGCGCGGCGGTAGGGTGGCAGGCCGGGCCGCCCCCCGCGGCGGCTCCGCAGGACCCTGCCGGCCGGACGAGACAGAGGCGAGAAGTGAGCGCGCAGAGCCCCGTTCGCTGGACGGACCCGGAGCAGCAGGAGCTGGAGGAGCGGGTGGCCGCGGCCGAACTCGCCTGGCTCAGCATGGACGTGGACGTGCAGACGCTGCGGGTCGAGATCGACAACTTCGCCCTGATCCACCACCAGCTGCTCGGCCCGCTCTACGCCCGGCTGGACGAGCTGGACGCACTCGTCGCCGAGGCCGTCGCGGCCCGCACCGGACGGCCCGAGGACATCCGGCTGGCCGCCGAGGCGCGGCAGCGGGTCGAGGAGCTGCCGGACCTGGACGCGCTGTTCGACTCGGTGCGGGAGAAGTCCGGCGAGGAGCAGGCCGAGGCCGCCCCGACGCCCGCCGCGCCTCCCCGGGTGAAGCCGGGCAAGCAGGCCCAGCGGGTCTACCGCGACCTGGTCCGCCGGGCCCACCCCGACCTGAGCACCGACCCGGCCGAGCAGCAGCGCCGGGCAGCTTTCCTGGTCCGGGTCAACGAGGCCTACGCGTACGGGGACGCCGCCGCGCTGGAGGGCCTGGCCGCCGAGTGGTCCACCGCGCCGGAGGCCGCCCCCGCCCTCGACTCCCCCGACCGGCTGGGCTGGCTGCGCCGACGGCTGGACTGGCTGACCGCCAAGATCGCCGAGACCGCCACCGAGCAGGTCCGGCTGGAGCAGACCCCGATGGGCCAGCTGCTCGCCCTCGCCCCGCAGGACCCGGACCGGCTGCTGGAGCAGCTCGCCGAGGAGCTGCTCGCCAAGGCCGCCGCGCAGCAGGCCGAGCTGGAACGGCTGTTCGGTGCCC
Source organism: Kitasatospora sp. NPDC101155 (assembly GCF_044768305.1). Lineage (NCBI taxonomy): Bacteria > Bacillati > Actinomycetota > Actinomycetes > Kitasatosporales > Streptomycetaceae > Kitasatospora > Kitasatospora sp. NPDC101155. Next base: position 137,138 of record NZ_JBIWPN010000001.1, on the reverse strand, counting down.
ACTCGGCGGTGCCGGTGGGCGAGAATGGCACCGACCCGACCTTCCCCCAGCCTCCGGCCGGGCGGTACCCCCACCAGGAGAGCCACACGATGTTCGCGCAGATCCCCACCACCGACGCCACCTCCGTCCCGGCCGACGCCGCCCTGCTGGACGTGCGCGAGCAGGACGAGTGGGACGCCGGCCACGTGGACGGCGCGCTGCACATCCCGATCGGCGAGGTGATCGCCCGGATCGGCGAGCTGCCCGACGCGAAGCTGTACGTGCTCTGCCGGGTCGGCGGCCGCTCCGCGCAGGTCGTCCAGTACCTGGTCCAGCAGGGCCGGGACGCGGTGAACGTGGACGGCGGGATGTACGCCTGGGAGGGCGCGGGCCGTCCGATGGTCAGCAGCACCGGCCAGGCGGCCTTCGTCCTGTAGCTCCCGTTCGGGGGTTGGGGCAGGATGGGCGCGCGACGCGCCGGTACGGGGCCGGCGGAGCGCCGGTCGGGCGGGGGAGGCCATGACGGAGACCACGGACCGGCCTGCCTCCCGGGGGCACCTCCCGGCCGAAGGGCCGGGGAGGGTCTGGTCGAAGCCCGCGCAGCTCGTCCTCGGCCTGGCCGGGGCGGTGCTGGTGGGCGGCACCGGGCTGTTCCTGAGCGCGGTGTTCCTGCACGTGGCACCCTCCAACGCGCTGTCCCGGCAGTACCAGGACCAGGTCGACGGCGTGGTGTACCCCGAGTTCGAGCAGAACTGGAAGCTGTTCGCCCCCAACCCGCTGCAGCAGAACATCAGCGTGGACGCCCGGGTGCGCACCGTCGCCGACGGCGGAACCACCCGCACCCGTGACTGGACCGGGCTGACCGCGCAGGACCTCGCCGCGATCCGGGGCAACCCCGCGCCCAGCCACGCCGACCAGAACCTGTTGCGCCGCGCCTGGGACTTCTACGACGGCTCGCACGACCAGGACGAGAAGCAGACCAACCCGCGCGGCCGGCTCGCCGAGCAGTACCTCAAGCGGATCGCGCTGCAGCGGATCGGGCGGGAGGTGGACGGCGAGCGGGTCCTGGAGATCGAGTTCCGGGTGACCTCGGCCACCGTCCCGCCGCCGTCCTGGAGCGGTGAGGCCGCGCCGCCCGCGCCCAAGGTGCGGGAGCTGCCGTGGTGGCCGGTCGGGGACGAGGACTACCGGGGGCTCGGGTGAACGAGGTGTCGGCGCAGGCTCCGCAGCCGGTGGGGGCCGTGGAGCCGCAGTCGGTGGAGGCCGTGGAGCCGCCACCGTCGGACCGCGTCCCGCGGCAGGGCGGGCAGCCGCCCGCACCGGTGGCGGTGCCGCGCGGGCCGGTGGCGGTGCTCGGACGGGCGATGGAGGCCTTCACCGGGCGGGTGCTCGGACGGCACCAGGCCGCGGTGGTGCGGATCGGTTTCGGGCTGGTCTGGCTCGTCTACCTGCTGCGCGAGTGGCCCAACCGGCGGGTGCTGTACGGCGACCGCTCGCCCTGGTCGATGGAGCTCGCCCAGCGGCTGCTGGCCGACACCGGGGCGTTCACCGTGCTGCCCTGGTTCGGCGGGCGGCTCTGGTTCGAGCTGGTCTACCACCTGGCCGTGCTGGCCGCCCTGGCGGTGCTGCTGGGCTGGCGGACCCGGGCGGGCACGGTGCTGTTCCTGGTCACCGTGCTGTCGCTGCAGAACCGCAGCGTCCTGCTCGGCGACGGCGGGGACAACGTCGCCCACCTGATGGCGGTCTACCTGGTCTTCACCCGCTGCGCCGAGGTCTGGTCGCTGGACGCCCGGCGGGCCCGGGCCGGTCGGGCCGGTCGGTCCTGGTGGTCCGAGTGGTCCGGGGTGGGACTCTGGGCGCTGCTCGGCGCGGTACTGGCGGCCTGTCAGCTCGGCGACTTCTCCGGCGACAGCCTGACCTGGACCGGCCCGACCTTCCCGTACCTGGGCTGGTCGCCGCTGTTCTGGGGGCTCTGGGCGGTGGCCGGGATCTGGTGGGTGCTCGGACGGCTGCGGCCGGACGGCGAGCCGCGGGCGGTGCTCGACGCGCTGGCGAACATGGTGCACAACTGCGCGCTGCTGGTGATCGCCGCCGAGGTGGTGCTGATCTACGCGACGGCCGGCTGGTACAAGGTGCAGGGCTCGCGCTGGCAGGACGGCACCGCGCTGTACTACCCGCTGCACCTGGACTACTTCAGCCCCTGGCCGGGGCTGTCGGCGCTGGTCGGCTCGGCGCTGCTGCCGGTGTTCCTGATCTCGTACGGCACGGTGATCCTGCAGGTCGCCTTCCCGTTCACGCTGGTCAACCGGCGGGTCAAGAACGTGCTGCTGGCGGTGATGATGGTCGAGCACGTGGGGATCGCGGTGGTGCTCGGGCTGCCGGTGTTCTCGCTCGCGATGGTCGCGGCGGACGCGGTGTTCCTGCCGACCGGCGCCCTGCTCTGGGTGGCGGCGCGGCTCGGGCGGATCGGAGCGGGTAGGTCCCCCGGGTCCATCAGGGGCAACGGCTCCACCCGGCGCAAGGACGGGGGGCCCGCCGCCTAGGATGTCGTTATGTCCTGGTTCGCTGCCCTTCGTGACACCGCGCGGACCGGACTCACCCTGGACCGGGCGCTCACCGACCCCAAGCGGGCCGCCCGTGGGGCGGTCGCCGTGGCGCTGGTGCTGTTCCCGACCCTGGCACTCGGCGGGGTCCGGCTCGCCACCTCGGCCGCGATGGGGGCGTTCATCGCCGGCTCGGCCACCTTCCAGCGCAGCTTCCGGCCCCGGGCCAGCCTCGCCGTCGCGGCCGGGTTCGGGCTCGGCGTCAGCACCTTCCTCGGCTACCTGGCCGCCGGGGTCACCGGACTGTTCCCGGTGCTGCTCGCGGTGTGGGCCTTCGGCGCAGGGCTCGCCTGGGCGATCGGGCCGACCGCCGGGGTGGTCGCGGCCAACACCCTCTCGGTGATGCTGATCGTCGTCCAGCTGCCGGTCAGCGCGTTCACCGCGCTCGGCCACGGACTGGTCGCCGCGCTCGGCGGGATCGTCCAGGCCGTCGTCATCACCCTGTGGCCGATCGGGAGTTGGACCGCCCAGCGGGGCGCCCTCGCCGACACCTACGCGGAACTCGCCGACTACGCGCGCCGGTTGCGGCAGGACCCGGCCGCGCAGGTGGACCCGGCGCCGTTCATGACCGCCCGGTACGCCGCCGCCCTGACCCCCTGGCAGGACCGCCACCGGCCACCCGAAATGCGCGGCCTGCGCGGCCTCGCCGAACGCATCCGGCCCACCCTCGCCGCGCTCGCCGACCCCAAGGTGGGCGCTCCAGGGGAAGGACCGGAGCGCGACCGGGCCCGTGAGGTGCTGGCGGCCTCCGCCGAGGTGATGGACGCCCTCGCCCGGGCGATCCGCACCGGCGACCCGGTCCGGCTCCCCCGCTCGGCGCCCACCCTCACCCTCGTCCGGCCCGACGAGGGGGTCCGGCTGCGGGGCGCGGCCCGGCGCTCCGCCCGACGGCTCGGCGGACTGCTGCGCAAGGCCGCGGACACGCTGGACCGCAGCGACGAGGACACCATCACCACCCCCGTGGTCGGGGCCGGCGGGGCGCTGCACAAGCCGCCCATCGTCCGGATGCTGCCGGTCGCGGCGCGGGCCGTACGGCGGCAGCTGCAGCCGCGCTCGGCGATCTTCCAGCACGCCGTACGGCTGGCCGCGGTCGTCACCGTCGCCTACCTGCTGGCCCGGCTGGCCGGGTTCCACCACGGGTACTGGGCGCCGATGACCGCCGCGATGGTGATGCGGCCGGACTTCGCCCAGACGTACAGCCGGGGCGTCGCCCGGCTGGCCGGGACGGTCGTCGGGGTCGCCGCCTCCACGCTGGTGGTGCAGCTCGCCCACCCCGGGGAATGGGTGCTGGCCGCGCTCGCGGTGCTGTGCATCGGCGGGGCGTACCTCGCGTTCCGGACCGGGTACGCGCTGACCACGGTCGGGATCTCCTCGTACGTGGTGTTCCTGCTCGGGCTGCAGGCGGGTGACCCGTTGGCGACGGCCTTCGAACGGGTCGGGCTGACCCTGCTCGGCGGGTCGGTCGCGTTGCTGACGTACGCGCTGTTCCCCACCTGGCAGACCGCGCGGCTCGGGGAGCGGCTCGCCGAATGGCTGGCGGCGGCCGGGCGGTACGCGGCGGCGGTGGTCGCCTGTTACGAGCAGCCGGCGGCGCCCCGGGGGCGGGTGGTGCGGTCGGCGCTGCTGGACTCGCGGGAGGCGCGCTCCGAGCTGATCCAGGCCATGCAGCGGGCCGACGCCGAACCGGGGCGGCACGAGTCCGGGCTGCCCGGGGTGAGCCGGCGACAGATCGACCGGGCCCGGGCGGCGGTCGGACACCTCGGGCGGGCGGCGGTGCTGCTGGAGGCGCACCTGCCGGCCGCCGACGCGGATCCGGTGCCGGGGGTGGCGGAGTACGCGGAGGAGCTGCAGCTGGCGACGGCGCTGGCGGCGGGGGCGCTGCTGACGGGGCGACCGGTGGAGTTCGGGGCCGTGCGGGAGGCGCAGGCGCGGTTGGAGGAGCGGCTGGCGGAGGTGCCGGCGGGCGTGCAGCGGGATGTGGTGCGGGCGGGGACGCGGCTGCTGGGGGTGGCTCTGCGGGATCTGGAGCGGGCTCTGCGGGGGAGTTCGGAGGCGCGGTAGGCGGGGTGGGAGCATGAGCGGCATGGACGAGGAGCTGGTGCGGGCGTGGCGGACGGCCGAGGGGGAGCCGGGGGCGGTGCTGTTGGACGGGTTCCACGCGCTGAAGCACGCGCTGCGCTTCGGTGGTGACGTCCGCCGGGTGCTGACGGCCGACCGGTCGGCGCTGCTGGCGCTCGCCGCCGAGCTGGCCGAGGACGTCGTCCCGGCGTTGGACGGGCTCGCGGTGGAGCTGCCGGAGGCCCGGCTGCGGACGCTGGCGCCCCGGCTGCACCCGACCGGGGTGATCGCGCTGGCCGTCCGGCCGACCGTCGAGGCCAACCGGGCGGTGCTGGCGCACCGGCCGCGCAGGGCTCCGGTGGTGCTGCTGGAGAACCCGCGCAACCTGGGCAACGTCGGGGCGGTGATCCGGCTGGCGGCCGGGTTCGGCGCCACCGGGGTGGTGACCACCGGTGATCTGGACCCCTGGCACCCGACCGTGCTGCGCGGCAGCGCCGGGCTGCACTTCGCGACCGCCGTCGAGCGGCTGAGCCTGCCGGAGCTGCCCGCCGGGCCCCTGTACGTGCTGGATCCGGAGGGCGCGGACATCCGGGACCTGCCGTTCCCGGACGACGCGCTGCTCGCCTTCGGCACCGAGCGGCACGGCGTCTCGGCGGAGCTCAAGGCCCGCGCCGACCGGCTGGTGGCGGTGCCGATGCAGCCGGGGGTGTCCAGCTTCAACCTGGCGACCAGCGTCGCGATGGGCCTGTTCCACTGGCAGTCCGGCAGGCGCTGAGGAAGGGGCGCCAGGAGGACGGCCCGCGCCAGGTGTCCGGGCCTTTCCCGGTCCGAGCCTGACGGCGGGACGGGAGCGGCCTCCCCGGGTCGCATCCGCGTGTCATCGGGACCGAAGTCCCGAAGCGGGCGGGGCGGAGCAGGTGGCGCCGGTACGGACCCGACGGCGGCTCAGCGCGGGTTGGCGGGCGAGTACTCGGGACCGGTCCAGGTCAGCGGGGTGGCGTCGGCGAGTTCCAGCACGCCGGTGACGGTCAGTTCGACCATTCGCTCGGCGCCCGGGGCGGACTCCCGGGCCTGCTCGGACCAGTCGGCTCGGGCCTCGCCGGTGACCAGCAGCGCCCCGCCGGTCTCCCAGTCGGGCAGCAGCAGGCCGGCCCGAGGGTCCAGCTCCAGGTTGCCGAGCGTCATGAACATGCTGTTTCCCCGGTACTCCGGCCAGCGCACCCGGTCCGGCCCGACCGCCTCCAGGAAGCCGGGGAAGCCGCCGCGGTGCGAGGCGTCCACGCTGCCGTCCGGGCCGGCGGTGGCGACGAAGAAGGTGTCCGCGGTGGCCACGGCCAGCTGCTGCGCCGTGGACAGCACCGGGCCGGCGGCGACCGCACGGGGCGCGCCCGCGCCCGGGCGGTCCAGCGGGGTGCGGCGCTGGATGTACTTCGGGCAGTTGGAGACCACCTCCTCGGCGTGGACCGTCAGCCCGCCCCGGCCGTCCGGCGCCGAGCGGCCGTTGAGCCGCATCCGGCGGCGGCCGGCCGGGTCCAGGGCGATGGTGCCGACCCGGGCCGGGCGGGCCAGCGCCTCGGCCAGCGGGTCGGCCCCGGCCGGGCGGGCGGCGACCGTCATCGTCCGCTCGTCCGCGGTCTGCAGGAAGCCGGCCGGGCCGGCCAGCTGGGTGGCCCAGATCCGGCCGTCGGGGTCGGCGGCGCCGACCACCAGCATCCGCCGTTCGGTGAGGAAGCGGGCGGCGACCGCCGGGACGGTGCTGCGGATCGACCGGCCGGCGTGGTCGGCCCGTTCGGTCAGGCCGGCCCGGGCCTGGGCGGCCCGCTCGCCGGCGTGGTACGGCGTGCTGACGGTCGTCATGGCGTGCTCCCCTCGGCTCGGTGGCGGGCTCCCCCGTGGCCCACCGGTGGCGGTCCGCGCTCGGTGTCGGCTTAGAAGAAGCCGCAGGTCGGGGCGTCGGTGGTGGGTGCCTCGGCGTCGGTCCCGTCCACCCCGGTGCGGGTGTAGACCTCCAGCCGGATGCCGTCCGGGTCGGAGAAGAAGATGCCGCCGGAGGCCGAGCCCTCGCCGTGCGGGACGACGCCGTCGTAGGCGAACTCGGCGCCCAGCTCGCGCAGCAGCTGCTCGGTGGCGCGGACCTCGTCGAGGCTCTCCACCTCGAAGGAGAGGTGGTGCAGGCCGGGGGTCGCGGTGGAGAAGGCGCCGGTGCTCTGCTGCCAGAGGGTGACCACCAGGCGGCCGTCGCGGCCGAGCAGGGCGTAGCGGCGCTCGGGGTCGGTGCCCTCGTGGGCGAGCTGGAGGCCGAGGACAGCGCGGTAGAAGTCGATCGAGCGGGTCAGGTCGGTGACGTTCAGGCCCACGTGGCCGGTCTGCAGGGTGCGGAGCAGGGTGGTGCTGGACATGCCTGGTCACTCCTGTGGCTGGGGCGGTCCGGCGAGGCTCCTACCTAACCGGTACTCATGAGACTATGGGTTAGATGATGGGGCGTCAACCAGTTCTCCGGGGGGAGGGGGTTAGGTTCTCCGGGGCGGGAACGCCACAGCCCCGCCGGACCTGACGGTCCGACGGGGCTGTGTGGCTGTGAGGCTTGGGGGCGGGAGGGCGGCTACGCCCACTCCCAGCGGATGCCGATGTGGCCCGGCTGCTGGTCCGGGGCCAGCACGTGGGCGCTCGCCGAGGCGCCGATCCACAGCTGCTCGCGCCGGTGGTCGACGTCGGCCCCCGGCTCGCGGTCGTAGCGCTCGCAGTGCACCGGGACGGTCGCCGGGTCGAAGTGCACCTGGAGCACGTACTCGCGCACCTGGGTGGCGAAGCGGCGGCTGTACTCCATGGTCGGGCCGCCCGGCGGGATCTCCACCTCGTACTCGAAGACCGTGCTGTCGCCGAGCCCGAGCGGGCGGTCCAGCATCAGCTCGGCGACGGTCAGCCCGACCTCCGGGCGGCGGCGGACCCGGCCCAGCCGGCCGTGCCGCACCGAGGTGATCTCCGGGCAGCCGGTGGCCTCCTCGTCGGCCTTGTGCACGACCAGGCAGCGGCCGACGCCGCCGACCGTGGCGCGCACCACCTGGCGCATCCGGAGCAGGTTGGCGCGCCGCTCGGCGTCCACGTAGTACGAGTCGTGGATGCTGAGCCGCTCCAGCTCGCCGGCCGGCGGGGCGTCCAGCTCGGCGAAGATCGCGGCGATCTCCTGCTCGCCCGGCCAGACGTCCTCCAGCCCGAGGTGGCTGATGCTGGCGGCGGCGGCCCAGCGGCCGCGCGGGCGCGGCGGGCCGAGCAGCGAGGAGAGCGAGCTGTGCGGCAGGCCGAGCAGCTCCTCCAGCAGGTGGACGGCGCGCAGCGAGCTGGCCCGCTCGGGCTGGCTGCGCCCGCGGCGCCAGTAACTCAGGGTTGTCACACTGACCCTGACGCCGCGCCCGGCGAGCGCCGCGCGGATCCGGTCCAGGCTGAGGCCGCTGGCCTCGATGGCCAGGTGCAGGGCGTCCGCGAAGCCGCCGGCCGGGGTGGGGCGTCCGGCGGACGGCACGGGGGCCGTGGCCGGGGCCGCAGGCGTGGGCGGGTCGGGACGCTCCGTACGCTCCGTACGCGATCCGACCAGCCGTAGCCGCGCGGCGTCCTGAGGCTGCTGTGCGGCCATGCGGTGACCCTCCCCACCAGGTGAGTTCGGTGGCACCGGGCCGGCGCCGGGGCGCGCCGTCAGCGGCTTCACCGAGCTTTGGGGAACCCTATGCACGGTCGAGAGGCTACGTCATCAGTCGCGCGTATGACAGTGGTCACGACAGGTCGACCAGATGGTTATCGATCTTGAAACAGTCCGGAAACACGACCGGAACCCGGGAGGGCGGAAGGCGCGAACCGGGACGGAAACGGACACCGCCGGAGCGGGCCCTGTCGGCGCCGCCCCGGCGGGGGTCTCGGTGGTGCTCGGTGGAGCTACCGGCCGGTGATCACTTGACGTTCAGCGCGACGTCGTCGATCACGAAGCTGGTCTGGTTGGAGCCGTCCTCGGTGCCGGTGAACTTGAGGGTCACGGTCCGGCCGGCGAAGGAGGTCAGGTCCAGGGTCTGCTGCACGTAGCCGGAGGCCGCGTTCACGTTGGACCAGGTCTTCAGCGTGGTGTTGTTGGCCTGCAGGGTCAGCGTGTCGTACGCGGTGCTGCCGGTCTCCGCGGTGTCGATGTGCAGCCAGAAGGTGAGGGTCGCGGAGGCGCAGCCGGTCGGGACCGTGACGGTCTGCGACAGGGTGTCGGTGTGGGTGCTGCCGTAGCCGTCCAGCCAGGCCTTCCAGCTGCCCGAGTGGGCCGGCTGCGAGGTGCTGTTGTCGATGACGCCCGAGGAGGTGGTCCACGGGGCGGCGGTGCCGGTCTCGAAGCCGCCGTTGCCGATCAGCTGGGCGGCGGTGCAGCCGCCGGTGGGCGGCGGGGTGGTGCCGCTGCTGCCGCCGAGCAGGGCGGTGGTCAGGGCGTCGGCGACCGGGGAGCCCCAGCCGGTGACCTGGTCGTAGCCGGTGCCGGCGGAGAAGTCCTGGTTGGCGCCGGTGGTCACGTCGTGGAACGTGCTGCCGTAGTTGCTGCTGTTGGCGACCGAGTACAGGCGGGGGCTGGCCTCGCCGAGGACCGACTGGCCGGCGGCCTTGGCCTTCTGGTTGAACTGGGCCGCGTAGCCGGACCACAGCGGCGCGGCCGCGCTGGTGCCGCCGTAGACCTGCCAGGCGCCGGCCGTGTAGATCGAGAAGCCGCTCTGCGGGTCGGCGTTGGAGGCGACGTCCGGCACGGTGCGCATGGTGCCGTTGACGCCGGTGCCGGTCTGCCAGCTCGGCTTGCTGAACACGGTGGAGACGCCGCCGCCGGCGGTGCTCCAGGCGCTCTCCGAGGAGTAGGCGTTGCTGCTGGTGACCTTGAGGTTGGTGCCGCCGACACCGGTCTGGTGCGGGCTGGACGCCGGGAAGTCGACGGCCTTGACGGTCGAGCCGCTGGTGGAGCGGGTGCAGTCGCGCGAGCCGTCGTCGCCGGAGGCGGAGAAGATCGAGATGCCCTGGGCGGCGGCCTGCTTGAAGGCGTTGTCGACCGCGGTCATCGAGGCGGCGGTGGTGTCCGGCTCGCAGGAGCCCCAGGAGATCGAGATGACCGAGGCCTTGTTGTCGGCCACGATCTTGTTGGCCATGTCGATCTCGCCCTGGTCGTTGTTGGGGGCCTCGTAGATCAACTGGGTGGCCTTGGGGGCCGCGCCGCGGACGATCTCGCTGTCCAGCTCGACCTCGCCCTGGCCCTGACCGGGCGCGGAGTCGTAGTTGGCGCCGTCCACCGAGACGGTGGAGACGGCCGGGCCGGTCAGGCCGAACTGCGAGTCGTAGGTGGTCAGGTCCGAGGACGTGTAGCCGTCGAACTCCCAGAGGGCGACCGTGGTGCCGGTGCCGTCGGCGCCGGTCTTGTTCAGGTTGTAGGCGCCGGTGTACTGGGCCGGGCTCATGCCGCTCGGGGTGGCGGTGGCGGCGCTCGGGGTGACCGCGTTGGGCTTGGCCAGGTGGGTCTTGCGCACCGCGTGGTTGTCCAGGCCGCTCACGCCCTGGACCACGGAGGCCAGGTCGGCGGGGATGGAGGCGGCGTCGTCGTTGGCGAAGAACGCGCGCTGCAGCTGCGGGTCGACGTAGGAGCTCTCGTGGGTGCCGAAGGCCTGCGAGATCTGCGCGGCGGTGCCGTGGGCGTTGACCACCTGGCGGTTGGCGCTGACGTCGCCGACGGTCAGGCCCTGAGCGGTCAGGTAGGCCTTGACCTTCTCGACGTCCTGCTGGGCCGGGCCGAACTGGGCGGAGAACTGCTCGGGCGTCAGGTACTTGCCGAACTGCGGCGAGCCGGGCGTGGTGACCGCGGTGAGGAAGCGGTCCAGGGCGTCGGCGTTGCGCAGCTTCAGATTGACGGCCACCGAGATCTGCTGCTCGGCCGGGACGTCGCCCTTCTTCTCCGAGTGGGCCACCGCGGGGTTCACGGTGTTCGGCAGGGCGACGCGCGGGGTGGCGTGGGGGGCGGTGGCGGCCTGCGCGGTGGAGACGCCGAGCGAGACGGCGGTCAGCGGCAGGACGGCTATCGCCGCGGCAAGGGCAAGGGTGCGGGGGCGCAACGGATCCTCCTCTGGCCGGCTGTGGGGGCCGGCAAGGGGCCAGGGCGTTCCGGGGTAGAACGCTGGCTAGAACATGACAGAACAAGTCCGTTGGTTGGATCATGGTCAAGTAATTCGTTGCTAAAAAACAGTCAACTGTGGATCCCTGGAGGGCCGGTGATTCCATACAGTGAATGGCCGGAATTCCGGCGCCGGTCCATACCAATTCGTGGTGTGGGGCGCGGTCGTAGAATCGGGCGGAGCCGAGGGAGAGGGATGACTGACGTGACGGCGGACCCGAGGGACCCCCGACCGCTGATCGGTGAGCCGCTCGCGCTCGACCTGCTCAACACCCGCTGGGCCGGGACGCCCGTCAACGATCTGCTCACCGGCGTCGAGGAGTACGGGATCTGGCTCTCCAGCAACGGGCTGAGCGGGCGCTGCGCGGCCGACGAGGCCGGGCTGGCGGCGATCCGCGAGACCCGCGAGGCGATCCGGCTGGCCGCCCAGGAGGCCCGTGGCCAGGGCGAGTTGAGCCTACGGGCGCGCGAGGGGCTGGACGCGGTGCTGGCGCACGGGCGGATCCGGCGGACGGCCGGACCGGGCGGGGCCGAGGACCGGGTGGAGGCCGACCGGCCGGAGTGGCTGGCGCCCTGGCTGGCGGTGGACGACTTCCTGACGCTGCTCGGGCAGGGCGCGCACCGGGTGAAGCAGTGCGCACACGAGGCGTGCATTCTGCATTTCTTCGACGCCTCGCAGAACGGCCGCCGGCGGTGGTGCCGGATGGCGGTCTGCGGGAACCGGGCGAAGGCGGCGCGGCACTACGTGAAGGCGCGGGGTTAAGGGACGACCGAACGAAGGGTCGGGGGGTGCGGGCCGCTGCGCGGGGTGCGGTGGCGCGCGGTCCGGGGCCCGTGGCCCGGGTGCGGGTCCGCGCCTTCCGCTGCGCGCGGCTCCCCGCGCCCCTGTCGGGGCGCGGGGATCAGGTGGGGGATCGGACGGGCGATCAGGCCTCGGCGGCCCCCGCGCCCAGCCAGGTGGTGAGGGCGTTCCTCAGCTCGCCCTGGCCGGGGTCGACGGCGGCCCAGGCGACGTAGCCGTCCGGGCGGATCAGCAGGACGGTGTCGGCCAGCTTGCCGTGCGGGTCGGCGGGGGCGGCGGAGACCAAGCGGCCCGCCCAGGGCTCGGCGGCGGCCAGCTCGTCATTGCTGACCAGCACGAACCGCCCGGCGCGCAGCGCCTCGTAGAGCCGCTCGGGACCGGCCGGGGCGCCCTCCTCGGGCTTGCTCAGCGCGGTCAGCCGCAGGTCGGGGACGCGCTTTCCGACCTGCGGGTGGGCGCCCTTGGGAGCCGGGTAGGAGATCTCGATGCCGGAGACCAGCCGGGCGCCGCGCTCGCTGAACAGGTCGAGGTGACTGCCGAGCGCGGTGAGCGCCCCGCGCAGGGCGCGGGTGGGGGCGGACTCGGCGAGGGCGATCCGGATCAGCGCGCCGGAGGTGCGCAGCACCGTCTTGCCGACCGGGTGCCGTTCGGTCTGGTAGGTGTCCAGCAGCGCGTCGGTGGCCCGGCCCTGGAGGGCGGCGGCGAGCTTCCAGGAGAGGTTGGCGGCGTCCTGGAGGCCGGTGTTCATGCCCTGGCCGCCGGCCGGGGAGTGGCAGTGGGCGGCGTCGCCGGCCAGGAAGACCCGGCCGGAGCGGTAGTTGGGGGCCTGGCGCTCGTCGCTGTGGAAGGTGGAGCTCCACCGCACGTCGTGCAGGCCGTAGTCCTCGCCCTGGGTGGCCAGGACGATCGCGGTGAGCTGCTCGGGGGTGGGGATGGCGCCGTCGGTGTACTGCTCGTGGCGGTCCCAGGCGATGACCCGGTACCAGCCGTCGCCGAACGGGGCGATGAAGGAGAAGCCGCTCTTGTTCGCGCCGACGGCGATCGCGTCGGCGGGCTCGCGCTCCAGCCGGACGTCGGCCAGCAGCACCGAGTCGACCACGGCCTCGCCGGGGAAGGGGATGCCCAGCAGGTCGCGGACCGCGGAGCGGACGCCGTCGGTGCCGACCGCGTACCGGGCGCGGTGGGCCTGCCCGTCGCGGGTCTCCAGGGTGACGCCCTCGGCGTCCTGGCGCAGTCCGGTGATCTCGGCGCCGCGCACGATCGTGGCACCCGCCTTCTCGGCGCGGTCCTGGAGCAGCCGTTCGACGTTGTACTGCGGGGTGATCAGGACGAACGGGAAGCGGGTGGGCATCGGGCTGAGGTCGATCGCGACCCGGTTGAACATCCGCAGCGAGCCGAGCGGGCGGCCGGTGGCGATGAGCTCGTCGGCCAGTCCCCGGGCGTCGAGCAGCTCCAGGCTTCGGGCGTGTACGGCGAAGGCGCGGGTCAGGTTGGACTCGGCGGTGCGCTTCTCCAGGACGGTGACGCCGACTCCGGCGGCGGCGAGGTCGCCGGCCAGCAGCAGTCCGGTCGGTCCGGCACCGACGATGACGACGTCGGTCTCGGTCGTCGGCTTCACGGTCATGTATTCAGCTCCCGGTGTTCGGAGGGCGGTTGGACGCCGCTTCCGGCGTTCTCCCAGCCTCCATCATCCCGGGCCCCACGATCGCTGTGAACCGCCGGTCCCCCGGTGGCCGATGACCACCGGGGGACCGGGTACCGCCCGTGCGTCGGCTCAGCTGTGCCGGCGGATCTCCACCGTGCGGAACCGGTTGGCGACGAAGGCGCCGTCGCAGTAGGCCGAGTTGGCGGCCGGGTTGGCGCCGGTGCCGTGCAGGTCGGAGAAGGCGGCGGTCTGGTTGGGGTAGACGCCGCCGGTGAGGTTGAGCGAGAGCGAGACGCCGGCGTCCAGCGCGGCCTCGACCAGCAGGGCCTCCACCTCGGGCGAGGTGGTGTAGCCGGAGGCGGTCATCGCGCCCTTCTCCCGGACGGTGGTGCGCAGCAGCTCCACGGCGGCGGGGGTGGACTCGACGGCGACGGCGAAGGAGACCGGGCCGAAGCATTCGCTGCGGAACACCGAGCGGTCGTCCGGCTTGTCGGCGTTGAGCTTGATCAGCGCGGGGGTGCGGACGGTCGCGCCGGGGAAGTCGGGCGAGGTCACCGCGCGCGGGGCGAGGGCGAGTTCGCCGTACTCGCCGCCGGCCGCGGCGGCCGAGCGCTGCAGCACGCCCGGGTTGACCACGGCGCCGAGGATGGCGGCGGCGCGGGCGTCGTCGGAGAGCAGGCCCTCGATGGCGGCGGCGAGGTCGGAGACCACCTGGTCGAAGGACTTGTCGCCCTGGTCGGTGCCGATGCCGCCGCGCGGGATCAGCAGGTTCTGCGGGGTGGTGCACATCTGGCCGCTGTAGAGCGAGAGCGCGAAGGCCAGGTTGCCGAGCATGCCCTTGTAGTCGTCGGTGGAGTCGATCACCACCGCGTTGACACCGGCCTTCTCGGTGTAGACCTGTGCCTGCTTGGCGTGCTCCTCCAGCCAGTCGCCGAAGGTGGTCGAGCCGGTGTAGTCGATCATCTTGATCTCGGGCCGCACGGCGAGGGTCTGGGCGACGGTGCCGCCCTCGTGCTCGGCGGCGAGGCAGACCAGGTTGGGGTCGAAGCCGGCCTCGGTGAGCACCTCGCGGGCGATCGCGACGGTCAGCGCGAGCGGCAGCACGGCCCGCGGGTGCGGCTTGACCAGCACCGGGTTGCCGGTGGCCAGGGAGGCGAACAGGCCCGGGTAGCCGTTCCAGGTGGGGAAGGTGTTGCAGCCGATGAGCAGCGCGAGGCCGCGCGGCACGACGGTGAACTCCTTGGTCATCACCAGCGGCTCGCGCTTGCCCTGCGGCTTGGTCCAGGCGGCCTGCTCGGGCAGCCGGGTCTGCTCGGCGTAGGCGTAGGTGACGGCCTCCAGGCCGCGGTCCTGGGCGTGCGGGCCGCCGGCCTGGAAGGCCATGCCGTAGGCCTGGCCGGTGGTGTGCATGACGGCCTGGGCGAACTCGTGCGAGCGGGCGTTGATCCGGTGCAGGATCTCCAGGCAGACGGCGGCGCGCGCCAGCGGGGAGGCGGCGGCCCAGCCGGGCTGGGCGGCGCGCATCGCGGCGATCAGCGCGTCCGGGTCGGCGTGCGGGTAGGTGATGCCCAGCTCGACGCCGTACGGGGAGGCCTCGCCGCCGACCTGGTCGCCGTCGGTGGGGTGGCCCTCGATGGCGAAGGGCCTGCCGAGCAGGGCGTCGAAGGCGGCCTTGCCGTCCGCCGGGCCGGTCTCGCCGTAGGCCTTCGGGAACTCGGGGTACGGGGACCAGTAGTCGCGCTTCGCGGCGGCGGCGAGCGCGGCGTCCAGGGTGGCCTGGTGGCGCTCGACCAGCTCGCTGACGAGGGGGTGGGTGACCGCTGCGGACATCTGTGCGCTCCTCAAGGGGGAGGACGGGACACGTCACAGAGTAACCGAACGATCGGTCGGCTCAAGAGGGTGCAGGGATCGGATTCCGGCAGAAAAGCAGGGGGCGCGTCCTCGGCGGACGCGCCCCCTGCTGCTTCGTGCGCGTCGTGGTTACGGCACGCCGAGCTCGAAGAGCACGTACCCGGCGTACCAGCCGGAGGCCACCGCGCCGGTGCCCAGCACGGCGGCCAGCACCGGCCAGCTGAGCTTGCGCATCCCCACCGCGAGCGCGATGAACAGCGGGAACGCCGGCAGCAGGTAGCGTGAGACGTTGCCGAAGATGCCCAGGCTGCCGAGCACCGAGACGATCGTGGCCAGCGTGTAGGCGGTCAGCACCAGCGGCGGGCGCAGCCGGATCAGCAGCACGATCAGCACCGGCAGGCTGAACACGATCAGGGTGGCCAACAGGTCCGGCACCGGGAAGGCGAAGGGGTAGTCGCCGCGGCCCAGCAGCACGCCGCGGATCGAGTGCCAGGTGCCCTGGCCCCAGTCGAAGTAGTGCAGCCAGGAGTCGTGCTGCAGCCGGAAGTAGCCGCCCCATTCGCCGGTCCGCCAGCCCACCCAGGCCACGTAGCCGAGCAGGCCGACCGGGGCCAGCAGCATCGCCGCCAGCGGGCGCAGCACGCCGCTCTCCCGCCGGTTCAGTTCGACCAGCGCGGCCAGGCCGACCGCGCCGATCAGCGCCGCCGCGGTCGGCCGGTTGAGCCCGGCGATCAGGGTGATCACCCCGGCCGTGACCCACTGCTTGGTCATCACGAAGTAGCAGGCCCAGGAGGCCAGCGCGACGAACAGGGAGTCCGAGTAGACCGCCCACTCGGCGCCCGAGCCCGGGGCGATCGCCCAGATCCCGGCGGCGATCACGCCCGCCCGGGGGCCGGACATCCTGTCCACCACGGCGTAGATCCCGGCGGCGGCGAACAGCGAGGCCAGGATCGAGACCAGCATCCCGGCGCCGTACAGGCCGAGCCCGGTGACGTCCGAGGTCAGCCGCATCAGGCCCGGGTAGAGCGGGAAGAAGGCGGCCGAGTTCTGCTCGATGGTGAAGCCGGGCTGCCCGCCCGGGACCGGGATCAGCGCCGGGTGGTAGCCGAACTGCGCGACCTGCTGGTACCACCAGCCGTCCCAGCTGGCCAGCACGTCCCAGGTGTTGGCGCCGCCGCCGAACCGGGCCGGCTTCTTGGCGTAGTCCCCGGCGAAGGAGAGCAGCTTCATGAACACGGTGAAGCCGATCAGCTTGAGCACCGCGTAGCACCACACGGCCGGGCCGAAGCGGACCACCAGCGCGCGGGCGCGCTCCTGCCAGGTGTCCGGGACGCTCTCCGGCTCCTCGCTGCGCTGCTCGGGCACGTCGGAGGAGACTGCCGGTATTGCGTTCATCAGCGGTGGACCCCAGCCTGCTGGACGTGGACGATCGTCCGCCGAAGTCTAGGCGGTCCGTACCGGGCCGGGCATGGACCGAGCGGCCCGGAACGGACCGGCCGACCCGATCGCGTGGGGTCCGGGGCGGCCGGGGATACTCGGAGGATGGCCGATCACACCACGCGCACTGCCTACACCGTCGAGTCACTGCTCGCGGTGACCGTCGACGTGTTCAACGAGCGCGGTTACGACGGCACCTCGATGGAGGACCTGTCCCGGGCGGCCGGGATCTCCAAGTCCTCCATCTACCACCACGTCCGCGGCAAGGAGGAGTTGCTGCGGCTGGCCGTGGGGCGGGCGCTGGACGGGCTGTTCGCGATCCTGGCCGAGCCGGCCGCGGTGCAGGGGCCGGCGGTGGAGCGGCTGGAGCACGTGGTGCGGCGCACCGCCGAGGTGCTGCTGGCGGAGCTGCCGTACGTGACGCTGCTGCTGCGGGTGCGCGGCAACACGGCCACCGAGCTGTGGGCGCTGGAGCGCCGGCGGGACTTCGACCACCAGGTCGCCGAGCTGCTGCGGGCGGCGGTCGCGGACGGCGCGCTGCGCGCGGACGTGGAGCCGCGGCTGGCCACCCGGCTGCTGTTCGGGATGATCAACTCGATCGTGGAGTGGTACCGGCCGGGGCTGAAGGCGGCCGACGGGGTCGCGGACGCGGTGGTGCACCTGGCCTTCGACGGGCTGCGGGCCCGCGCCTGACGGTTCACGCGCCCTGACGGTCGGCGCGCCCTGACGGTCGGCGCGCCCTGAGCCGAAGGGGCGCGCCGGTGCCGAAAGGGAGGAGCGACAAGCGAGGCACGAGCGCCGGAGCGACGACCGTCGGCACCGGGCCGGAGCGCCCCGGAGGCGAAGGGCGCCTAATCAGGGGGCACCTGGTCGGTCTCCTCGAACACCAGCATGGTTCGCGTGCCAAGCACCTGTGGGATGGACTGGATCCGGTTGAGCACCAGCTCCCGCAGGGCGTGGTTGTCGGCGGTGTGCACCAGCAGCAGCACGTCGAAGTCCCCGCCGACCAGGGCGATGTGGGCGACCCCGGGCAGCTCCAGCAGCTGCTCGCGCACGGTGCGCCAGGAGTTCTGGACGATCTTCAGGGTGATGTACGCGGACGCGCCCTGACCGGCCCGTTCGTGGTCCACCCTGGCAGTGAAGCCGCGGATGATGCCGTCCTCGACCATCCTGGAGATCCGGGCGTACGCATTGGCCCGGGACACGTGGACCCGCTCGGCCACCGAGCGGATCGAGGCGCGACCGTCCTGCTGCAGCAGCCGCAGGATCGACCGGTCGACCCGGTCGAGTCTGGACATCTGTTCAGCCGACATGACCCCCCACCCTCACCGATTGGACGCACTGCCACCAGTCGACCCCCGCACAGGCCGAATGTCCACCACCTTGTCACGGTTCTGGTCAAGATGAACAGACGACCGAACAATCGGTAGGGAGCCCCCGCCACCCCAGGAGGTGCCCCGAGATGACCGTTCTCGACCACAGACACCACACCGCGGTGCCCGGCTGGCTGCCCGGGGCCACCGCCCCGCGCACCGATCCGGCCCCGCTCCTCCCGGACGTCTCCCCCGTCCGGGTGCTCGGCACCCCCGAGCTGGAGAAGTACGACCCGGCGCTGCTGCGCGAGCTCTACCGCCGACTGGTGGTCGGCCGCCGCTACAACCAGCAGGCCACCACCCTCACCAAGCAGGGCCGCCTCGCCGTCTACCCCGCCTCCACCGGCCAGGAGGCCTGCCAGGTCGCCGCCGCGCTGGTGCTCGGCGAGCACGACTGGCTCTTCCCCAGCTACCGCGACACCCTCGCCGTGGTCTCCCGGGGCGTCGACCCGCTGGAGGCGCTGACCCTGCTGCGCGGCAACGCCCACACCGGCTACGACCCGCGCGCCAGCCGCACCGCCCCGCTCTGCACCCCGCTCGGCACCCAGGCGCCGCACGCCGTCGGACTGGCGCACGCCGCCCGGCTGCGTGGCGAGCCGGTGGTCGCGCTGGCCATGCTCGGCGACGGCGGCACCAGCGAGGGCGACTTCCACGAGGCGCTGAACTTCGCGGCCGTGCTCCGGGCCCCGGTGGTCTTCCTGGTGCAGAACAACGGCTACGCCATCTCCGTCCCGCTCAGCGCCCAGTCCGCCGCGCCCAGCCTGGCCCACAAGGCCGTCGGCTACGGCATGCCCGGCCGGCTGGTCGACGGCAACGACGCTCCCGCGCTGCACTCCGTGCTCGGCGAGGCGGTCGAGCGGGCCCGCGGCGGCGAGGGCCCGACCCTGATCGAGGCGCTGACCTACCGGATCGAGGCCCACACCAACGCCGACGACGCCACCCGCTACCGCACCGAGCCCGAGGTGGCCGCCTGGCGGGAGCACGACCCGATCCTGCTGATGGAGCGCGCGCTGCGTGAACTCGACGTGCTGGACGACCGGTTGGTGCAGGAGGCGACGGACGAGGCGGAGGCGCTGGCGGCCCGGATGCGGGCCGAGTTCCACGCCGACCCGGAGCTCGACCCGATGGCGCTGTTCGCCCACGTCTACGCCGAGCTCACCCCGCAACTGCGGGAGCAGGCCGCCCAGTTGTCCGCCGAGCTGGCCGCCGAGGCCGAGGTGCAGCACTGATGTCTTCCCACCCGTCGCCCACCCCCACCCTTGGCCGAGCCGCTGCGCGGCACCCCTCCGGTGTACGCACCGCGTCGATGGCGCAGGCGCTCAACTCCGCCCTGCGGGACGCCATGCGCGAGGACCCGACGGTGCACGTGCTCGGCGAGGACGTCGGCCGGCTCGGCGGCGTCTTCCGGATCACCGACGGGCTCACCGCCGAGTTCGGCCCCGAGCGCTGCCTGGACACCCCGCTGGCCGAGGCCGGCATCCTCGGCACCGCGATCGGCATGGCGATGTACGGGCTGCGCCCGGTGGTCGAGATGCAGTTCGACGCCTTCGCCTACCCGGCGCTGGAACAGCTGTTCTCGCACGTCGCCAAGATGCGCAACCGCACGGCGGGCAAGCTCCCGCTGCCGATCACCGTGCGCATCCCCTACGGCGGCGGCATCGGCGGCGTCGAGCACCACAGCGACGCCTCCGAGGCCTACTACACCAGCACCCCGGGCCTGCACGTGGTCACCCCGGGGACGGTGGCGGACGCGTACGGGCTGCTGCGCGCCTCGATCGCCTCCGACGACCCGGTGGTGTTCCTGGAGCCCAAGCGGCTCTACTGGGGCAAGGCCGAGTTCGACCCGGCCGCGTCGGTCGAGCCGATCGGCCGGGCCGTGCTGCGGCGCACCGGCACCTCCGCCGTACTGATCACCTACGGCCCCTCGCTGCCGGTCTGCCTGGAGGCGGCCGAGGCGGCGAAGGCCGAGGGCTGGGACCTCGCGGTGCTGGACCTGCGCACCCTGGTGCCCTTCGACGACGAGACGGTCACCCGGGTGGTGCGCTCGATCGGCCGGGCCGTGGTGGTGCACGAGGCGAGCGGCTTCGGCGGCACCGGCGCGGAGATCGCCGCGCGGGTCACCGAGCGCTGCTTCCACCACCTGGCCGCGCCCGTGGTGCGGGTCACCGGCTTCGACATCCCGTACCCGCCGCCGATGCTGGAGCACCACCACCTCCCCGGGGTGGACCGGATCCTGGACGCGGTCGCCCGGCTGCAGTGGGAGGACTGAGGATGATGCCCGTCGTACGGGAGTTCAGGCTGCCCGACCTCGGTGAGGGACTCACCGGGGCGGAGGTGGTCCGCTGGATGGTCGAGGTCGGCGAGGTGATCGCGGTCGACCAGCCGGTGGTGGAGGTCGAGACGGCCAAGGCCGTGGTGGAGGTGCCCTGCCCGTACGGCGGGGTGGTCACCGCGCGGTACGGCGAGCTCGGCGAGGAGATCGCCGTGGGCGCGCCGCTGGTGACGGTCGCGGTCGCGGGGGCGCCGACGGAGGGGGCTGTTCCCGGGGCGCCGGCCGCCGCGCTCGCCGCTGAGGTCGAGCGGCCGTTGGTGGGGTACGGGGTCGTCGAGAGCAAGGGCGGGCGGCGGCGCCGGGTCGGGGCTCCGGCTCCGGCTGCTGCCGCGCCGGTTGCGGTCGCCGCTGCTCCGGCTCCTGCCACGCCCGCCACGCCCGCCGCGCCCGCCGCGCCCTCCGCTCCGGCCGCTCCGGTCGTGGTGCCGGTGATCTCGCCGCTGGTGCGGCGGCTGGCCCGGGAGCAGGGGGTCGATCTGGCCGCGCTCGCCGGGAGCGGGCCGGACGGGCTGATCATGCGGGCGGACGTCGAACGGGCGGTCGCGGCCAAGGTGGCGGCTCCGGTGGTCGCCGCGCCCGCCGTCGCTCCGGTGGTTCAGGAGGGTGTCGTCCCGCTGCGCGGACTGCGCAAGGCGGTGGCCGAGAAGCTCAGCCGCAGCCACCGGGAGATTCCCGCCGCGACCTGCTGGGTGGACGTCGACGCCACCGAACTGATGGCGCTGCGGCGGCAGTTGAATGCGACGCCGGGCCCGAAGGTGAGCGTGCTGGCGCTGCTGGCCCGGATCTGCACGGTCGCGCTGGCGCGCTTCCCCGAGCTCAACTCCAGTGTGACCGGGGATGGTTCGGGCATCATCCGGCATTCGGCGGTGCACCTGGGCTTCGCCGCGCAGGGCGAACGCGGCCTGGTTGTCCCGGTGGTGCGGGACGCGCACGCCCGCAGCACCGAGCAACTCGGCGAGGAGCTGGGCCGGTTGACCGAGTCGGCCCGCAAGGGCTCGCTCACCCCGGCCGAACTTACCGGCGGCACCTTCACGTTGAACAACTACGGGGTGTTCGGCGTGGACGGCTCCACCCCGATCCTCAACCACCCCGAGGCGGCGATGCTCGGGGTCGGCCGGATCGTGGCCAAACCCTGGGTGTACGGCGGGGAGTTGGCGGTGCGCGACGTGACGCAGCTGTCGTTCACCTTCGACCACCGGGTCTGCGACGGCGGGACGGCCGGTGGGTTCCTGCGCTTCGTCGCGGACTGCGTCGAACAGCCGGGGATGCTGCTGCGGCAGCTGTGAGCGGGTGGCTGTGAGCAGGCGGTTGTGAGCAGAAGGCTCTGATCAGGGCGGGGGCCTGATCAGGGCGAGGTCGCCCTGGGTGTGCTGCTCGGCACTCAGGGCGACCGCCGATCGAGCGAGAGTAGCGCGTTCCCGGGCCGGGTGTCCGGGCTTCGCGTGATTCGTCGGATGAGCAGTTCGGGCGTGCCACGCTGCCTAGGCGTCAGCAGAGACAAGCCAGGTGGTGGCGCAGGCCGGCCGGAGGCGAAACGATTCTCTTGGGTACTCGAAACGTAGCGGTGAAGTCCCGCAGAACACTCCTGATCCGCACCGGGCACGGCTCGGCGGGGGCCGCCTCCGTCCCGGGCCTGCCGGAGCTGCCGCCCGACCCGGCGGTGGCGCAGGCCCCGATCGAGGCGCAGTCCGTCCTGCCACCGATGCCGCTGGACCCGCCGGACCTCCCCCCGCTGGTCGCGGCGGACGCGCCGACGGCCGTCCTGCCGCCGGTGACGGACCTCACGGAGCCGCCCGCGCTCGGAGCCGCGCCCGTCATGAGCCCTGCGCCCGTCATGAGCCCCGCCCATTCGGTGATCCCGGACCCGCCCGCCCAGCCGCCGACCGTCCCCGCGCCGAGCTACCCCGAGCCGCCCTCGACCACCGGCACCGCCTTCGCCTTCCAGCCCCTGTTCGCCGATGCTCCCAGCCTCAACTGGACTGGACCCGGCGACAGTTGGAGCGAGGCCTGGGCCGCGCAGCCATCCGCCCGGCACCTCCCGGCCGAGTTCCCCTCCGGGCAGATCGGCGCCGCACAGATCGGCGCCGCACAGGTCGGCCCGGCACAGATCGGCGCCACGCAGAGCAGCCCCGCCGCCGAGCTTCCCCTGACCGCACGGGACATCGAGCTGATCCGGGCCAGCCTCGCGGTGGTCGAGCCGGTCGCCGACCGGGCCACCGCGCACTTCTACGCGCTGCTCTTCCTGAACCACCCCGAGGTCCGCTCGCTCTTCCCGGCCGCCATGGACGTCCAGCGCGACCGGCTGTTCCGTGCCCTGCTGTCCGCCGCCCGCGGCGCCGAGGACCCGGCGGCGCTGCGCGCCGGGCTGAGCGCGCTCGGCCGCGGTCATCGCCGCTACGGCACCCTGACCGGCCACTACGCCCCGGTGGGGGAGTGCCTGGTGCAGGCGCTGGCCAGGTACGCGGGTGGCCGCTGGGACGCCGACACCGAGCTGGCCTGGCGCCGGGCCTACCGGCTGATCTCCACCATCATGATCGAGGCCGCCGAGGAGGCCGCCCGCACCTCGCCGCCCTGGTGGCAGGGCGAGGTGGTCCGGCACGAGCGCCGCACCCGGGACGTCGCGGTGGTCACCGTCCGCCCGGACCAGGTGTACCCGTTCCGGGCCGGCCAGTACTGCAGCCTGGAGACGCCCTGGTGGCCGCGGGTCTGGCGGCACTACTCCTTCGCCGCCGCGCCCCGTCCGGACGGGCTGCTGACCTTCCACGTCAAGGCCGTCCAGGCGGGCTGGGTGAGCAATGCGCTGGTGCACCGGGCCGCGCCCGGGGACGTGCTGCGGCTGGGCCCGGCGGCCGGCGAGATGACCGTCGACCACAGCGCCGGCGCCGATCTGCTCTGCCTCGGTGGCGGCACCGGCATCGCGCCGATCCGCGCCCTGGTCGAGGAGGCGGCCGAGCACGGCGTGTCCGGCCGCAGCGTCGAGGTGTTCTACGGGGCCCGCCGCACCGCCGACTTGTACGCGCTGGACGGGCTGCGCGAGCTGGCCGCCCGCAACCCCTGGCTGACCGTGCGGCCGGTGCTGTCCGGCGCCGGGTCGGGCGAGGGCGCGCTGACCGGTGAACTTCCCGAGGTGGTGGGCCGGTTCGGCTCCTGGGCGGGCCGCGACGCGGTGCTCAGCGGGCCGCCCGCGATGGTCCGCCGCGGCGTCGAGGCGCTGCTGCGGGCGGGCGTGCCGGCCGGGCGGATCCAGCACGACCTGGTGGGAGACCTGGCTTCCCGGTGATCACCCCAGGTCGGGTGCGAGGAGCGCGCGGATGCCCTCGATGTTGGCCGCCAGGTACGCCCGCAGCTTGGGCGGGACGACGTTCACCGAGGTCACGCCCTCGCGGGTGAACGGCAGCCGGACCACCTCGTACTCGCCGTTCGGGTCCGACACCTCGGGCCCGTGCCGGCGGCTGAGGTCCATCGAGGCCAGTCGGCAGACGAAGAAGTGCTGCACCTTGACCCCGTGCGGGTGCAGCAGGGTGCCGTCGTCGTGGTGGGTGTGGCTGATGGTGTCGACGAAGGCGGGCACCACGTCCACGACCTTGCCGCCGAGTTCCTCGTCCACCTCGCGGTGCAGCGCCTCGACGACCGTCCGGTCGTCGCGCTCGACCCCGCCGCCGGGGGTGATCCAGTACGGGTGCGCCGCCCCGGGCCGGACCCGCCGGATCAGCACGATCGAGGCCGGGCCGTGCGGATCGTCCGGGTTCAGCTCCAGCAGGATCGCCCGGGCCGTGCGCTTGACGACCGGGCGCGGTGGCGGGGTTCGGTTGTCGGGGCCCATGGTGACCTCCGGGGCTGGAGCGTTGTGCGGGAGTCTCCCGCACCGGGCGGGGATCGAAACGCCGACCGCTCGGGTGCATCCGTTCGGCGTTCCGAACGACGAAGGGGCCCGGACCGGGTGGAGCCACCCGGGCACGGGCCCCTTTCGCATCCGTGCGCGGGCCGCTTCGGATCCGCGCACGGCGGCGGTCAGTCGTCGTCCAGGGCCAGGTGCAGGCCCCAGGCGACCAGGCTGATGATCAGCGAACCGACCAGTGCGGACCCGAAGTTGACCACGTGGAAGTCCAGCGACAGCTTGGTGGACGCCCAGGAGGTCAGCAGCAGCATCAGGGCGTTGATCACGAAGGTGATCAGGCCGAGCGTGAGGATGAACAGCGGGAGCGAGAACAGCTTCACCACCGGCTTGATCAGCCAGTTGATGACGCCGAAGACCACGGCGACGGCGAGCACCGTCATGGCCTTGTGCTGCCAGTCTGCCTTGCCCTCGCCGAGCTGGATGCCGCTGACGATCCAGGCGGCGACCCAGATGGCCGCCGCGTTGATCAGTGTCTTGATGACGAAACCCTTCATGCGGCCCAAGCCTGGCAGGCGCCCGGCCCGGGGGGAAGCTCCCGTCGGACGAGTTGGTGTTGAATGCACCTGGTCCACGCGGTGTACGGACGAGGGAGGACGGCAGCGGTGAAGCTGTTCCGGCTGGACGAACTGGACGCCGAGCGGGCGGCCAACGAGGGCGCGTACCTGCGCTTCCTGCGCGAGCCGCGGATGTCCGCCGGGCTGTACGCGCTCTCTCCCGGCGACACCGACCCGCAGACCGCGCACGAGCAGGACGAGATCTACCAGGTGATCAGCGGCCGCGCCGAGCTGACCGTCGGCGCCGAGACCGCGACCGTCGCGCGCGGCACCGTGGTGTACGTGCCGGCCGGCACCCCGCACAGGTTCCACCACATCACCGAGGAGCTGCGGGTGCTGGTGGTGTTCTCCCCGCCGGAGGACTGAGCGCTTAGGGTCGCAGCATGAGCACCAGGACCCTGACCGAGGAACTCTGGGCGTCGATCGAGCCGGTCTACGCCGAGATCCTCGCCCACCCCTTCATCGGCGGCCTCACCGACGGCACCCTGCCGCGCGAGGCCTTCCGCCACTTCGTCGTCCAGGACTCGCACTACCTGCGCGACTACGCCCGCGCGCTCGCCGTCTGCGCCGCCAAGGCACCCGGCGAGGCGGACGTCCGGGCCTTCGCCGACGACGCGGTCGGCGCGCTGGCCGCCGAGCAGGGCATGCACGCCGAGTTCCTCACGGCCTTCGGCGGCACCGCCGAGGAGGCCGCCGCCGAGCCGGTGCTGCCCACCACCCGGGCCTACACCAGCTACCTGCTGGCCACCGTCTACGGCGGGTCCTTCGCCGAGGCACTCGGCGCGGTGCTGCCCTGCTACTGGATCTACGCCCGGGTGGGCGAGGCGCTGCTCGCCCAGGGCTCCCCCGACCCGCTGTACGCCAAGTGGATCGCCACCTACGGCGACGAGGCCTTCCAGTCCGTGGTGCGCCGGGTGCTGGCGCTCACCGACCGGCTCGGCGGGGAGCTGTCCGCGGCCGAACGCCGCAAGGTGGTCGAGCACTTCAGGACCACCTCGCGCTACGAGTGGATGTTCTGGGACGCCGCCTGGCGCGGGGAGCGCTGGCCGGTCTGACCGCCGTCCGGGGGTGCCCCACCCGGTCGGTCTCGGGGGTCTCCCCGGGGGTGGGGATCGGGGTGATCTCGGGGTTCTCTCCGGGCCGTTGGGCCTCGTTCCGGGGCTGCGGCCACCGTACGATCGAAGCATCGAAAGCAAGCGGGATGCGGCACCGAGTCGGCGGCCGGCCCGAGGGGAGAAGAGGAACCGACATGGCTGAGCTCTGGAAGTCGCTGCCCTCCTGGGTGCGCAACATCGTCATCCCGGTGCTGGTCCTGGTGCTGGCCTGGAACATCATCGCCTTCGTCTTCGGCGTGGTCGGCGCACTGCTGAGCATCCTGATCAAGCTGCTGGTCGTGGTGGGCATCGCGGCCGCCGTGGTGATCCTGGTGAAGAAGGCCGCGAAGAGCTGAATCCGCTCCGCCGCGCGGACCGCGGCGGAGCGCCCCGGAGGCCCGGCACCCCGTGAGCGGGGGCCGGGCCTCGGCCTTTTCGGCCGGATATTCGGTGCGGGGGCCTTCTGGACCTGCGGCGATCGGCTCGCTACCGTGTTGGGCGTCATGTGCAGGCAACACCGCCTGCGACGCGGGAGCTCGGAGCACCGGGCTGAGAGGGCGCTGACCGGAACGTCGACGGACGGACCGACGGCTGCGTCGACCGCAGGAACCTGGACCGGGTAATGCCGGCGTAGGGAGTAGAGGTCAGATGACCACGTTCGAAGCACAGCCGCAGTCTGCCCAGAGCGCCCCCAGCAGCGAGCGCACCGGCTACCCGACCCCGGCCTGGCGCAAGGCCTACCGGGACGGGTCCCGCCCGGACCTGCGGGTGCCCTACCGCGAGGTGCAGCTCACCAACGGCAGGACCGTGCCGCTGTACGACACCTCCGGCCCGTACACCGACCCGGCCTACGAGCCCGACGTGCGGCGCGGCCTGCCCGCCCTGCGCGACGCCTGGATCCGCCAGCGCGGCGACGTCGAGGAGTACGACGGCCGCGAGGCGCGCCCCGAGGACGACGGGATCAAGCACACCTCGCCGCGCGGCGGCAACCTGCGCAACCTGGACGCCGTCTTCCCCGGCCGCCCGCGCCGCCCGCTGCGCGGTCGCGGCGGTGTGGCCGTCACTCAACTCGCTTACGCCAAGCGGGGCGTGGTGACGCCGGAGATGGAGTTCGTGGCGCTGCGCGAGGGTCTGGAGCCCGAGTTCGTGCGCGACGAGGTGGCCCGCGGCCGCGCCGTCATCCCGGTGAACGTGAACCACCCCGAGGTGGAGCCGGCCATCATTGGCACCAACTTCCTGGTGAAGATCAACGCCAACATCGGCAACTCCGCCGTGACCTCCTCGATCGAGGAGGAGGTGGAGAAGATGACCTGGGCCACCCGCTGGGGCGCCGACACCGTCATGGACCTCTCCACCGGCCGCAACATCCACACCACCCGCGAGTGGATCCTGCGCAACTCCCCCGTGCCGATCGGCACCGTGCCGCTCTACCAGGCGCTGGAGAAGGTGGACGGCAAGGCCGAGGACCTGAGCTGGGAGGTCTACCGGGACACCATCATCGAGCAGTGCGAGCAGGGCGTCGACTACATGACCGTCCACGCCGGGGTGCTGCTGCGGTACGTCCCGCTCACCGCGCGCCGCAAGACCGGCATCGTCTCGCGCGGCGGCTCGATCATGGCCGCGTGGTGCCTGGCGCACCACAAGGAGAACTTCCTCTACACCAACTTCGAGGAACTCTGCGACATCCTGGCGAGCTACGACGTCACCTTCTCGCTCGGTGACGGCCTGCGCCCCGGCTCGATCGCGGACGCCAACGACGAGGCGCAGTTCGCCGAGCTGCAGACCCTCGGCGAGCTGGGCCGGATCGCCCGCGAGCGCGACGTCCAGGTGATGATCGAGGGCCCGGGCCACGTCCCGATGCACAAGATCAAGGAGAACATGGATCTCCAGAAGGAGATCTGCGACGAGGCGCCGTTCTACACCCTCGGCCCCCTCACCACCGACGTCGCCCCCGGCTACGACCACATCACCTCGGGCATCGGCGCCGCGATGATCGCCTGGTGGGGCACCGCGATGCTCTGCTACGTCACCCCCAAGGAGCACCTGGGCCTGCCCAACCGGGACGACGTCAAGACCGGCGTGATCACCTACAAGATCGCCGCCCACGCCGCCGACCTCGCCAAGGGCCACCCCGGTGCCCAGGCCTGGGACGACGCCCTCTCCGACGCCCGCTTCGAGTTCCGCTGGGAGGACCAGTTCAACCTGGCCCTCGACCCGGAGACCGCTCGCGACTTCCACGACGAGACCCTCCCCGCCGAACCCGCCAAGACTGCCCACTTCTGCTCGATGTGCGGCCCGAAGTTCTGCTCGATGAAGATCTCCCAGAAGATCCGCGACGAGCACGGCGACGGTTCGACGGCCGTCTCCAGCGAGTTCGACGCCGACGCCGAGGCCGGCATGCAGGCCATGTCCGAGGAGTTCAAGGCCCAGGGCAGCCAGGTCTACCTCCCGCTGGCCGACTGACGCCCAGACGAGCGCTGTTCCCGGGAGCCTCTTGCTTCTTGGGAACAGCGCTTCGTCGCTTCGTCAGAGCCCCAGCTCGGAAGATCCGCCGGATCGGCGACCCTGCCCCTGCTGAATCCGAGCTTGCCGGGGGCGAGCCGGCCGAGCGTCTGGCCGCCGATATTTCGGCGGCGCGCCGTTCCAGGCCGTCGGTCTCTGCCATGCTGTGGACCGAGCGTGAAGAGCCGTTGGACCATGCCGGACGTACTGACCATGCGCCAGGCATTGGGGGAGGAGGCCGATTCCTTGGCGGGCGGGACTACGCGTGGTGAGGGTTTATCAGGACCGGTTGCGCGGTTGAGAAGGCCTGTCGTGGCGGTCGTGGGGAGCACCCCCTCGGGGAGTGCCGAGTCGGCTGATGGCGGTGTTTCGGTCGCGCGGGCCGCCGAGGAGATCGGGGCCGCCCTCGCCGTGCAGGGGTGCGACCTGATGGTCTATTCGAGCTCGCCCGCGTTCCTGGAACATCATGTTGTCACGGGGTACCTCGCGGGGGCGCCGGTCGCTGCCCGGTCCATCCGGGTGCGGCCGCCGTTCGACCGTCCATGTATCGACTTCGCTGAAATGGAGCAGCACGAGAAGGCCTTCGAGGTCCGCCATGAGGCCGGGGAGGACTGGGAGGTCGCCTTCTACCGATCGCTCAGCGAGGTGCAGGGGATTGTCCTGATAGGTGGTGGCCGGACCACCCTGGTCACCGCGATGGTTGGACTGGCCTTCGAGATACCGCTGGCACCGGTCGCGGCCTTCGGCGGTGGCGCGCGGAAGGCATGGGAGACGCTTGGCAGAGTCCGCAACCAGGCTACGGAGGAAGAGATCTCCGATCTCGGGGCCGGTTGGCGGCCCGGCTCCGGGCAGCGGGTGGTGGGAATCCTGCTGGAACAGCACCGCCGTCGGCTGGCGCAACAGCGGCAGCGGGAGGAGGGCCGTCGGTCGAAGGCGCGGCACGCGGCTCTCGGTCTGCTGGTTGGCACGGTAATGCTGCTGGGCGCCCTGGCGACGATCCCCCTCACCTATGCCACCACCGCGAGCGCCTCGCTGAACCTGACCGCGCTCATCCTGGGCTCTTTGCTGGCGGCCACCTCCGGCGCGATCACCAGGACTTCGGTCGACCGGGGCGGGGACTGGTACCGGGCCTCCGCCCTCGGCCTGGCCGCCGGCGCGGTGGCCTTCCTGCTGTTCGTGACGGCGCAGTTGGCGACGTCGCCGGACATCCTGGTCGGATCCGGCGCAAGACGGCTCCTGTTCTTCGTGGTCTCCGTCGGTTTCATCGCGGGATTCACCTCCGACGCGGTCTACGCCAAGCTGCGGCAGCAGGACGTCCTGGACATGTCCGGACTGAACGCGGCCGTGACCGCCACGGCGACGACGGAGGAGGAATCGGATGGGCACTGACCGTGCGCTCTCAGAGCGGCCGACCGTCTTCCTCAGCCATCGTTACCGCTCCGGCGACATCAACCTCTTCTTCTGGCGCATCATCAGCGCAGTCCAGGAAGTGGCATTCCGGGTCGACGAGGGCGTGCTGTTCACCAGCGTCACCCGACTCGAGCGGCTGATCCGCGATGCCGATGGCTTTGTCGGCGTCTATCCGCTTCCCGGGGATCCCCAGGAGTCCTGGGACCTGGCGGCCTTACGCCAGGAGGCCCGTTACTTCCTGCTGGAACTTGGCATCGCCATCCGCGCCCAACGGCCGGCAATCGTCTTCTGCGACCATCGCTATCGGCGTCTGATGCAGTCCCCGCCGAGTGTCATGGTGATCGAGTACGACCCGCAGGAGATCTCGGACGCCCCGGACTCGGCGCTGGTCGCCAGGGTCAGCAGGGCCTATCGGGCCTTCGTCGAACGGCTGAGCCTCGCGATGGACATCAGGAGGAAGACGCGAGCCCACCAGGCCGGAAGGGTGGGTCTGCTGCTCTCGCGTGAGTACCAGCCGGAGGTCCGTGAAGCCCTGGAGCAGGTGCTGAACGATACGGCATGGGACCCGGCGCCGCTGCCCTGGCCGCCAAGGCTCGACCCGGAACTGATGGCCCGGCTGCGTAGGCTCGATTGGGCGATCCTGGCCCTGGACGATCCGGCGGCGCAGATGGCTGCGGGGTTCATCCTCGGGCACGGGGTCCCGCTGCTGCCGCTGCTCCGTGAGCAGAACGGCCCTCAGGCCGAGATCGCCGAACAGGTGCTGTTCGGGGGATCGGAGGTGGGGCATCGCAAGGCGATGCTCCGTTGGGAATCCGAGGCCGATCTGGTGTCGGCATTCCGCACCCACCTGAAGGTGATCGGTCAGCAACCGGGCTACATCCGGGACGTCGGCCAGGCAACCGAGTACTTCGCGTCGGCCAGTAGGCGCAAGGAGCAGGTCTTCCTCAGTTACGCACGCGAGGACAGCGAGGTGGCGGCGAAGTTCAGCACTCTGCTGCGCGGCTCGTTCCAGAAGGTGTTCGACTATCGAGTGAAGGGCACGATTCGAGCCGGCACGAACTGGATGGCCGAACTCTCTGACGGGCTCTCCACCAGCGCGGTCGGGGTGCTCCTGTTCTCGTCCAGCTACTGGCAGAGCAAGTGGTGCCAGATGGAGGCGGACCGGCTCTACCGGGCACACGTCGAAGACCGCGTCCGACTGCTTCCGGTCTGTCTGGAACGAACCGCGCTGCTGGAGCCCTTCAGCGGGCTCCAGTACCGGGCGTTGTACCAGTCGAGCCCGGAGGAGATCGTCGCGGAGTTCGTGCGTGAACTCCAGCTCACCGAGCCGACGTCGGGATGAGGCGGCCCGGGATCGACCGGTGTTCGTGCTGTCTTTGCCGAAGTTCTGCTCGATGAAGATCTCCCAGAAGATCCGCGACGAGCACGGCGACGGCTCCAGCGCAGTGCAGAGCGACTTCGACGCCGAGGCGCTGGCCGGTATGCAGGCCAAGTCCGAGGAGTTCGCGGCCCAGGGAAATCGCGTTTACCTGCGACTGGCCGACTGACGCTCCTGCCCATGGGCGAGCCCTCTTCCGGATGCCGGGAGAGGGCTCGCCGCTTGAACCGGTACCGACCGGCTTGACATCTGCATTTTGCAGCTACTGATGCTAGAGTGCAGATATGACAGCGCTCACCATCCGGGATGTCCCGGACGATCAGATCCAGACCCTGAAGGTCCGCGCAGCCCAGGCTGGCAAGTCGCTCCAGGCGTTCATGCAAGACCTGATCGCAAGGGAAGCGTCCAAGCCGACGATGGCGGAGATGATGGAGCGGCTGAACCGGGAGACCACCGCCCGCGTCAGCGCCACCGACATCGTCGCTGCCATCGACGAGGGACGAGCCGGGCGTTGATCGTTATCGACTGTTCCGCTCTGGTCCTGGTCCTCACGGCCCACAGTCCCGACGGAGAACTCATCCGGAGCCGTGTGGCCGAGGCGGGGGACGTCTACGCTCCCACCCTCCTGGACTACGAGATCCAGTCGGCCTTGCTCGGCATGCAGCGTGGCGGCAAGCTGACCGAGAGGGAGGCGGAAAGGGCGGTTGTCGCCTACCGGATGCTTCCCATCGCCAAACGGGAGACGCTGCCGTTCTGGGACAGAGTGAAGAAGCTGCACGCCAACCTCAGCGCCTACGACGCCCAGTACGTCGTCCTGGCGGAAGCCCTCGGCGTACCGCTGATCACCAGCGACGCGAGGATCAAGCGCAGCGGGGCGGCAAAGTGCGACATCGAGGTCTTCGCTTCGGTTCGCCCTTAGCCGGCGCAGCGCGTCCCGGTGGTGCCTTCGTTGAAGTTCTGTTCGATGAAGATCTCCCGGAAGATCCGCGACGAGCACGATGGGGGCACCTCCCGGCCGAAGGCTGGGGGAGGGGCGACGGCCGTCTCCAGCGAGTTCGACGCCGAGGCTCTGGCCGGCATGGCCGAGAAGTCGGCCGAGTTCGCGGCCCAGGGCAGCCGGGTCTACCTCCCGCTGGCCGACTGAGTACGGCTGCGACCTGACGGGCGCCGCTCCCGGAGACTGACCTCCGGGGGCGGCGCCCGCTGCCTTTCCGGCTCGATCTCGGTCGGCTCGCTGCTATATTCAAGGGTGTTGTTGGTCTTATATATCGGAGGCATGCATGAGCGTGACGACCATCGACCTGGACGATGACGCCCTGGCGAAGGCTCTGCGTTTCTCCGGAGGCGCGACCAAGAAGGACGTGGTGAACACCGCCCTCCGCGAGTACGCCGAGAGACACGAGCGTGCTGCCCGACGTGCTCGGCACATGCAGGCTGCCCAGGAGTGGGACTACGAGGGCTGGCAGCAGCTCCATGACGCCGAGAAGCGGGGAACGGAGTGATCCGGTACCTCGCGGACTCCACTGCCGTATGGCGCCTGCTTCGCGAGCGGCACCTGAACGATGCGTGGGGGGAGGACATCGACCTGCGCGTGATCGGGTCCTGCGCTCCCCAGCGCACCGAATTCCGGCGTTCCGCCCGCAACCTCGTCCATTACGAGCAGATGGGCGAGATGTTCGCCGATCTGTACCCCGACGTGCCCCTGCCGAAGAACACGTGGGGCTGGATCGAGTCCGCCCAGTTCCGGCTCGCCCAGAGCGGTGGAGCTGTCCGGGCGCTGTCCACCGTCGATCTGATGATCTGCGCCACGGCGGCTCACCACGGGTTGATCGTTCTGCACGACGACAACGACTTCGTCACCGCTGCCGGGGTGCTGACCGACGTTCTTCAACGCAGCGTCCGCGACGCTCCGCGCTAGGCATCCGCTCGACGTGTGGTGCTTGTTTTCATGTTCTGCTCGATGAAGATCTCCGAGAGGATCCGCGACGAGCACGATGGGGGCACCTCCCGGCCGAAGGCTGGGGGAGGCTCGACGGCCGTCTCCAGCGAGTTCGACGCCGACGCCGAGGCCGGCATGCAGGCCATGTCCGAGGAGTTCAAGGCCCAGGGCAGCCGGGTCTACCTCCCGCTGGCCGACTGACGCCGCCGATCCGATCCGTCGGGCGCTGTCCCGGCCCTCCCCTGTGGGGCCGGGACAGCGCCTTTTCCGGTGGTGGCCGTTCAGCTGGTGGCGTCCTGGGGGTACCAGCGGAGTTCGACGGTGTTGCCGTCCGGGTCCTGGACGTAGAGGGAGGTGGCGGTGCCGCGGGCGCCGTAGCGGGGGCCGGGGCCGTCGAGGACGGTGAAGACGCCGGAGTCGACGACCTCCTGCCAGTCGAGGGGCTCGACGGTGAGGCAGATGTGGTCGACGTTGGACTCGTGCCGGGGGCGGTGGAACAGGTCGATGATGGTCTCGGGGGTGACCCGGACGGACGGGAACGAGACCTTGCCGGCCCGCCACTCGTCGACCCGGACCGGCTCCAGGCCGAGGAGTCCGGTGTAGAAGGCGAGGGATCGCTCGATGTCGGCGACGTTGAGGACCAGGTGGTCGAGGGCGACGACGCGCATGGTGATCGGCTCCGGTGCGGTGGGTTCGCTGGTGACGGGTTCAACGATCCTCCGTGCGGAGGAGATCATCAATGCCGGATCGCCGTACGATCGTTGAGCCGGACTAAACGGTTCGGGCTCGACGGCGGGGGAGACATGCTGGAGCGGCTGGAGATCGAGGTCTTCCTCGCGCTGACCGAGGAACTGCACTTCGGCCGGACCGCCGAGCGGCTGCGCCTCACCACCGGGCGGGTCAGCCAGGTGGTCAAGACCCTGGAGCGCCGGGTCGGCGGCCCGCTGTTCGAGCGCACCAG
Source organism: Kitasatospora sp. NPDC101155 (assembly GCF_044768305.1). Taxonomy (NCBI): domain Bacteria; kingdom Bacillati; phylum Actinomycetota; class Actinomycetes; order Kitasatosporales; family Streptomycetaceae; genus Kitasatospora; species Kitasatospora sp. NPDC101155. The sequence continues at coordinate 103,153 of NZ_JBIWPN010000001.1, read as the reverse complement.
CCGGTCCGTCCGGCTCACCCCGGTCGGGCGGCAGCTGGCCGAGGACCTCGCTCCGGTGGTGGCCGCGCTGGAGGAGGCGCTGCGCCGGGCGGTGGACGCCAGCCGGGGGGTGACCGGCGAGCTGCGGGTCGCGTTCCTCGGGGAGTGGACGGCGCCGGTACTGCTCAGGGCGGTGGCGCTGTTCGGCGAGCGCCACCCCGACTGCCGGGTGGACGTCCGGGAGGTCCAGCTCTCCAACTCCCGTTCCAGTCTGGAGGACGGCTCGATCGACATCCTGGTCGCCTCCTACCCCTTCGACGGCATGACCCTCGGCCCGGTCCTGCTCACCGAGCGGCGCGCCCTGGCGGTCCCGGCCGGGCACCCGCTGGCCGCGGAGGCCTCGGTGTCGCTCGAAGTGCTCGCCGACCACCCGGTGGTGCAGTACCCGGCGGTGACCTCGATCGGCTTCAAGCGCGACCGCACCCCCGACCGCACCCCGTCCGGCCGCCCCGTCCCCAAGGGCCCGTCCGGCGGGACCTTCTCCGAGATGCTCAGCCTGGTCGCCATGGGCCGGGGCGTCCTCCCGGTCGGCGAGCACTGCCGCCAGTACTACCCGCGCCCCGATCTCGCCTACGTCCCGATCCACGACGCCCCGCCGATCGAACGCGGCCTGATCTGGCGGACGGGCAACACCACCGCGCGGGTCCGCGAGTTCGCCCGGGCCGCGGCCGAGGTGGGCGTCGGGGGGTAGCGGGGCGTCCGCAGCCGGGGTGAACCGTCTCCCCCTGGCGGGGGATCCCGGCTCGGGCGTCAGGAGATGGCGCGCAGGCGGGTCGGGGCCGGCCGGGTCAACCGGTCGAGGTGGGCGGCGGTTTCGGGGTCGGCGGGGAGGAGGACCAGGAGCTGTTGGGCGTCGGCGGGGAACTCCAGGACCTCGCGGTGGAGCCGGAGTTCGGGGCCGGCCGGGTGGTGGATGCGCAACGGGCCGCGGCGGGGGACGAGTTGGTTGCCCAGGCGGCGGGTGAACTCGGGGCCGGCGGCGGGGGCGAGTTCGGTGCTGAGCCACTCGGAGCTCTCGGCGGAGGGGCCGAGCCAGAGGTCGAAGGCCTGCTCGTCGGCGATGTCGTCCCAGTCGGCGAAGAGGGCGCGGGCGCGGGGGTCGGTGAAGACGTAGCGGGTGAGGTTGGGGGCGGGGTGGTCGAGGAGGCCGGCGGCGCCGAGGACGGCGGCGTAGCCGGGCGTGTGGGCGAGGACGTCGCCGAGGCGGTTGGTGACGGCGGCGATGCCCGGTTCGAGCAGCCGGAGGGTGTCGCGGACGGTGGGGCGGACCTCGCGGGAGGGCGGGGCCGGGCGGACGTGGTTGGGGCAGGCGCCGCCGGTGATCTTCGTGAGGTAGCGCAGGTGGGTGCGCTCGGCGGGGGCGAGGCTGAGGGCGTCGGCGAGGGCGTTGACCACGGCGGTGGAGGGGTTGCGGTCGCGGCCCTGTTCCATCCGGGTGAGGTACTCGACGCTGATGCCCGCGCGGATCGCGAGGTCGGCGCGGCGCAGTCCGGGTGAGCGGCGGCGGCCGTGGTCGGGCAGGCCGAGTGTCTCGGGCTGGATGCTGTCGCGCTTGGCGCGGATGAAGTCCCCCAGTGGTGTGCCCATGTGATGATCGTACGGACCAGGTCGGTGCGGAGGGTGGCCCTGCGAGGGCCAGCCTGGGCACGGTCTGGCTGCGTCTGCGGGGCGGGCCGAGAGTGGTGGCCATGGAGAAGAACACGCACAAGTTGGTCGTCCTGGTCGGCAGTGTCAGGGAGGGCCGGTTCGGCCCGGTGGTGTCCGCGTGGGTGGCCGAACAGGCCGCCGCGCACGGCGGGTTCGAGGTCGAGGTGGTCGATCTGGCAGAGGTGGACGTACCGCTGGCCCTGCCCGCCGCCTCACCGAAGTTCGCGGGCGCCGACTACCCTCGCCCGGCCGGGATGGCGAAGCTGACCGAGGCCCTGGAGGGCGCGGACGCCGTCCTGATCGTCACCCCCGAGTACAACCACAGCTACCCCGCCTCGCTGAAGGCCGCCATCGACTGGCACTTCACCCAGTGGACGGCCAAGCCGGTCGCCTTCGTGAGCTACGGCGGAGCAGCCGGCGGCCGGCACGCGGTGCTGCACCTGGAGAACGTGCTGACCGAGCTGCGCGCGGTGACCGTTCGGGACGGCCTGGCCTTCCCGAACTACTTCACCGCCTGGTCGGACGGCCGCCCGGACGACCCGCAGGCGGCCGGCTACGCCAGGGCCATGCTCGACCAACTGTCCTGGTGGGCAGGCGCGTTGAAGAACGCCCGGGCCGCCGCCCCGTACCCGGCCTGAGAAGGGGACGACGATGGAGTACGTGAAGCTCGGCGGCACCGAGCTGGAGGTCAGCCGGATCGCGCTCGGCTGCATGGGCTTCGGCGGCAGCGGCCGCGGGCACAACCCCTGGGCGCTGGACGAGGAGGCGGCCGCGCCGGTCTTCCGGCGGGCGGTGGAGCTCGGCATCACCTTCTGGGACACCGCCAACGTGTACGGCGGCGGCGCCTCCGAGGAGCTGGTGGGTCGCGCGGTGCGGCGGTACACCCGGCGCGAGGACGTCGTCCTGGCGACCAAGGCGGGCCTGCCGATGCACGACGGACCGGGCGGCTCGGGGCTGTCCCGGCGGGCGATCCTGGAGCAGGTCGACGGTTCGCTGGCCCGGCTCGGCACCGACCACCTGGACCTCTTCCAGCTGCACCGCTTCGACCCGGCGACCCCGGTCGAGGAGACCGTGGCGGCGCTGCGCGAGGTGGTGGCGGCCGGGAAGGTCCGGTACGTCGGGGCGTCCTCGATGTGGGCGTGGCGTTTCGCGAAGCTGCGGCACGCCGCGGCCCGGGACGGCGGCCCGGCCTTCGTGTCGATGCAGCACCAGTACAGCCTGGTGCAGCGCGAGGAGGAGCGGGAGATGTTCCCGCTGCTCGCCGACCAGGGGGTGGGCAGCCTGGTGTGGTGCCCGCTGGCCTCGGGCCGACTGGCCCGCCCGTACGGGCAGTCGACGGCCCGCTCGGCCGGGGACCAGGTGGCCGGGCGGTTCTTCGCGGACGTCGACCGGCCGATCGTGGACGCCGTGCAGTCCGTCGCCGAGGCCCGCGGGGTGCCGATGGCGCGGGTCGCGCTGGCCTGGGTGCTGGGCAATCCGGTGGTCACCGCCCCGATCGTCGGCGCCACCCGCCCGGGCCACCTCGACGACGCGGTGGCCGCGTTGGACGTCCGGCTGACCGGGGCGGAGGTGACGGCGCTGGAGGCGCCGTACACGCCCCGGCTGCCGACCGGCTTCTGAGCTTCTGAGCCGACCTGCCGAGCGGTCCCGGGGTGCGCCCGGTTTCCCGGGCGGGCTCAGCCCACGTCGTCCGGTCCGGTGAAGTCCGGCGAGCTGTAGCCGGGGCCGGTGAAGTCGGGCGGGGTGAAGGCGGCGGGCCGGGAGGCGCGGCCGTCGGGGCCGGTGAAGTCGGGCGGGGTGTAGCCGGGGCTGCTGAAGTCGGGGCTGCTGAAGCCGGGTGCGGGTCGGCCGGGGACGGCGGGCAGCTGGGTGTGCAGGTAGGGCAGCAGTCCGCGCTCGCGCAGGGCGGTGCGCCACTCGTTGCGGGCGGCGGCGAGTTCGGCGGCCAGCTCCCGGTCGGTGCCCGCCGGGACGGCGGCGGCGCCGTCGCGTATGGCGGTGAGGAGCAGCCCGATGATGCCGACGGCCATCGCGGCGACTCCGGCGGCGAGCGCCACCCAGCCGGCGGTGACCAGGGAGGGGGCGAGGGTGAGCCCGGAGTCGGCGGCGCGCAGCAGGTAGCCGATCAGCAGCAGTGCCAGTGCGGCGGCCCAGGCGAGGATCGGGGTGAGCACGGTGAGGACGGGGAACAGCCCGGCGCCGCCGTTGGCGGAGCGCAGCTGGCTGAGCAGGCCGGGGGCGTACGGTTCGACGCCGTCCGGTGGTGGGGGCGTGGCGCGCAGGTCCTCGCGCAGCGCGGTGTAGTGGCCGTACTCGGTGGCGGCCGCGGCGTTGATGCGGTCGGCGTCGCGCAGCGCGCGGACGCGCAGCTGGTCGGAGGTGAGCGCGCCGGGGGCGCGCAGGGCGGTGAGGACGGTGCGGTCGCGCAGGGCTTCGCCGAGGAGGCGCTCGTACTCCGGGCGGTCCTCGGCGAGCAGCGGCGGGGGGTTGGACATGGGGACCCCGTTCATGCGGACCCCGATCGGCATCGCGGAAGGACGCGCATCGAGGACGCGGGGACCCTCAGGACGCCGAAGCGGGCGCGGAGGCGGGCCGCCGGACGGGCGGCCGGGTTTGGTGTGCCTCATGGTAGGGGCGGGTGCAGCCGTGCTGACAGTCGGTTTCCGGAATTTCGCGCCCCGGGCCGCGCGCGTGCGGCGGCCCGAGCGCCGGGAACAACTGTTCGAGTAGTGGTAGGAGTTGACGACCGGTCGGGTGGTCAGATCGGCAGCCGCGCGACCAGCAGGCGCCCTTCCATGGTGACCCCGCCGTCCATCGCCACCGCCAGGTCGTCCGCGTAGACGTACGGCCCGGGGATGTGCGGCGGCTGCCCGTCGTCCGCGTGCACCGCGCCGGTGAGGTACGGGATCGGGCTGTGCCCGTGCACGATCCGGGTGCCGCCGTAGGTGTCGAGCAGCTCGTGGACGGCCATCGGCCCGGCGTCGCCGCGGAAGGCGAAGCGCTTGGTGAAGCGGCGGAAGCAGTCCCACCACTCGTCCACGCTGCCGTCCGAGAGCAGGCTGTGCACCGCGTCGTTGACGTCGGGGATGGACTCGCCGTACTCCAGGTACGCGGTGGTGTCGGAGTGCAGCAGCAGGTGCCCGTCCTCCAGTGCGACGGCGGGCAGCCGGGAGAGCCAGCTGATGTGGTGGGCCTCCAGCCGGTCCAGGTCGTTCTGCTGGCCGCCGTTGAGTCGCCAGGCGGCGAGGAAGGAGGCGGTGCCGGCGGTGGACTGCACGGGCTCGTCGCCGTACTTGGCGGCGCCGAGGAAGAGCAGTTCGTGATTGCCCATCAGGGCGCGGCAGTAGCCGCCGGCGGCGGCGGCCTCGGCGGCGAGCTGCATGACCAGGTCGATGACGCCGATGCCGTCCGGGCCGCGGTCGGTGAAGTCGCCGAGGAACCAGATCCGGGCCCGGCCGGCCGACCAGTGGCCGTCGGCGTCGATCAGGCCCTGGTGGCGCAGTGCGGCGCGCAGCTCCTCCAGGTAGCCGTGCACGTCGCCGACGACGTAGACCGGGCCCGGCGGCTCGTCGGGGCCGGGGGCCGGGTACGGGTAGGTCGGCGCGGCGGGGTCGGGCAGCGGCGGGCCGAGCTCGATGGTCGGCGGGTCGTCGCGGCCGGGGAGCTGGAGGGCGGGGGAGGGCTGGTCGGGCAGGGTGGGCTCGTAGCCGGCGCGGTCGTCGTAGCCGCTCTCCTGGCTCTCGTAGGCGTCCTGGCCCTCGTAGACGTCCTGGCTCTCGTAGCCGCCGTCGTACTGTCCCTGGTGCGGGAACGCCGGGGCCTGGTCGGTGTTGAGCCCTTGGGCGTGCACGGTGTGGCTGTGTCCCTGGCCGTCCGCGGGCCAGTGCTGCTCCAGGTAGCGGGCGCCGCCGTAGCCGCTGTAGGTCTCCGCGTCGTACGGCGTGCCCTGGTAGCCCGCGGCGGGCTCGGGTTCGTAGTAGGTGCCGTACGGCAGCACGTCGAGGTCCGGCTGGTGGCGGGGGCCTGAGTGGGGGTGCTCAGGTCCGGGGAAGCGGTCCTCGGGTGTCATTCGCCCATCATAGGAAGACCACTCTCCCGCCGTCGTCACCTGGTGGGTATCCAATCCTCCGGAGCGTCAGCCGGGCGGTCCCGCGGGGTCCGTTTTGTCCCGGCTCGGTATGGTCTCGTCAGCGCCTCGACGGGGTTGTCGGCCCGGTTCGAGTGAGGTCTAGACCTCGCCCGGAGGTCGGGGCGGGCTGACGGTGGTGCGCGGACTCCGCCGCTGGGAGGAGGCGCGGACGATCAGCTCGGTGGGCATCAGGGTGCCCGGCGGCGGGCCGTTCCCGGCGGTGCGGAAGCGCGGCGGGAAGAGCCGGGCGATGTCCACGCCCGTCCCGGAGTCGACGCCCTCGATGGCGTCGATGAGGAGGTTGACCACGGTGGTGCCGATCTTGCGCGGCTTGAGCGAGAGTGTCGTGATCGGCGGTTCGGTGGCGGCGTAGACGTCGCTCTCGCTGCAGCAGACCAGCAGCAGGTCGTCCGGCACCCGCAGGCCGTAGCGGCGCGCGGCGGCGAGCAGGTCGGTGCCGTTGGGGTCGAACAGTCCGTAGACGGCGTCCGGCCGGTCCGGGCGGGCGAGCAGCCGGTCGGCGGCCACCGCGCCGGCCGCCGGGTCGTGCGCCGGGTAGGCCTCGTACACCGGCTCCTGGCCGACCTTGGCGCACCAGCCGAGGTAGGCCTCGGTGGAGAGCCGGGTGTAGGTGTCGGTGCTGGTGCCGGTGAGCAGGCCGATCCGGCGGGCACCGGCCTCGGAGAGGTGGTCGAGGATGTCGAGCACGGCGGCCTCGTGGTCGTTGTCGACCCAGGCGGTGACCGGGCAGTTGCCGGGCTTGCCGTCGCTGACCACCGGGACGCCGGACCGGTACAGCTCGCTGACCAGCGGGTCCTGGTCGGGCGGGTCGATCACCACGGTGCCGTCCAGGGCGATGTTGCCCCAGACGTCGTGCCGGGAGGAGGCGGGCAGCACCACCAGCGCGTAGCCGCGGCCCAGGGCGGCGCTGGTGGCGGCGCGGGCCATCTCGGCGAAGTACGCGAACTCGGTGAAGGTGAAGGGTTCTTCGCCGTAGGTCGTGACGGTCAGCCCGATCAGGCCGGACCGTCCGGTGCGCAGGGTGCGGGCGGCCGCCGAGGGGCGGTAGCCGAGGCGCTCGGCGACCTCGCGCACCCGGCTGCGGGTCTCGTCGGGCAGGCGGCCCTTTCCGTTCAGCGCGTCGGAGACGGTGGTGATCGACACTCCGGCGGCTGCTGCCACATCCCGGATGCCGGCCCGCTCCAAACGCCGTGAGGTGGTGGGACGCCGACCGCTCTGGTTGGCTGCTGCTGTCATGGCGGACCGATCGTATGGCTCCTGACAAGGGTCTGTGACCGGCGCATCGGGAGCCTTTGGAGATACGTTTCTCCGCTAGTGAGCCGGGGTGCGCCCCTTCGATACCCGCTCGAAACCAGCCGTCTTACCTCTGACATGTGCCATAGGAACCGGGCAGAATGGCTGATCTGCGCCTGTAACCCGTCCGGGCATCTCACTCCTACGGGTGAGGGCCGGTCGGTATCGTGCAAAGCACCCGACCGGGGTGGTCCGGGCGCGTTCCGAGTACCCGGGGCACGGCGGTGATCCCGACCGTGGCACGGCGGGCGGACCGGAGAGACACGAAGGAGTACGACCGTGAGCAGTGGTACGTCAGCGCAGGGCCCGCGCCTGCGGCCGACCCTGGACGGCATCCCCACCTACAAGCCCGGCAAGCCGGCCGGCGCCGACGCCTACAAGCTGTCCTCGAACGAGAACCCCAACAACCCGCTGCCGGGTGTGCTGGAGGCGGTGGTCGCCGCGGCCGGCTCGTTCAACCGCTACCCCGACATGGGCGTCGGCGAGCTGACCGCGGAGCTGGCCGCGCGCTTCGGCGTGCCCGCCGAGCACATCGCCACCGGCACCGGCTCGGTCGGCGTCGCCCAGTCGCTGATCCTGGCCACGGCCGGCCCGGGCGACGAGGTGATGTTCGCCTGGCGCTCCTTCGAGGCCTACCCGATCATCACCCAGATCGCCGGTGCCACGCCCGTCCCGGTGCCGCTCACCGCGGGCGGCGACCACGACCTGGACGCGATGCTGGCCGCGATCACGCCGAACACCCGGCTGATCTTCGTCTGCAACCCCAACAACCCCACCGGCAACGTGATCCACCGCGCCGAGCTGGAGCGCTTCATCGACGCCGTGCCGAGCGACGTCCTGGTGGTCGTCGACGAGGCGTACATCGAGTTCATCCGCGACCCCGAGGTGCCCAACGGCATCGACCTCTACCGCGACCGCCCGAACGTCTGCGTGCTGCGCACCTTCTCCAAGGCGTACGGCCTGGCGGGCCTGCGGGTCGGCTTCGCGATCGCCCACGAGCCGGTGGCGAACGCGCTGCGCAAGACCGCCGTCCCGTTCGGCGTCAGCCAGCTCGCCCAGGACGCCGCCGTCGCCTCGCTGCGCTCGGAGCAGGCGCTGCTGGAGCGGGTGGAGGCGCTGGTCGAGGAGCGCAACCGGGTGGTGGCCGGGCTGCGCGCCCAGGGCTGGGAGATCCCGGACTCGCAGGCCAACTTCGTCTGGCTCTGGCTCGGCGAGCGCTCGGCGGAGTTCGCCGCGGCCTGCGCCGAGGCCGGCGTGATCGTCCGGCCGTTCCCGGAGGGCGTGCGGGTGTCGATCGGGGAGGCCGAGGGCAACTCGATCTTCCTGGCGGTGGCGGAGGCGTTCCGCAAGGAGATCAACGGCTGAGGTCGGGAGACCGACGGCTGACGATCGCCTGTTCCGCAGGGGCGCACTCCACGGGGTGCGCCCCTGCGGCGTTCCCGGGCCGGCCGTCTGAGGATGCGCTGCCGGATGGCTGGGGAACGCTGGGAGGGCGCTGGGAGTTCGGCCAACGGCTGGCCACGCCCGCGCCAAGGTGCCCGCGCGGGATGGGCGGTTGGTCCGTCATGCCCGGATCCGGCCGGTCAGTCTTCTTCCAGCCCGTGCCCAGGACTCCGCAAGAGCACCCGGTGAAGCTGTCCGCCATGAAGGTGCTCCCACGGCGGCGAGGCGCCGTCCTCGTCAACTCCGCGCTCGGCGTGGCCCTGCTGGGCGGTGCCGCCCTGGTGTACGCCACGGTCGACGGCAGCGGCGGCACGGCTGCGGCCAAGCCCGTCGCCCGTACCGCGACCGTCACCAAGGGGACGGTCCTGGCCACCGTGTCCGGAACCGGCACCCTGGTCTCGCCGACCGACGCGGCCCAGGACTTCACCACCGGCGGGCGGCTCACGGCCGTCAAGGTCGCGGTGGGGGACGCCGTCAAGAAGGGCCAGGTGCTCGCGACCGTCGACACCACGGCGGCCCAACAGCAGGTGGACGCCGCGCAGGTGGCCCTCACCACGGCCAACGCGAACCTCACCAAGGCGCAGGCCGGGGTCACCACGACGACCACCGAGCCGCTGCCCCAGTCCTCCGTTCCCTCGCCCGCCCCCTCGGGCGCGGCTTCGGGCGGTGGCGGCGGTGGCGGTCGCGGGGCGGGCGGGAGCAGTGTGCCCGCCCCGCAGACCACCACCATCACCACCACCAAGGTCGACGACGCGGCCGTCGCCCAGGCCCAGCAGCAGGTCGCCACCGCGCAGACCAACCTCACCAACGCCCAGGCGGCGCTGGCCGGCACCACCCTGACCGCGACGGTGGACGGGACGGTCGCCTCGGTCTCGGCGAAGGTCGGCGACACCGTCGGGGCCGTGTCGTCCTCCGGCTCCTCGTCCTCCTCCGGGGCCAAGTCGACCGGTACGAGCGCCGGTTCCGGCTCCCCCAGCGGCTTCATCGTGCTGACCAACCCGACCGGGATGCAGGTCACCGCCAACTTCTCCGAGCTGGACTCGCTCAAGCTGAAGAAGGGCGAGGCGGCCTCCGTCACCCTGAACGCGCAGTCCGACACCAAGCTCAACGCGACCGTCCTGTCGGTCAGTTCGCTGCCGTCGAGCAGCTCCGGCGGTGCCGCCGGTTCGTCGGCCGTCCAGTACGCGGCCACGCTGCAGCTCAGCGGCGACACCAGCACCCTGCGCACCGGCCTCAGCGCGACCGTCCAGGTGATCACCGGCGAGGCGGACAACGCGCTCTCGCTGCCCACCTCCGCCCTGTCGGGCACCGGAACCTCGCGGACCGCGACCGTGGTGCACACGGACGGCAGCTCCGAGCGGGTCACCGTCGGGGTCGGCGTCGAGGGTGACAGTACCGTGCAGGTCACCTCCGGGCTGACGGAGGGCGACAAGGTCGAACTCCCCACCACCAGCGGCAGCAACGGCTTCCCGAACGCCTCCTTCCCGGGCCTCGGCGGGGCGGGCGGCCGGGGCGGCGCCGGCGGCGCAGGCGGTTTCCCGGGCGGTGGCGGCGGTGGCTTCTCGGGCGGCGGTGGCGGCGGTGGCGGCGCCGGCGGTGGCCGCGGCGGTAAGGGCTGAGCATGCAGCACGTCATCGACAAGCGCGTCCCCGCGCATCCCGTGCCGGTGATCCGGATCAGCCGGCTCACCAAGTCGTACGGGCACGGCGACGCCACCGTGCACGCCCTGCGCGGCCCGGACGACCCGGCGACCGGCGGCCCGATGGGCGTCAGCCTGGACATCGAGCAGGGCGACTACGTCGCGGTGATGGGCAGTTCGGGCTCCGGCAAGTCCACCCTGATGAACATCCTCGGCTGCCTGGACGTCCCGACCGCCGGCCGCTACCTGCTGGACGGCATCGACGTCGGCCACCTCGACGAGCAGCAGCTCTCGCTGGTCCGCAACCGCAAGATCGGTTTCGTCTTCCAGTCCTTCAACCTGGTGCCCCGCACCACCGCCCTCGCCCAGGTCGAGCTGCCGCTCGCCTACGCGGGCGTGCGCGCCGCCGAGCGCCGGCGCCGGGCGATGGCCGCGCTGTCCCTGGTCGGGCTGGGCGAGCGCTCCGGGCACAAGCCCAACCAGCTCTCCGGCGGCCAGCAGCAGCGCGTCGCGGTGGCGCGGGCGCTGGTGACGGCGCCGGCGATGCTGCTCGCCGACGAGCCCACCGGCAACCTGGACAGCCGCTCGACGGAGGACGTGCTGGCCCTGATCGACGGGCTCAACGCCACCGGCCGCACGGTCGTGCTGATCACCCACGAGGACGAGGTCGCGCAGCACGCCAAGCGGGTGCTGCGGCTGGTCGACGGGCAGATCGTGAGCGACGTCCGGCAGGCACCGGTCGACGGGCCGCCGCCCGCCCTGTACGCGGCGGGGGTGATGGCGTGATCCTCTGGCAGACGCTCCGCTTCGCGGTCGGCGGCCTGGCCGCCAACAAGGTGCGCTCGGCGCTCACCATGCTGGGGGTGCTGATCGGTGTCGCCTCGGTGATCCTGCTGCTGGCGGTCGGCAACGGCTCGTCCCAGGCGGTGAAGGACTCGATCACCTCGCTCGGGACCAACTCGCTGACGGTCAGCGCCGGTTCGGCGGCCGGTGGCTCCCGGGCCACCTCGTCGGTGAAGAAGCTGACGGTCACGGACGCCAAGGCCCTGGCGACCGACGCGGACTCCTCAGCGATCAAGTCGGTTGCCCCGGTGGTGACGACGAGCGGGACGGCGCTGTACGGGGACATCTCGTACAGCCCGGGCTCGATCGTGGGCACGTACCCGGCGTACTTCGAGACCTCCAACCAGAAGGTCGCGCGCGGCGAGTACTTCACGGACGACGACGTGCTGGGCTCGCGCAAGGTCGCGGTGCTCGGCGCCACGACGGCCAAGCAGCTGTTCGACACCGAGGACCCGGTCGGGAAGAAGATCGTGCTCGGCGGTACCCCGTTCACGGTGGTGGGCGTGCTCCAGGCCAAGGGCGGCAGCGGCTTCACCGACCCCGACGACGTGGTGATCGCGCCGCTGCCGACCGTGCAGAACGCGTTCACCGGGTTCGGGCCGGTCAACCAGATCCTGGTGCAGGCCTCCTCCGCCGATACGACGTCCGAGGCGCAGGCCGACATCACCCGGGTGCTGCTCGGGACCCACGCGATCACCGACCCGACCAAGGCGGACTTCCGGATCACCAACCAGGCGTCCCTGCTGACCGCCCGGGAGAGCACGACGAAGACCTTCACCGTGCTGCTGGGTGCGGTGGCGGCGATCTCGCTGCTGGTCGGCGGGATCGGGATCACCAACATCATGCTGGTGACGGTGACGGAACGAACGCGTGAGATCGGCATCCGGAAGGCTCTCGGGGCGCCGCGCGCGGTCATCCTGGGGCAGTTCCTGACCGAGTCGACGCTGCTGTCGGTGATCGGCGCGGGGCTGGGCGTGGCGGCCGGGATCGCCGGCTCGCACTTCAGCATCGTCGGCATCAAGCCGGTGGTGATCCCCGAGTCCGTACTCGGCGCGTTCGGCATCGCCGTCGCCATCGGGCTGTTCTTCGGCAGCTACCCCGCCAACCGGGCCGCCTCGCTGCGGCCGATCGACGCCCTTCGGCATGAGTAGGAGCAGTACTTCGATGAATCAGGCCGAGCAGGTTGCGCTCCTTGCCACGCCGCCGGACGCGCGGGACGTCAGTGCGGAGCTGGCGGCACCGCCGAGGCGGAAGCTGCCTTGGCTGAGCCTGGTGCTGGCGGGCGGGGTGATCGCTACCGGGGCTTTCGCCGGTGGGGTTTGGTACCAGCAGGGGCAGGCGCCGAGCGGGAAGTCCTCCTCGCTCAAGGCTGCGGCTGCGGCCGGGCCTGCGGCGGGCGGGTACGGGCAGGGTGGCGGGCGCCGAGGTGGTCAGGGCGGTCAGGGCGGCCAGCCCGGTTTCGCGCGGGGCACCGTCAAGGCCGTGGACGGCAACACCGTGTACCTGACGGACGCCAACGGCAACACCATCAAGGTGACGACGGCGGACTCGACCAAGGTCCAGCTCAACAAGGAGGGCAAGGTCGCCGACCTCCAGCCCGGTCAGAGCGTGACGGTCGTCGGCACGCCGGACTCCAACGGCGGCTACAACGCCAGCCAGCTCGTCGAAGGCGCCGCTGCTGCCGGAGGTTTCGGTGGCGGTGGCTTCGGAGGAGGCAGCCGGAACTCGTCCGGCGGCTAACCCGGAGCCGTCGGACGCCCGCGAGGCCCTCGCCCTGTTCGGGGCGAGGGCCTCCGCGTGTTCAGCGGGGTTCTTCGCTGTCGTCGGGACGCGGAATCTTCAGGGTCGCGATCACACCGAGGGCCACGGTGGCGAGCGCGAGGGCCAGGAGGACGAGGAGGACGGCGCCGACGAAGAACCTCACGGGGTCCACGCCTCGTTCCGGTCCAGGTCGCGGAGCAGGTGGAGGAGGTTGAGGAGGGTACTGACGGGCGCGTTGCCGAAGTCGACCAGGATGCGGCCGTCGAGGGTGGTTTCGGGGGTGGCGGCGGAGCCCCAGAGGAGTCCGTGCGGGATGCCCCGTCGGTGCAACTCGCCCAGGAGGGCGGTGATCTGGGGTCTGGTGTAGTCGCGCATCCGGGGGTCGTCGGGGGCGATGGGGTCGCGGCTCACGAGGCGAAGTCCAGCTCGTACCAGATGCTCTTGCCGCGCTTCTGGGGGTCGACGCCCCAGCGGTGGGTCAGGCCTTCGACGAGCTGGAGGCCCCGGCCCGTCTCGGCGAAGGCGGCGGGCGTGCGCTGGTGGGGGAGGGCGTCGGACTCGTCGGAGACGGAGACGTGGAGGGTGCGGCCGAGGATGGAGAAGAAGACGACGGGCGAGGCGGTGTCGCCGTGCCGCCAGGCGTTCACGATGAGCTCGCAGAGGGCGAGTTCGGCGTTGAAGATGGTCTCGGGGTCGCAGTTGCTGCGGGTCAGGGCGTTCCGCAGGGCCTGCTTGGAGAGGGTGAGCGAGGGGGTGTTACGGGTGCACACGGGAACCTCCGAGAGGCAGTGGTGTGAGACGGGAAGCCGTGAGCCAGGCCAGGCGATGGTTGCTCTTCGGCGTGTGGGCAGCAGGCGCCTACTGCCTGGAATGGAGGCATTGCTGACGATCCGTCGGATCGAGCCGAGAATGACGATAGCGCGGTCCGCCACAGATTTGTGGCGGACCGCGAGAAGTTCCCTCTAACGTGGCGTCGGCCGTGAGGCAGACTGGTCCCACGACCTGCAGAGAGGGACGCGATGGCGCTTCGATCGAACCCAACTCTCCGCCAACGGCGGCTGGGTGCCGAGCTGCGCAGGATGCGGGAGCAAGCCGGCCTCGGCGGCAGTCAGCTCGCCCGCGCGCTGGGCATCAACCCTGCCCATGTGACGCAGATGGAGAGCGGGAAGACCGGGATCAGCGTCGAACGCCTGCGGACGATCGCCGCGCTGTGCATGTGTGTCAATGAGCCCCTGATCGATGCCCTGGCGGATATCATCACGGACCGCGACAAGGGCAGTTGGTGGGAGGGGTATCGCGGACGTCTCTCGCAGGACTTCCTTGAGGTCGCTGAGATCGAAGGTCACGCGCGAGGGATCTCGGCCTACACGATGGCTTTCATCCATGGGTTGCTTCAGACGAATGCCTATGCCTCGGCCATCTTCGCTCGTTCCTATCCGCGCCTTCCGGATCACGAGGTCGATCTGAGGGCTGCCTTTCGCTTGGGGCGTCAGCACATCGTCCGATCCGAATCGACTCCATTCGCTGCATACATCCACGAAGCGGCGCTGCGCATGCAGTTCAGCGGAGCCAAGGTCCAAGCCGAGCAACTCGGTGCCCTTCTCGAAGCCTCCGAGCGGCCCAACATCTCGATTCGAGTCGTGCTGTTCGACGTCGATGCGATTCCGCTCCCCAACGAGAACTTCACGTATGTCGAAGGACCGATCCGGGAGCTCGACACGGTGCAGGCAGACTCGGGTGTCGGCAACTTGCTCTTCGATGCACCAGCCCACACAGCCCGATTTCGGTCACTGCTTGCCCAGATCGGGTCGGCCGCCCTCTCGGAAGAGGAGTCCCGAGAGTTTATTCGATCCATCAAGAAGGACATGGAAAGCAAATATGCGTAACTCCACCTGGCAGAAGTCAAGTTACTCCGGCTCGAACGCCGACTGCGTTGAGGTGCGGGCTGTTGATGGGGTGATCGAGCTCCGTGAGTCTGACGAGGGCGACATCATCGTCCGGACCATGCCCTACAAGTTCGCGGCGTTCCTCCAGGGCGCGAAGGTGGGCGAGTTCGACCACCTGATCACCAACGCCTAGCGAATCGTTCCGGCGGCCTCTTGCTCCCCGCAAGAGGCCGCCGGGTGAGGCCACAGGGTGGGTCTGGGCCCACCCCCAGGTGTGGGGCCAGGCCGGTGTTGGCCCGATCGCCGGCTCCGTAACGTCGTCATCACCACGACACGGAGGACAGAATCATGGCGATGACCGCGACGGCGACCCTCGGCAACTCCCGTACCCAGGGCGCCTTCACCACGGCGAAGAAGTGCATCACGCTCTTCGGCGCGGTCGGCGTCATCACTCTCGCGACCGTCGCCGTGATGGCTTCGCTCGGCCACGAGACCACGCCGTTCATGTGGATCCGCGGCGTGATCTTCCCGGCCCTGGCCCCGGTGCTCCTGCGCGTGACCGCCCGTGCCGAGGGCGGCTCCGCCAAGGCCTTCGACCGCATCCGGACCATCACCACCGTGATGCCCCTCGCCGTCATCGGCGTCGACCTGATCCCCGGCATCTGCCCGGCCTGGTACGCCGTCCTCCAGGGCCTGTCCGCCCTCGCCCTGATCCCCGTCGCGATCCTCACCCGCACCTCAGCCCTCACCGCCAACTTCCCCAAGCAGTGACCCCCAGCGCAGGAGTCGGCCGGTCCGACTTCCTGCGCCAACCCCCTTCCCGTCGGCGGCCTCTTGCTCAGTGCAAGGGGCCGCTGGCACAAGGAGCGTGATCGCCGCCGAACTTTCGGGTGAATGTTCGAAGTTGGGCTGGTTTCCAGTATCGGAAACGCGTGCCTCTTGCCTCCGCCCGGTTCGACTCGGGAGCATCGTCGGGATACGAGCGAGCGAGGAGACATCGTGAAGCTGACACGGCTTGTGGGTTCCTGCGACGAGGGCGAATGCCCGACGCTCTACCTGACTGACAGGGGCACCCTCGCTGTCCAGGGCGAGCACCTGACTGAGCACGACCTTCAGCTTCCGGCTCACGAGAAGCTGGTCGAGATTCCTGTCGAACTCATCCGAAAGGCCATCCGTGACAACCTCATCTAGGACCCTTGGGGACTGGTTCTCGGAGTTCGAGCGGGAGGCGTTCCGGCTGGAGACGCTCGACGACTACAGCCAGTCCGGCGGAGTGGACGCCTATCACGCCTTCCTCGCAGGTCAGGAGCAGCCGGAAGACTTCAAGACCTCCGGCTGGGTCAGGACCGTGGGCGATGCTGCCCGGGCCGGCAAGCGCATGTACCGGGTGCACATCCTCTCGCGTCCGCTCACGGACTACCTCCGGTTCGAGCTTGGCTGGGGGTACCAGCGGAACATGGCGGCTGGTGAGGAGTTCTTCATCCTCGACATCACGGGCCAGGCCAACCCCGTTCAGGCGGCGCCGGATTTCTGGCTCTTCGATGATGCGACCGCTGCCGAGATGAGCTACGACGGCAACGGGAAGTACCTCGGATCCGAATTTCATACCGGTAGCCGGATTGCCGAGTTCAGGGCCTACCGTGACGTCGCGATGGCGAACGCCGTCCCGTTCGCGGAGTGGTGGGCCGAGCACGGCGAGTGAACAGAACACAGCTCGGGGCAGCGCTGCGGGAACTTCGGCAGGCTTCTGGGAAGGAAGCCAAGGCTGTGGCCCGTGGCGCTGTCATGTCTCCGAGCAAGTTGAGCAAGATCGAGACTGGCAAGGTGTCACCCACCGTCGTTGATGTGGATCGCATCCTCACGGCCATTGGCGTCTCCGAGGAGGTCAAGGCGGAGTACATGGCGGCGGCGAGGGCCGAAGCCACGGAGGCGACAGCCTGGCGCCTGATCCGGCGCCTGGGGTACCACCGCAAGCAGCAGCAGATCAAAGCCCTGGATGACGTCACGAATGTGCTTCGGGTCTTCCAGCCGTCGCTTGTTCCCGGAATGCTTCAGACACCTGAATACATTCGAGCTGTGTTCGGGAGAACCGGTATTGGTAAGGATCAGCTGGATCGGACCGTCGCGGCACGGATCGCAAGGCAGCAATCTCTCTACGAGACCTCCAAGACGTTTCAGTTTGTCATCACCGAGTCTGTCCTTCGGTGGCGTCTCGTGCCGGACGCTATGATGGCAGGGCAGCTCGACCGAATCCTCTCCGTCTCTCGACTTCCCCATGTCGATATTCGGGTCGTGCCGCTGGCGGCGCGGCAGTCAGACGTTCCGTCGCACTCCTTTGTTGTCCGGGACGACCGCATGGTGACGGTCGAAACCGTCCATGCCGAGGTTTCCGTCACTGATCCTCGTGATGTTGATGTTTACGTCCGAAAGTTCGAAGGATTCGCGGCTGCTGCCCTCTCCGGTAACGATATGCGCCGCATGATCGAGGTCGTCCGGGATGATTTCTTGCGGCAGTAGGAACTCTAATCGTGCTACCGGGGCCGGGGGCATCCTGCCCGCCGACATCGGCTACGACGACGAGACGCAGACCTGCACCTACGAGGGCCTCCCGCCCGGCGTCTACATGACCAGCACCCCGCCCAAGACGTACGGCCCGACGCAACCCTCCGGGCAGATGGACGCGCCGGACGACCCGGGAAGCAGCAACGACTGAGATGCCGACCGTCGATGCCGTCCTGGTGCTCACGGGGGCGTTCGATCCCACCGCCGATCTCGTGATCGAGGAGCTGAATCGGCGCGGAACCCCCGTCTTTCGGGCGGACACGGCGTGGTTCCCGTCGAGGCTGGCCTTGACGGCCAGCCTCGACGGGGCGGCCGGCTGGGGCGGGACGCTGGCCACCGAACGGCGCACGCTGGATCTTTCGGCCGTGCGGTCGGTCTACTACCGCCGGCCGACCGCACCGGAGTTCCCGGAAACCATGTCCGCCGAGGCCCGCAGCGTGGCCTCCGCCGAAGCGCGGCGGGGGTTCGGCGGCCTGCTGTCGGCGCTGCCATGCCGCTGGCTGCCACCACCCGGAAGTGCAGCTGACGCGGAGTACAAGCCGTTCCAGCTCCGTGTGGCAGCCGAATCAGGACTACGAGTCCCACGAACGCTGATCACCAACGACTCGGATTCCGCACGGGAGTTCGCGGCAGCTATCGGAACTCCTTTGGTCTACAAGCCCTTCACGCCGATCCGCGGGACGCTCGATGGCCGGTCGGTCGCCGTCTACGCGAGTGTGCTGACCGCCGACGACCTCGGCGACCCGTCGATCTCGACCACGGCGCACCTGTTCCAGGAGTGGGTGCCCAAGGCCTACGAAGTTCGGCTCACCGCCGTCGACGGACAGCTGTTCGCCGCTGAGATCCACGCGAACTCGGCGGAAGCAACGGTCGATTGGCGCAGCGACTACGACAGCCTGACCTACCGGGTCTGCGAGCCGCCGGCTGCCGTGGCGACCGCGATCCGCCGCATGCTCGATCGACTCGCCCTCCCCTACGGCGCGTTCGACTTCGTCGTATCCCCCTCGGGCGACTGGACGTTCCTTGAGGTGAACCCCAACGGGCAGTACGGGTTCATCGAGCAGGCAACCGGGCTACCCATCACCGCCGCCATCTGTGACTACCTGGAAAGGACCGACCGGGCATGACGACCGCCCGCTACGACGAAGCACGACTCCTGCAAGCGCGGATCGCCCTGGCCTCAAAGGTTGAGCGGGGCAGTGCGGTGCTGTCCTCACGGGTGGTCGAGGCGTTCCTGAACGTGCCCCGGCATCCGTTCGTCCCGGTGTTCTACCGGGAGGAGGGCGGGCTCCACCGGCCTTGGTGGGCAGCGGATGCGGCGGATGAGGCCTGGCTTCGAGAGGTCTACGCGGACCAGGTGCTCGTCACCGAGGTGGACGGCGTGCACGCGGAGGACGCCGGGCCGGAGGGGCGGCGCGGGGTCGCGACCTCCTCGTCCACGCTGCCGAGCCTGATGGCCGACATGCTCGACGCGCTGGACGTCCGGCCTGGGGACCAGGTTTTGGAGATCGGGACCGGGACGGGCTACAACGCCGCTCTGCTCTGTCACCTCGCAGGAGCGTCCGGCGTCACCACGGTCGACCGCACCGACCAACTGGTGGCCACCGCCCGCAGTCGGCTGCACCAGGCCGGCTTCGAGCCGACCGTCGTCCGGGCCGATGGAGCCGACGGACACCCGAGCGGCGCGCCGTACGACCGGATCATCGCCACCTGCTCCGTCCGCCGTCTCCCCCAGGCCTGGCTCGACCAGTGCGCTCCGGGTGGTCTCATCGTCGCTCCGATGGGTGGTGCGGTGGCTCGGCTGACCAAGCTGACCGACGGACGTGCGGTCGGGCGTTTCCTCCACAGCCCGGCCGCCTTCATGCCCCTGCGGTCCGGCGAAGGCGCTCGCCCGGAAGTCCCGGAACCGGAGGCGGGGTGCCAGCGGATCACCGGGACCAGCGCCCGAGTGCTGGACGATCCCGGATTCTCCTTCTGGGCAGGCCTTCACCTGAGGCCGACGGTCATCCGCGAGGGCCGCAACCTCTACGACCCCGCAGATGGCTCCGCGGCCCGTGTACAGGACCACCCCGACGGCTCGTCCACCGTGGCTCTCACCGGCCCCCATGACCTCTGGCAGACCATCGAGGCGGCTCACCGAACCTGGCTCGCTCAGAACCGCCCGCGCCGGGAGTGGTTCACGGTCGAAGCCGCGCCGGAGGGGCAATTCGTGAGTTACACCGCTCCGGACGGCACGTCGGACCGCTGGGACGTCTGAATAGGTCCGGCGGCCCCGTGCTCCTCGGGTGCTGTCGGTTCATTCGGGCTCTGACCACTTCGCCCCGTCGAGCTTGTGCTCGGCGGGGCGAAGTGCTGGGGAGTGGTTGACGTTGCATTGCCGAAAATGGGGCAGGAACTCCCCTAGAGCGGAAATCTAGCCGCATAACCGGCAAGTCGGGTGACGTCATCGGACGGGTGCCCCGGTGGGGGTGGGTGGCGGGCCCCGCGCTCGGGCCGGACTGCCCGACGCATGCAACGTTTCGCCCCGCTCGCGGCATCAGAGTGGTGGGAGGGCTGCGGGAGGGGGGTGGCGCGCACGCGGGGTGCGTCGAATTCAGTTCAGTCTGCGGAATTCCTTAATATTCCTTCAGTTCGTGTACGACTTGGCTTGTCGGAGTCGATTTCGACGGCTGTTGCAGAGCCGTGACAGTAGCGCGCGAAAAACCGTTCGACCAGCGAGGTTCCAGGGTTAGCATTCCGGAATGGAATCGAATCTCCCTCCGGAACGGAATTCTTCCGATGACGCGGAT
This sequence comes from Kitasatospora sp. NPDC101155, assembly GCF_044768305.1. Taxonomy (NCBI): domain Bacteria; kingdom Bacillati; phylum Actinomycetota; class Actinomycetes; order Kitasatosporales; family Streptomycetaceae; genus Kitasatospora; species Kitasatospora sp. NPDC101155. The sequence continues at coordinate 83,101 of NZ_JBIWPN010000001.1, read as the reverse complement.
CTCCGCCCGTCCCGCAACGGGCCGCTCCGGCTGGCCCGGTTCGGTGCGACCTTCCTGGGTGTGAGTGTCCTGTCCGGTGTGCTGCTGGCGGGCCTCGTCCTGCCCGTCGCCGGCGGCATCGGGCTGACCGCCAAGAGCACGGCGGAGGGCTTCGACGAGATCCCTGACGACTTCAAGACCCCGCCGCTGACCCAGGCGACGCAGATCTTCGACTCCAAGGGCGGCCTGATCGCCAAGGTGTACGAGCGCGACCGCACCGTCCTCACCGCCGACCAGATGTCGCCGTTCATGCGGCATGCCCAGGTCGACATCGAGGACGCCCGGTTCTACGAGCACGGCGCCGTCGACCTCAAGGGCGTCCTGCGCGCGCTCAGTAAGAACGCGGAGAGCGGCACCGCCGCCCAGGGCGCCTCCACGCTGACCCAGCAGTACGTGAAGAACGTCAACGTGGAGAAGGCCGGCGAGGACAAGGGCGCCGTGCAGGAGGCCCAGCGCAAGACCCTGGGCCGCAAGATCCAGGAGCTCAAGGTCGCGATCAGGCTGGAGGAGGAGCTGCCGAAGGATCAGATCCTCACCAACTACCTCAACATCACCTTCTACGGGAACGGCGCCTACGGCGTGGAGGCCGCGTCCCAGCGCTACTTCAGCAAGAGCAACAAGGACCTGACCATCGCCGAGGCCGCCACCCTCGCCGGGCTGGTGCAGAATCCGTCCCTGTACGACCCGAAGCTGCACCCGGTGGCCGCCCAGAAGCGCCGGGACATCGTCATCGACAAGATGGTGGAGAACAAGCACATCACCGCCGACCAGGCGAAGGAGGCGAAGGCCGCCCCGCTGGGCCTGAAGTACAAGGACCCGCAGAACGGCTGCATCACCGCCAAGGCCGGCATGGGCTTCTTCTGCGACTACGTGCGCCACGTGGTCAAGCAGGACCCGGCCTTCGGCAAGAGCGCCGAGGATCGCAAGAAGCTCTGGGACACCGGCGGTCTCAACATCTACACCACGCTGGACCCGGACAAGCAGGCCGCCGCCCAGAACGCCGTCACCAAGAACGTCAACGTGACCGACCCGGTGTCGGCCGCCGCCACCATGGTCGAGCCCGGCACCGGCAAGATCCTCGCCATGGCCCAGACCCGCCCGTACGGTCTGGTGACGGAGAAGAACCAGACCGTCGTCAACCTGAACGTCGACTTGGCGATGGGCGGCGGGACCGGCTTCCAGCCCGGCTCCACCTTCAAGCCGGTCGTCGCGGCCGCGGCACTGGAGGCGGGGCTGCCGGCGACCCAGGAGTACGAGTCCCCGCACGAGCTCCCGTACCCGACGATGAAGACCTGCGAGGGGACCTGGAAGAACGACGCCCGGCCCAAGACGGTGGTGCCCAACGAATCCGCCGGCGAGAAGGGCCCCTACCAGCTGAAGATGGCGATGGCCCTCTCGGTCAACACCTACTTCGTGCAGATGGAGCAGGAGATCGGCCTCTGCGCGGTCAAGCAGATGGCCAACAAGCTCGGCATCACCGCCAAGGCCAGCGGCAAGCCGCTGGAGGAGGTCCCCGCGATGGCCCTGGGCGTCGAGGAGATGAGCCCGCTGACCATGGCCAACGTCTACGCGACCTTCGCCGCCGAAGGCACGCACTGCGACACGATCGCCATCAACAAGATCACCACCGTGGAGGGCAAGGACGTCCCCGTCCCGGCCGGACACTGCGAGAAGGTGTTCTCCGAGACGACGGCACAGGCGCTGAACACCATCCTCAACGGCGTGACCGAGAACAAGGGCACCGGCGCCGCGCTCAACCTGGAGGACGACCGGCAGATCGCCGGCAAGACCGGCACCTCGGACCACAAGAAGGCCGCCTGGTTCGACGGCTACACCCCGCAGCTCGCCACCGCCGTCTGGCTCGGCGGCCCCGCCGGCGGCGTCGAGATGCGCGACATCACCATCAACGGGAACTACTACGGCGAGGTGTTCGGCGCCACCGGCCCCGGCCCGATCTGGCAGATGGCCATGAACCAGGCCCTGCGCGGCACGCCCGAGCAGTCCCTGCCGATGGCCGACATCCCCGACCCGGTGGTCAAGCCCGACCCGAGCAGCACCGGCACCGGCACGGGCTCGCCGACCGCCACCCCGCGCGGCACCACCCCGCGCGGCACCACCCCGCGCGGCACCACCTCGCCCGACCCGGAGGGCTGACGGCGGTCACACCGGCGGCTCCTTGCTCTTGGCGAGGGGCCGCCGGTGGACGAAGCGGCACCTCCTACAATCCCGGCCATGACAGCCATGGACGCAGTGATCCGCCCCGCTGTCCCGGCCGACCTGGGCGCCGTGGCAGAGATCTACGCGCACTACGTCCGCGACACCGTGATCACCTTCGACGAGACGCCGCCCGCGCCCGCCGTCTGGCAGCAGCGGTTCGAGGACCTCGCCGCCAGGGGGCTCCCGTTCCTGATCGCCGAGGTGTCCGGCGAGGTCGCGGGCTACGCGTACGCGGCTCCCTGGCGACCCAAGCCCGCCTACCGGTACACCGCCGAGAACTCGATCTACCTCGCGCCTGCCCATACCGGTCGGGGCCTCGGCAGCGCCCTGCTGGAAGCCCTGCTGGCGGCCTGCGCGAAGACCCATCTGCGGCAGGTGGTCGCCGTGATCGCCGACTCCGGTACGGACGCCTCGGCCGCGCTGCACCGCCGTTACGGCTTCACCGACGCGGGCCGGCTGACGGCCGTCGGCTTCAAGCACGACCGCTGGATCGACACCGTCCTGATGCAGCGCACCCTCGGCTGACGGCTTCAGCCCGCGTCCAGGGTGATGGCCTGCACCGGGCAGGCTTCCGCCGCCTCTCGGACCAGCGGGTCGCCGGACCGGGCCGCGCCGCCCGGGAGGAGTTCCACGACGCCCTCGTCGTCCTGGGTGAACACCTCGGGCGCGTGGCGGGTGCACATGGCCGAGCCGATGCACCGGCCGGTGTCGAGTTCGATGTCCACGGCGCCTCCTACCAGGCGACCGGCAGCGCGGACAGGCTGCCCTGCAGCACGTACGGGGGATTGGCCCGCACCTGGTCGGCGGGTACGGCGAGCCGCAGGGTGGGCACGCGGCGGAGCAGGACGGTCAGTGCCGTCTCGATGACGGCCCGGGCGAGGTTCTGGCCGACACACTGGTGGATGCCGTACCCGAAGGCGACGTGTCGGCCGGCCCTGCGGTGGATGTCCAGGGCGTCGGGCTCCTGCCAGGTCCCGGGGTCCCGGTTCATCAGCATCAGCGAGACGAGGACGCCGTCGCCGTCCCGGATGGTGTGCCCGGCGAGCTCGATGTCCGCGGTGGCGACGCGGGGCAGTACGTCCGCGACCGAGGTGAGGCGGGTGAGTTCGTCGACCGCGCCGGGTGTCAACTCCGGGTCACGGCGCAGCTTTTCGAGTTGGTCGGGGTGTTCGAGCAGGGCGAGGGTCGCGGCGGCGATGGTGCTGGAGGTGGTGTCGTCGCCGCCGGCCAGCAGGATCGCGCAGAGTGCCACCAGCTGGTCGCCGGCCATGCCGCCCTCGTCCGGCCGGGCCACCAGGAGGTCGTCGATCAGTCCGGTGCCGGGCTGCCGCTCCTTGCGTGCGACGAGGTCGCGCAGGCGGGTCAGGATCTCGCCGAAGAGCTTCCCGGCCTCCCCGGGGGCGTTCCCGTCGGAGGGGGCGAGCACCTGGCGGGTGCGTTCCGCGATGTAGCGGCCGTCGTCCTCGGGGACGCCCAGCAGTGCGAAGTTGGCCGCGCAGGCCAGCGGCAGCGAGTACGCGGCGACCAGGTCGGCCCGGTCGCCCCGGGCGAGCATCGCGTCGACCAGTTCCTCGGCGAATCCCTCGATCCTCGGTCGCAGCGCGGCGATCCGCCGGACGCCGAAGGCGGGGATCACCATCCGCCGCTGGTGGGCGTGTTCGGGGTCGTCGACGCCGCTGAGCGGGGGCGCGAACCCGGCCTCGGCCTGCTCGGCGGACTGCGGGGTCAGGGCGGGGAAGGACGGGTGCCGGACATCGACGGAGACCCGGGGGTCGAGCAGCAGGGCGCGGCCCTCCGCGCTCCCGGAGACCAGCCAGACCTTCCGGCCGTCGTACAGCGTCACCCGTGACAACGGGCCGTCCGCGCGCAGCTGTTCGTAGCCGTCGGGCATCCGGTAGGGGCAGCCGCGTGCCATCGGATAGGCGGGGGCCTCGCTCGATCGGCTGCCGGTGGGTGTCACGGTCATCAATCATGCCAGATGGTCCGTCTGCGAATGACGGTATCGAGAGGCGTCAAGTAGCGTATGAAGCAATATGCTTGACGTTTCATCAGTCAGTTGACCAAGGAGCTGTTCTTCTCCCCCGCCACCCTCGGCCACCGTCGCCCCGGCCGGGCCTGAGGGGTAGGTCTGGACCCACCCCGGTTGTGGGGCCAGACCCGTGTCGGCCAGGTCGCCCGCTCCGTAGCGTCATAGGCACAGCGACACCACGACACGGAGGAACGGACACCATGGCCACGACCGAGCCGGCGAACCTCGGCAACTCCCGCACCCAGGAAGCCTTCACCACCGCGAGGAAGTGCGTCACGCTCTTCGGTGCCGTCGGCGTCATCGTCCTCGCCACCGTCGCCGTGATGGCCTCCCTCGGCCACGGGACGACGCCGTTCATGTGGATCCGCGGCGCCCTCTTCCCCGCGCTCGCCCTGGTGCTGCTCCGCATCCTGGCCCGCGCCGCCGAGGGCTCCTGCCGGGCCTTCGATCGCGTCCGGACCCTCTCCACCGTGATGCCGATCGCCATCATCGGCGTCGATCTGATCCCCGGCCTCTGCCCGCCCTGGTACGCCGTCCTCCAGGGCCTTTCCGCCCTCGCCCTGGTCCCGGTCGCCGTCCTCACCCGTGGCGCCGCCCTGAGCGCCGCCTTCCCCAAGCCCAACTGACGCCCCGCCAACCCCGGCAAGAACCGCGACGTCCAGACCGCCGAACAGGCCGTCGTCAGCTACACCGACGGCGTCCTGCGCATCCACACCGCCGAGCCCGCCAACAAGCTGCTGGGCCCCGGCGCCGTCGAGGTCACCGTCCAGCTGCCCGCCGGCTCCCGCGTCGAGGCCCGCACCGAAAGCTGCGAACTGCGCGTCGTCGGCCGCCTGGGCGACATCGACTTCCAGGGCGCCTACCGCCACATCAAGATCGACGAAGCCGCGAGCCTGCGCCTGAAGGCCGTCGACGGCGACATCGAGATCGGCCGCCTCACCGGCCCCGCCACCATCAGCACCGCCTGCGGCGACATCCGCATCACCGAAGCCGTCCGCGGCACCCTCACCCTGCGCACCGAGACGGGCAGCATCACCGTCGCCGCCGCCACCCACACCGCCGCCACCCTCGACGCCGCCACCCCCTGCGGCCGCATCAACAACTCCCTGCGCAACAACGGCACCACCGACCTCGACATCCACGCCACCACCAACCACGGCGACATCACCGCCCGCACCCTCTGAAACCGCGAGAACAGGGCGAGCGCACTGCCGACAATCGCACGACCGAGCCGTCATCCTCCGAACCGCCCGCCTCCGGGGCGCGCAAGGGCCACCTGCCCTCGCGCGTCCCGGAGGCGTTTCAGCAGGGATCGGCAGCGACCACCCCGGTCGAAATGGAGCGGTCCGGTCGCGGCTCCGCCACTAGACTGCGGCGGCATTCCGCAGTCTTGCCGAGAGGACGGTGTCCGGTCCCATGCGTTGGTCCCAGCTGTACGTGCCCACCCTCCGGGAGGACCCGGCGGACGCGGATGCGGTGAGCCACCGCTTGCTGGTTCGGGGAGGGTTCGTCCGGCAGCTGATGGCCGGTCACTACTCCCTGCTGCCGCTGGCGGTCCGCGTGCGCGCCAGGATCATGGACATCATCCGCGAGGAGATGACCGCGATCGGCGCCCAGGAGTTCGTCCTCCCGGCGATGCACCCGGCGGAGATCTGGCAGCGCAGCGGCCGCTGGGAGGTGATGGGCGAGGAGATGTTCCGGCTCAAGGACCGCAAGGGCGCGGACCTGGCGCTCGGTATGACGCACGAGGAGATCTTCACCGTGCTGTCGCAGGAGCTGCGTTCGTACCGCGACCTGCCGCAGCTCTGGTACCAGTTCCAGACCAAGTTCCGCGACGAGGCCCGCCCGAAGAGCGGGCTGCTGCGGGTGCGCGAGTTCACGATGAAGGACTCGTACAGCTTCGACGTCGAGCCCGCCGGGCTCGACCGCTCCTTCGACCTGCACAGGGCCGCCTACGAGCGGATCTTCGCCCGTCTCGGACTGCCCGCGATCGCCGTGCAGGCGTCCAGCGGCAGCATGGGCGGCAGCACGTCGGTGGAGTTCATGAGCCCCTCGGAGGCGGGCGAGGACCTGGTGGTCCGCTGCCCCGGCTGCGACTACGCGGCCAACACCGAGAAGGCGACGTCCGCTCTGCCCGTCGTCGTCGACGCCCCGGGACCGGACGCGCCTGAGCGGTTCGACACTCCCGAGGCCCGCACCATCGAGGAGTTGACGCGCCGGCACGACGTGCCGGCCGAGCGGCAGATCAAGACGCTGGTGTACGTGGTCGACGGCCGGCTGACCCTGATCCTGGTGCGCGGGGACCACAACCTGGTGGAGCAGAAGCTCAGCGACACCCTCGCCGCCTCAGCGGTGCGTCCGGCGACCGCCGAGGAGATCCAGGCGGCGCTCGGGGCCTCCCCCGGCAGCCTGGGTGCCGTCGGCGTCACCGGGCTGCCCGTCCTCGCGGACGAAGCCCTGCGCGGCCGCACCGACATGACCACCGGCGCCAACACGGACGGCGTCCACCTGCGTGGGGTGTCGGTTGAGCGGGACATCGCCGTGCAGCGCTGGGCGGACCTGCGCGAGGTGACCGCCGGCGAGCCCTGCCCCCGGTGCGGCACGCCGCTGGAGGTGGTGGTCACCATCGAGGTGGGCCACATCTTCAAGCTGGGCCGCAAGTACACCGAGACCCTCGGCGTCTCGGTGCTGGGCCCGGACGGCGGGCGGGTCGTTCCGATCATGGGCAGCTACGGGATCGGCGTGGAACGGGCGTTGGCCTCGATCGTGGAGACCCACCACGACGAGAAGGGCATCGTCTGGCCCGTCTCCGTGGCTCCCTTCGAGGTGGCCGTCGTCGTCCTCGGTGGCTCCGACGAGAAGGTGACGGAGACCGCCGAGAGCCTCTACCGGCGGTTGCGGGGCGAGCGGGTCGACGTGCTGATGGACGACCGGGACGAGCGGCCCGGTGTGAAGTTCCGCGACGTCGAGCTGATCGGCATCCCCTACCGGATCACGGTCGGCGCCCGAGGCCTCGCCGAGGGGACGGTCGAGGTCACCACCCGGGCCACCGGCGAGACCCGGTCCGTCCCGGTGGCGGAGGCGGCGGAGCACGTCCGGAAGTTGCTGACCGCCGCGGTGTGAGCAACGGGCGCGGCGGCCCCTTGCTCTTCGCAAGGGGCCGCCGGCGGGAGGGTTCGACGGGGGACAGAACCCGGCGTGCAGGCCAACTATGGTGTGGATACGGGGAGTTGTTCGTGCTGCGGACGGCTCGGATCGCCGATTCCTTGCCGGAAGTCGAGGGGAGCGGCCTCACGCGGCCCGCTGGTCGTGGGTGGTGGCGAGGTCGCGGACGGCGGTGGCGACGGCGGGGGAGTCCTTGCGCAGGATCTTGGAGTGGTTGCTGGGGACCCTGGTGTGGACGCTGATGTGGGGGTTGCGGGCGAGGACGGGGGTGAGGTCGGCGCGCAGCTTCTCCATCGTCCTGGCGTCGGCGCCGAGGTTGCCGCCGGTGGCCATGACGTAGCGGGTGGGGACGCTCACCCGGCCGAGGACGGGGTTCAGGGCGGCGGGGGAGCACAGGTCGATGAGTTCGAGGTTGATCTCGGCGTGCTGGGTGGCGCTCATCCGGGCGGCCATGCCCAGCCGGCGGGCGATCGGGAACACCGGGCTGAGGCGGCGGAACAGGCCGCGGACCTGGGCGCGGGTGGCGTCGTCGATCGGGTCGGTGAGGTAGGCGCCGTCGACCGAGACCGCGCCGAGGGTGCGGTGCGGGTTGCGGGCGGCCCAGTGGACGGCGATCAGGGCGCCGTAGGACCAGCCGACCAGGATGGGCCGCTCGACGCCGCGGGCGGTCAGGACGGCGTCGAGGTCGCGCAGGCAGGCCTCGAAGGAGTAGTCGCCCGCGGTGCGGGACTTGCCGCGGGCACGCTCGTCGAAGGTGATGTGGCGGTAGCCGGGGCCGAGGTCGGCGATGACGCGGCGCCAGTGGGACTGGTCGGCGTAGGAGCCGTTGAGGTAGACGACCGGGGTGCCGGTGCCGCCGGTGTCGGTGACGGCCAGGGCGGTGTCGTCGACCTCGACCATGCCGGTCCAGGCGGGGGCGGAGAGCTGCGTGCTGGTCATGGCGGGGCTTCCTTCGCGATCAGGGGTGGTTGACCGGGGTGCGGGCTCAGAAGGTGGGGGTTCAGAGGGTGCGGGCGGTGATGTTGCCGTGGTTGGTGGTGGCGTGGATGTCGAGGTCGGTGGTGCCGTTGTTGCGCAGGGTGTTGCTGATGCGGCCGTAGGGGGTGGCGGCGTCGAGGGTGGCGGAGGTGTGGGTGGCGGCGGCGACGGTGATGCTGCCCGTCTCGGTGCGCAGGGTGAGGGTGCCGCGTACGGCTTCGGTGATGCGGATGTCGCCGCGGGCGGTGCTGATGGTGGCGGGGCCGGTGAGGCGGCCGATCTCGATGTCGCCGTCGACGGCCTTCAGGCGCAGGCTCGCGGCTTCGTCGATCTTGATGTGGCGGTAGGCGCCCTGGAAGTCGATGTCGCCCAGGCGGCCGACGACGCGCAGTTCGCAGCTTTCGGTGCGGGCCTCGACGCGGGAGCCGGCGGGCAGCTGGACGGTGACCTCGACGGCGCCGGGGCCCAGCAGCTTGTTGGCGGGCTCGGCGGTGTGGATGCGCAGGACGCCGTCGGTGTAGCTGACGACGGCCTGTTCGGCGGTCTGGACGTCGCGGTTCTTGCCGGGGTTGGCGGGGCGGACCTCGACGGTGGTGTCGGTGCGGTCGGCGGCGATGAACTGGATGCGGCCGGCGGGGACGTCCAGGACGGCGGCGATCGGGGCGGTGGTGGCGAACTTCTGCATGGCTGCTTCTCCTTCTCCGGCGGCGGGCCCCTTGTCGGCCCGTCGTTTTCGACAACGGAAAAGCTACGTTGCGTTCGCACATCTGGCAACGTCTTCGTTGCGTCAAAATGCTATCTCTGCAGGTATATGCGGTGGAATCGTTGCAGTGGGCGTGAATCGAATGCAACAACCGTCACCCTGCTCGTTGCAATGGATGTGAAATGAACGCTATGCTGAAGCTATCCACGGATGCCACGAAGGAGGCCGCGATGCCGGGAGGCAGACTCACCCAGCAGGAACGCCAGCAGATCGCGCTGGGCCTGGCCGACGGCCTCGCCTACGCGGAGATCGCCCGCCGCCTGGAACGCCCGACCTCGACCGTCACGCGCGAGGTGATGCGCAACGGCGGCCCCACCGGCTACCGCGCCGAACTCGCCCACCGCGCCACCGAACAGCGCGCCCAGCGCCGTCGGCAGCCCGCGCCCCGGAAGGCGGGCGGGCCCTCGCCGGAGCACGGGCGTGACGTCGAGGCCGTGCGCGGGTACGAGGAGATGTTCGCCTCTGTCTTCATCCAGTCGGGCCTGCCCAAGATGACGGCGCGGGTGCTGGCCTGCTTCTTCACCACCGACGAGGGCAGCCTCACCGCCTCCGAACTCGTCCAGCGCCTCCAGATCAGCCCGGCGTCCGTCTCCAAGGCGATCGCGTTCCTGGAGAGCCAGAGCCTGGTCCGCCGGGAGCGCGACGACCGCCGTCGTGAGCGCTACGTGGTCGACGACGACGTCTGGTACCAGTCGATGATGTCCACGGCCCGCGCCAACGCCCACTTCGTCCAGATCGCCCGACAGGGCGCCGGGGTCCTCGGCCCCGCCACCCCGGCCGGCGTCCGGCTGGAGAACGTCGCCCGCTTCATGGACTTCGTCTCCGAGAGCATCGCCCGCGCCGCCGAGCAGGCCCGTGAAATCCTCCACAGCAAGCCCGAACCGGCCTCGGGCGGGGCCGACTGAGCCCGCAGGCCTCAGACCCGCAGGCCTCAGAGCCCGCAGGTCTCAGGCCCGCAGGTCTCAGAACCCGACCGCCTCGCGGAGCAGCAGGACGGTGCCAGGGGTGAGCCGGGCCGGCGCGTTGAGGACCAGCAACTGGTTGACGGTGCTGGGCTGCCCGGGGGAGAGCGGGAGGGCGGTGCGCAACCCGGAGAAGCTCCGCCCCTGGACGGAGTGACGCGGGACACACCGGCGGCTGTCACAGGCCGCCCGGCTGCCCTGTCTCAAGGGACAGCAACGGAAAGCGCGATCCCGAGGGAGCACACCATGGAAGCCCGTCTGAACGCCTTCGCCAGCCCGGTCATGGGCAAGGTCTTCAAGCACCTCATAGCGGCCAACAAGCCGATCGCCGACTCGACGGTGCCGTACGCGACCCAGGAGCTGGTGCGGCTGCGGGCCAGCCAGATCAACGGGTGCGGGGCCTGTGTGGACATGCACTTCAAGGAGGCCGTGTTCGCGGGAGAGGAGGCGACCCGGCTGAACCTGGTGGCGGTCTGGCGGGAGGCGACGGTGTTCACGGACGCCGAGCGGGCCGCCCTGGAGCTGGCGGAGCAGGGCAGCCGACTGGCCGACGGGGGCGGGGTGACGGACGAGGCGTGGGAGAACGCGGCGAAGCACTACGACGAGGAGCAGCTCGCGGCGCTGGTCTGCCTCATCGCCCTGATCAACGCGTTCAACCGCGCCAACGTCATGATCCGCCAGCCCGGTGGCAGCTACCGGGCCGGGCAGCACGTTCAGGCCGCCGCACAGCTGAGCGACTGAGCCGCCGAGCGGGGGAAGTCGACGGCCGAGGGGATCCCCCGCCCCGGCCGTCGGCTTCCCCGCGCGCCCCCGAAGCCCCCGCGCGCCCCCAAAGCCCGTGCGCGCCCCCGAAGCCCGTGCGCACACCACCGAGCCTGCCCCTGCGGGCTTGTCGCCCAAAAACCGACCGATAAGGTGTTAATCCAACATTCATCCATGCCGCATAGCCTCCGAGAGCTAGCCTCATGCTGAACGTCATCGTCCGACCGGGAGGCGAAACCCCCGTGCAAGGCACTGTCACCACACCGGGCGGCTCCGCCGTGGCCGGGGGCCAGGGCGAGGCCTTCCTCCTCGTCGTGGACGACGAGCCGAACATCCGCGAGCTGCTCGCCGCCTCGCTGCGCTTCTCCGGGTTCCGGGTCGCCTCCGCAGCGAGCGGGACCGAGGCACTGGAGCTGATCGCCGTCGAGCGCCCGGACCTGGTGGTCCTCGACGTCATGCTGCCCGACCTCGACGGCTTCACAGTCGTCGAGAAGCTGCGCGAGCGCACCACCCGCGGCCAGATCGCCGGCCCCGCGCACGGACACCCCGGCGACCACCTGCCGGTGCTGTTCCTCACCGCCAAGGACGGCGTCGGCGACAAGGTGCAGGGCCTGGCCGCCGGCGCGGACGACTACGTCACCAAGCCCTTCAGCCTGGAAGAGCTGATCGCCCGCATCCGCGCGATCCTGCGCCGGGCCGGCGGGCCCGCCGAGGACGGCCGGCTGATGGTCGCCGACCTCAGCCTCGACCCGGTCGCCCACGAGGTCACCCGGGCCGGTACCCCCGTCTCGCTCTCCCCGACCGAGTTCAAGCTGCTGCACTACCTGATGGCCAACGTCGGCCGGGTGGTGTCCAAGTCGCAGATCCTCGACCACGTCTGGGCCTACGACTTCGGCGGCGACCTCTCCATCGTCGAGTCCTACATCTCCTACCTGCGCCGCAAGCTCGACTCCGGCCCGGCCCACGGCCCCAAGCTGATCCACACCGTCCGCGGCATCGGCTACGCGCTGCGCCGCCCCCCGCAGGGCTGACCGGACCCGCTCGTGTTCGCCCGGTTCTCCTCCAGGTTGTCGCTGCGCGCCCGGCTGCTGGTCCTCGCGCTCGCGCTGGTCACCACCGGACTCGCGGTCAGCGACACCTTCGTGCTCGGCATCGTGCGGACACAGCTGGTGGAGCAGCTGGACGAACAGCTCCAGCGCTACGGGCTGCCGCTGTCCCGCAAACCCCCCGGCCGGCTCACCACACCGGACGCCGGCAAGCCCGCCGTCACCGGGCGCCGGATCAGCCTGCCCAGCCAGTACCTGGTGCAGTACCTGTCCTCGGACGGCAAGGTCCAGGCGCTCATGGTCCAGCCCGTCTCGGACAGCGACCCGGCACCCCAACTGGCCGGGCTGGACCCGACCCGGACCGCCCCGGACGTCCCGTTCGACCTGCCCGACCAGCGCGGCCACCACAGCTGGCGGGTGCTGGTGCTGCCGCTGCGGGCACCCCGCACCCCCACCCCCGGCATCGGCGCCTACGCCTCGCCGACCACCACCCCGACCTACGTCATGGTGGCCGTCTCCCGCGAGGACATCGACGCCACCATCGGCAAGCTGCGCACCTCCTTCCTGGCGATCGGCGGCGCCGTGCTGCTGCTGATCGCCGCACTCGGCTTCTTCGCCGTCCGGGCCGGACTGCGGCCGCTGCGCCGGATCGAGGAGGGCGCGGCCCGGATCGCGGCCGGCGAACTCTCCCACCGGATGCCCGAACTCTCCCCGGGCACCGAGGTCGGACGGCTGTCGATCGCGCTCAACGGCATGCTCACCCAGATCGAGGCGGCCTTCGCCGCCCGCGCCGAGTCCGAGGCCCGGATGCGGGCCTTCGTCGCCGACGCCTCGCACGAGCTGCGCACCCCGCTGGCCGGCATCCGCGGCTTCGCCGAGCTGTACCGGATGGGCGCGCTGCCCACCGACGCGGACGTCAAGCGGACCATGACCCGGATCGAGAGCGAGGCCGTCCGGATGGGCACCCTGGTCGAGGACCTGCTGGTGCTCGCCCGGCTGGACGAGGAACGCCCGCTCGACCTCGCCCCGATGGACCTGCGCACCCTCGCCGCCGACGCGCTGCACGACCTCACCGCCCTCGACCCGAGCCGCCCCGTCGCCCTCACCGGGCCCTCCGGCACCGGCGCCCCCGGCGCGGCGCCCGTCCTCGGCGACGAGGCGCGGCTGCGGCAGGTGGTCACCAACCTGGTCGGCAACGCGGTCAAGCACACCCCGCCCGGCACCCCGGTGCGGATCGGGGTCGGCGGCGGGGCCGACGGGGTCTGCCTGCTGGAGGTCGTCGACGCCGGCCCCGGCCTCACCGAGGAACAGGCCCAGCGCGTCTTCGACCGCTTCTACCGCGTCGACGCCTCCCGCAGCCGCGACAACGGCGGCGGCGGACTCGGCCTCGCCATCGCGACCGCCCTCACCCGAGCGCACGGCGGCACCCTCACCCTGGACACCGCACCGGGCGCGGGCGCCACGTTCCGGGTCGAACTGCCCACGAATGGTGACCGGGTCTCCTGAGCGTCTATCGACTCGCCAAGCCCCTCGATCGGGTGAACCTGCTGCCGTTCACTCTCTCGGCCCCTCAGTCGTGTGCGACCGTGCTGCCATCGGGGGTGCAAGTCTTCGGGAAGTCGGAGAGCGAAACGAGTCATGATGACGCTGCAGGAAACCGGGACCGGCACCGGGCATGCCCGGTGGACGTTCCGGCTCCGCGTGTCGGCCACCACCGAAGCCCAGCTCATGTCGGAGTGGGGCAAGTGCCGGTGGATATGGAACGAGGCCGTGGCCAAGTCCAGGGCCGTGCACCAGCGCAACAAAGCCACCGGGGAGAAGAACACCTGCGGTCCGGCGCGGCTCGACAAGATGCTGACCGAGGCCCGAACCCGCAACGCCTGGCTGCGTGATGGGTCTTCGGTCCCTCAGCAGCAGATCATCCGAGATTTCGGCAAGTCCCGGGAAGTCCGGCTCATCCACCCCGCGCACACCACGATGGACTGCGCGCACTGCGGAGCGAGAGCCAAGCACGCACTGCCGCTGGGGATGCGCACCTACACCTGCACCGCCTGCGGAGTCTCCTCCCCCAGAGACAAGAACTCCGCCCGCGTGATGCTCGTCCGGGCAGGTCTGAACCCGGCTGACGTTGAGGGCGTAAGACATGGCTGTGCGTAGGGCAACCATGCAGCACGAGTCAGAAATCCCCCAGACGAAGGCGGACTCCCCCGCCTTCAGGCGGGGGAGCAGTCAAACTGGACGGGAAAGGGTGTCCCGATGAGTGCGCTCGTTGCTGAGGTGGCCGTCGTGAACCTGGACCAGGTGCTCTGGCAAGCGTGGAAGTCCATGGATGCGCCCGAGGGCTTCCACGCGGAGATCATCGAGGGGACGATCACGTTGTCGCCCACCGTCGGAACCCGTCACTTCGCTGTCAACAGGCCCGTGCTCCACGGCTTGTACGGCAATCTGCGGGGAAGTGACTGGACGTCGGGAAATGTCTGCAACATCATTCATGGGCTCAAGGTGCTCATCCCGGACGTCTTCGTCGGCCCGAGACATGTCGAAGAGATCGATCACCCGGAGGGACTGGGTCTGTTGGCCTCCGGAATCGCCCTAGTGGTTGAGACGGTCTCGCCGGGCGCAGAGGCCCGCCAGCGCGACCACGTCCTTAAGCGCCGGGCCTATGCCGCCGCCGGCATCCCGGTGTACGTGATCATCGATGACTACGACGACGGTGGCACGGTGACCATCCTCACCGGGCCGGACCGCGAGCGCCGCGCCTACGGGTATTCGGCCCGGATTCCGTACGGCAGGAAGGCCGTCATCCCGGAAGGCCCCGCCAAGGGCTTCGTGATCGGCCCCGAGATCACCGGCGAGCGCCGTGCCTGACCCCGCCGTTTCGTTCAGGCGCGACCTGTCCGAGTGGCGGGTCGCCCTGGTCGCCTGGCGCCTGCTGGTGTTGCAGGCGGCGGATCCGGTGGTGGGGGCCGGGATGGAGGAGCACTCGACGTACCGGGCACATCCGTGGCGGCGGGTCGAGCACACGCTCGGGAGCGGCCGACGGCTGTTCTACCAGGACGCGGAGACGCTGCGGCGGGAGGTCGCGCGGCTGGACCGGGCGCACAAGCGGATCCGGGGGGAGACGCCGGACGGGCAGCCGTACGACGCCCGGGACGCGGCGACCCGGGTGTGGGTGCTGCTGACACTGTTCGAGTGCGTGGTCGCGATGCGGCGCCTGGGTGGGGACCCGTACGATGCCCGGCAACTGGAGCTGGCGTACGGCGAGTTCAAGGAGGCCATCGCGGCCTTCGGCCTGCCGGAGGAGCAACTGCCCAAGAGCGCCGCAGACTTGCCCGCCTACTTCGCCCGGTACGCCCGTGAGCGGCTGGAGCTCACCGAGGCCGCCCGCTACCTGCTGGACGACATCCTGCGGGAGGCGCCCCGCCCCCGCCGGCTCTGGTTCCTCGGGGACGCCGGGTGGCGGATCACCCGGGTGGTCGTCGCCCGGGTGATCCGGGAGCTGACCGTGGCTGACCTGCCGCCGGCGGTGCGGGAGCGGTTCGGGGTGGCCCGCAGTCGGCGTGGCGCGCTGCTGTCCGCCCTGGTGCACCGCGGCGCCGGGGCCGTCGTCCCGCTCCTCCCGGACCGGCTGCGCCACCGCTCCCCGGAGGAGGGGCGCCCGCCGCGCCGGTTCCGACCGGGTCGGGACGCGCGCGGGCCCCGGGTGGACCGGTTCTTCCGGGAGGTGCTCGACCAGACCGGCGACGGCTACATCACCGTGCACGACCTGCGGGCGATGGCGCACAACGTGTGCTGGCAGCTGGAGCTGGACGAGGCCGCCGAGGCGCGGGTGTACGAGGCGTTCGAGGGCTGGTGGGAGCAGCTGCGTGCGGTGATGGACGCCAACGGGGACGGCAAGGTCAGCCGGGAGGAGTTCACCGCGGCCACCCTGGCGGGCTGCGACCGGGACGAGGCCTATCTGGAGCAGGGCCTGCTTCCCGCTCTGCGCGCGGTGTTCACCGCGGCCGACACCGACGGCAGTGGCTTCCTGGAGTTCGACGAGTACCGCGTGGTGTTCGGCGGGCCGCGCGTCCACCCGGCCGAACTGTCGCACGGTTTCCGCCAGTTGGACACCGACGGGGACGGGCGGATCACGGTGGAGGAGTTCCTGGGCGGCTTCACCGAGTTCTTCACGGCCCGCGCCGACTCCACCTCGGGCGCCCAGCTCCTGGGCCGACCGTAGTCGCCGCCCGTCACCGGAGGCCCGCCTAGCACGCCCCGCTCGCCGAAGCGAGCGGGGCGCGAGCCTGTCAAGCGCCGGTTCGGCCAAGAGCCGCGCGCAGTCCGCCCGGTCGTTCGTTGCCCCGGCCCCCGCCCGATCCGCAGACTGTGCGGACCGCAGCGCAAACCGTGACGCATGGCACACGACTGTCAACCCCACCCCACCTGCAGTTCCGCCGTAAGGATGATGGATACTGGCCCTTGTGAACGTGTTCACGTTCACAAGCGGACAAGCTTGTGTGCTTGAGCAGCGGTCTACGGCTATAGGCGAAGTTTGTCCGAAAGCGCCCTGAGGGGCCGGTTGGAGAGAGGCCGACGTGGAACTGGCAATCGCTCACGAGACCATTGCGCGATGGCAATTCGGCATCACCACCGTCTACCACTTCCTCTTCGTGCCGCTCACCATCAGCCTCGCCGCGATCGTGGCCGGGCTGGAGACCGCCTGGGTGCGCACGAACAAGGAGAAGTACTTCCACGCGACGAAGTTCTGGGGAAAGCTCTTCCTCATCAACATCGCGATGGGTGTCGTCACCGGAATCGTGCAGGAATTCCAGTTCGGCATGAACTGGTCCGACTACTCCCGCTTCGTCGGTGACGTCTTCGGTGCCCCGCTCGCGATGGAGGCGCTGATCGCCTTCTTCTTCGAGTCCACCTTCATAGGCCTGTGGATCTTCGGCTGGGACAAGCTGCCGAAGAAGATCCACTGTGCCTGCATGTGGATGGTCTCGCTGGGCACCGTGCTCTCCGCCTACTTCATCCTGGCGGCCAACAGCTGGATGCAGCACCCGGTCGGCTACGCGATCGACCCGGCCACCGGCAAGGCGCAGCTCACCGACATCACCAAGGTGCTGTTCCAGAACACCACCCTCACCGTCGTCTTCCACACCCTGACCGCCGCCTTCCTCACCGGCGCCGCCTTCATGGTCGGCATCGCCTCCTTCCACCTCTGGAAGGCCAAGCGCAGGCCCGAGACCGCCGACCCCAAGAAGATCGCCGTGATGCGCACCTCGCTGCGGCTCGCCCTGGTGGTCGCGGTGATCTTCGGCGCCGGCACCGCGCTCAGCGGTGACACCCTCGGCAAGGTCATGTTCGAGCAGCAGCCGATGAAGATGGCCGCAGCCGAAGCGCTGTGGGACACCCAGGCGCCCGCGCCGTTCTCGATCTTCGCGGTCGGCGACGTCGGCAAGGGCCGCAACTCGGTCGAGCTGCAGGTCCCCGGGGTCCTCTCCTTCCTCGCCAAGAGCGACTTCAGCTCCGCCGTCCCCGGCATCAACGACACCGCCGCCGCCGAGGCCGCCGCGCACGGTGGCGACCCCAAGGACTACATCCCGAACGTCTTCATGACCTACTGGGGCTTCCGCTTCATGATCGGCTTCGGGATGACCTCCTTCACGGCCGGCCTGGTCGGCCTCTGGACCACCCGCAGGAAACTCTTCCTGCGTCCCGAGTTCCGCACCGGCGAGACCGAGGTGCCCCGGCTGATGCTCACCCCGAAGCGGGAGTTGAGCCCGCTGCTCACCAAGTGGAGCTGGCGGATCGGCATCCTGACCATGGGCTTCCCGCTGATCGCCAACAGCTTCGGCTGGATCTTCACCGAGATGGGCCGTCAACCCTGGGCCGTGTTCGGCCTGATGACCACGGCGAGCTCCGTCTCCCCCAACGTCAGCGTCGGCACCCAGATCGGCGCGCTGGTCACCTTCACCGTGCTGTACGCGATCCTCGCCGCGATCGAGGTCCGGCTGCTGGTCACCTACGCCAAGGCCGGCCCGGTGGTGACCGAGCGGCCCCCGGCCGAGGACCCGACGCTGCGCGGCCCGTCCGCGGACGAGGACGCCGACAAGCCGCTCGCCTTCGCGTACTGACGCACTGACGCACCCCACCGTGGAACTGAGGATCTGACATGCAACTCCACGACGTCTGGTTCGTGCTGATCGCGGTCCTGTGGATCGGCTACTTCTTCCTGGAGGGCTTCGACTTCGGGATCGGTGTCCTCACCAAGCCGCTCGCCCGCGACACCACCGAGCGCCGGGTGCTGATCAACACCATCGGCCCGGTCTGGGACGGCAACGAGGTCTGGCTGCTGACCGCTGCCGGCGCCACCTTCGCCGCCTTCCCGGACTGGTACGCGACCCTCTTCAGCGGCTTCTACATCCCGCTGCTGGTCATCCTGGTCTGCCTGATCGTCCGCGGCGTGGCCTTCGAGTACCGGGCCAAGCGCGACGGTGCCCGCTGGCAGCGCAACTGGGAGGAGGCCATCTTCTGGACCTCCCTCATCCCGGCCTTCCTGTGGGGCGTGGCCTTCGCCAACATCGTGCGCGGCGTGGACATCGACGCGCAGAAGAACTACGTCGGCACCGTCTGGGACCTGTTCAACCCGTACGCCCTGCTCGGCGGCCTGGTGACGCTCGCCCTGTTCACCTTCCACGGCGCGGTGTTCGCGGCGCTCAAGACGGTCGGCGAGATCCGCGAGCGGGCTCGCAGGGCCGCGCTGCAGGCGGGCCTGGCGACCGCCGTGCTCACCCTCGGCTTCCTGGTCTGGACCCAGGCGCACAGCGGCAACGCCAGGAGCCTGGTCGCGATGGTGATCGCCGTGCTGGCCCTGGTCGGCGCGCTGGCGGCCAACCAGCGCGGCCGCGAGGGCTGGGCGTTCGTCCTCTCCGGGGCGACCATCGTGGCCGCGGTCGCGATGCTCTTCCTGGCGCTCTTCCCGAACGTCATGCCGTCCACGCTGAACCCCGGCTGGAGCCTGACCGTCGGCAACGCGGCCTCCGCGCCGTACACGCTCAAGCTGATGACCGTCGTGGCGGCCGTGTTCACCCCGCTGGTGCTGCTCTACCAGGGCTGGACCTACTGGGTGTTCCGCAAGCGGATCGGCGTCCAGCACATCCCCGGCCACACCGGGCACAACGGTCAGTACCCGGCCGCCTCGCGCGACCAGGCCTGACGCCGTGAAGCCCGTCGATCCCCGACTCCTCGGGTACGCCCGTACCACCCGTGCCTTCCTCGCCGGATCCGTGCTCCTCGGCGGGGCGGGCGCGACCCTGGTGGTCGCCCAGGCCGGCCTGATCGCCGAGATCGTCGTCCGCGGCTTCCAGCGCGGCGCCACCCT
Organism: Kitasatospora sp. NPDC101155; assembly: GCF_044768305.1. NCBI lineage: Bacteria > Bacillati > Actinomycetota > Actinomycetes > Kitasatosporales > Streptomycetaceae > Kitasatospora > Kitasatospora sp. NPDC101155. The sequence continues at coordinate 63,771 of NZ_JBIWPN010000001.1, read as the reverse complement.
CGGCGAACTGACCACCCCGCTGGCGCTGCTCGCCCTGACGGCCGTCGGCCGCGGGCTGGTCGGCTGGCTCACCGAGCTCACCGCGCACCGCTCCGTCGCCCGGGTGAAGTCCACCCTGCGGCTGCGGCTGCTCGACCACGCCACCGCGCTCGGCCCGTCCTACCTGGCGGGCCGGCGCACCGGCGAACTCACCACCCTCGCCACCCGCGGCATCGACGCGCTGGACGACTACTTCGCCCGCTACCTCCCGCAACTGGCGCTGGCCGTGGTCGTCCCGGTGATCGTGCTGCTGCGGATCGTCGGCGCCGACCTCACCTCGGCCGCGATCATCGCCGGGACGCTGCCGCTGATCCCGCTGTTCATGGTGCTGATCGGGATGGCCACCCAGTCGAAGATGGACCGTCAGTGGGACACCCTGGCCCGGCTCTCCCACCACTTCCTCGACGTGGTCGCCGGCCTGCCCACCCTCAAGGTGTTCAACCGGGCCCGCGCCCAGGCCGCCACCATCGCCCGGATCACCGCCGACTACCGCCGGGCCACCCTGCGCACCCTGCGGATCGCCTTCATCTCCTCCTTCGCGCTGGAGCTGCTCTCCACCCTGTCCGTCGCGCTGGTCGCGGTCACCATCGGCTTCCGGCTGGTGGACGGCTCGCTCGACCTGGAGACCGGGCTGCTGATCCTCGTCCTCGCCCCCGAGGTGTACTTCCCGATCCGCCAGGTCGGCGCGCTCTACCACTCCAGCGTCGAAGGGCTGACCGCCGCCGACGAGATCTTCCAGGTGCTGGAGACCCCGCTGCCCGCCGCCGGGACGCTTGAGACGCCGGACCTCACCGGCGCCGCGATCGCCGTCGAGGGGCTGACCGTACGCCACCCCGGGCGCGCCGTGCCCGCGCTGGACGGCGCCGCGCTCACCCTGCGTCCGGGCTCCAGCACCGCCCTCACCGGCCCGAGCGGGGCCGGCAAGTCCACCCTGCTGTCGGTGCTGCTCGGCCTCACCGCCCCCGAGGCCGGCACCGTCCGGATCACCGCCGCCGACGGGCGTTCGTACGACCTCGCCGAGCTGGAACCGGCCGGCTGGCGGCGGCAGATCGCCTGGGTGCCGCAGCACCCCCACCTGTTCGCCGGGACGGTCGCAGAGAACCTGCGGCTCTACCGGCCGGACGCGGGCGACGAGCAGCTGTGGACGGCGCTGCGGGCCGCCCACGCACTCGACTTCGTCACCGACCTGGACGCCGAGCTGGGGGAGGACGGCGCCGGGCTCTCCGCCGGACAGCGCCAGCGCCTCGCGCTCGCCCGGGTGCTGCTCGCCGACGACCGGCCGCTGGTGCTGCTGGACGAGCCCACCGCCAACCTGGACGGCGCCTCCGAGGCCGCCGTGGTGGCCGCCGTCCGCACGCTCGCCGAGGACCCGGCGCGCACCGTGCTGATCGTCGCCCACCGGCCCGCGCTGCTGGCGGCCGCGGACGAGCGGGTACGGCTGCTCCCGCCCCGAGCCGCAGGGCGAGTCACTGCCGGGTCGGAGCGCCCGGAGACGAGCGGGCGAGTCCCGCCCCGAGCCGAAGGGCGCGCCGGTGCCGAAAGTGACGAGCGACAAGCGACCGACGAAGGAGGGAGTGCCGGAGCGAAGAGCGTCGGCGCCGGGTCGGAGCGCCCGGAGACGAGCGGGCGAGTCACCGCCCCGCTTGTCCACAGCGGGCGGCCGACCGACGCCCCCGCCGTGCCCGAGGAGCCCACGAGCGAGCCCGCCGCCCCCCGGCTGGCACTGTCCGTGCTGCTCGGCTCGCTCGCCCTCGGCTGCGCCGTCGCCCTGATGGCCACCTCCGGCTACCTGATCTCCCGGGCCTCCCAGATGCCCCCGGTGCTCTACCTGATGATGGCCGTCACCGCGGTCCGCGCCTTCGGCATCGGCCGCAGCTTCTTCCGCTACACCGAGCGGCTGGTCTCGCACGACGCCGTGCTGCGCACCCTCGGCACCCTGCGGGCCGCCGTCTACCGGCGGCTGACCGGGCTCGCCCCGGCCGGACTGCCCGCCTTTCGGCGCGGGGACCTGCTCTCCCGGCTGGTCGCCGACGTCGACGCGATCCAGGACCACTACCTGCGCTGGCGGCTGCCCGCCGCCGTCGCCGGCGTGGTCGCGCTGGGCTCGGCGGTGGCGCTGGGCGCCTTCCTGCCCGCCGCCGGGCTGGTGCTCGGCCTCGGGCTGCTGCTCGCCGGCGTGCTGGTGCCCGCGTTGGCCGGCCGCTGGTCGGCCGGAGCCGAGCGGCGCCAGGCCCCGGCCCGCGGACACCTGTCCACCGCCGTGGTGGACGCCTTCACCGGCACCGCCGAGCTCACCGTGGCCGGCGCGCTGCCCGGCCGGCTGGCCGTCGTCCGCACCGCCGACGCCGCGCTGACCCGGCTGGCCGCCCGCTCGGCCGCCACCACCGCGCTCGGCACCGGGCTGATCACGCTGCTCACCGGGCTGACGGTGGTGGGCGCGGCGGCCGTCGGCATCCAGGGGGTGCGCGACGGGGCGCTCGCCCCGGTCTGCCTGGCGCTCGTGGTGCTGACCCCGCTGGCCGCCTTCGAGGCCGTCACCGGGATGCCGCTCGCCGTCCAGGCCCGCCAGCGCAGCCGCGCCGCCCAGGCCCGGCTGGACGAGCTGCTCCTCGCGCCGGAGCCCGTCGCCGATCCCGCCGAGCCCCTGGAACTGCCCGAGCAGCCGCTGCCCGTCGCGGTGCGCGGGCTGACCGTACGGCACCCCGGGCAGGCCGTGGACGCGCTCACCGGGCTGGACCTCGACCTCGTCCCCGGCCGCCGGATCGCCGTGGTCGGCCCGTCCGGCTCCGGCAAGACCACCCTCGCCCTGGCGCTGCTGCGCTTCCTGGAGCCGGGCGCCGGGTCCGTCACCTTCGCCGCCGGTCGTCCACAGGCTGTGGACAGCCGCGCGCTCGCGGGCGAGGACGTCCGCCGGGTGATCGGCCTCTGCGCCCAGGACGCCCACGTCTTCGACAGCTCCCTGCGGGAGAACCTGCGGCTGGCCCGCCCGGGCGCGGACGAGGCCGAGCTGCGCGCCGCGCTCGCCGCCGCCCGGCTGCTGGACTGGACGGACGGCCTGCCGGAGGGCCTGGACACCATGGTCGGCGAGCACGGCGCCCGTCTCTCCGGCGGCCAGCGGCAGCGCCTCGCGCTCGCCCGGGCACTGCTCGCGGACTTCCCGGTGCTGGTCCTGGACGAGCCCGCCGAGCACCTCGACCTGCCCACCGCCGACGCGCTCACCGCCGACCTGCTGGCCGCCACCGAGGGCCGCACCACTGTGCTGATCACCCACCGGCTCGCCGGGCTGGACGACGCCGCCGTGGACGAGGTGCTGGTGCTGGACGGCGGCCGGGTCGCCGAGCGCGGCCGCTGGTCCGAGCTGGTCGCCGACCCGGACGGGCGGCTGCACGCGATGTGGCGCCGGGAGCGGGAGGCGGACGGGCTGCTGCTGGAGCCGGTGGGCCGCTGAGGACCGCGTGCAAAAGCCGCGTCTCCCTTCGGTCGAAAACCGTACAAACTAGGCTTTCGTCATGGACCCCACGCCGGACCTTCCCGAGACCGCCCCCGAGCCGACACCCCATCGGGTGCCCGAGATCGCCTCGCTCGGGCTGGACACCCTGGTCACCGAGGTCGCGGAGCGCCTGCAGTCGGCCGCCGCGGTCACCGACCGGATGCAGCGCCTGCTGGAGGCGGTGGTCTCCATCGGCGCCGGGCTCGACCTGCACGCCACCCTGCACCGGATCGCCACCGGCGCCGCCGAACTGGTCGACGCCCGGTACGCGGCGCTCGGCGTGATCGCCCCCGGCGGGCACGGCCTGGCCGACTTCATCCACGTCGGCATCGACGACGAGACCGCCGCCGAGATCGGCGAACTGCCCGCCGGGCGCGGCATCCTCGGCGCGCTCATCGACCGCCCCGAGCCGCTGCGGCTGGCCGACCTCGGCGCCGACCCGCGCTCCTCCGGCTTCCCGCCGCACCACCCGCAGATGGTCACCTTCCTGGGCGTGCCGATCCGGGTCCGCGAGGAGGTCTTCGGCAACCTCTACCTCACCGAGAAGAAGGGCGGCGGCGCCTTCACCCCCGAGGACGAGCAGGTGGTGCACGCGCTCGCCGCGGCCGCCGGCGTGGCGATCGAGAACTCCCGGCTGTACGAGGAGGGGCGCCGCCGCGAACGCTGGATCGCCGGCGCCGCCGCCGTCACCACCGCGCTGCTCTCCACCGAGCAGGCCGAGGGCGCGCTGACCGTGGCCGCCGAGCAGGTGCGGGAGTTGGCGGACGCCGCGCTCGGCATGATCCTGCTGCCCACCGGCCCCGCCGGCGAGAGCGACGGGCAGATGCGGGTCGCCCACGCCTCCGGCGAGGTCGCCGAGTTCGTCCGTGGCGAGCTGCTCCCCAAGGACAGTTTCGCGGCCCGGCTGCTGGCCGGGGAGAGCGTCCACCTGGACGACATGTCCAGCGACCCGACCGTGGTGATCCGGCTCGCCCGCAGCTTCGGCCCGTCCATGGCCGTCCCGATGGTCGCCGCCGGGCGGGTGCTCGGTGGGCTCTGCGTCTGGCGCCCGCGCGGCGCGCTGCCGTTCACCGACTCCGAGAAGCAGCTCGCCGAGACCTTCGCCTCGCAGGCCGCCCTCGCCCTGCGCCTCGCCGAGGGCCAGCGCGACCAGCAGCGCCTCGCCGTCTTCCAGGACCGCGACCGGATCGCCCGCGACCTCCACGATCTGGTGATCCAGCGGCTGTTCGCCACCGGGATGATGCTGGAGAGCGCGGCCCGGCGCGCCGTCGTCCCCGAGGTGAAGGTCGGCATCGGCAACGCGGTGGACGAACTGGACGCCACCATCCAGGAGGTCCGCACCACCATCTACGCCCTCCAGCACGACAACCACGGCGACGCCCCCGACACCCTGCGCACCCGCGTCCTGCGGGAGGCCAGCCAGGCCGCGGCGGCGCTCGGCTTCAAGCCCTCGGTGAGCTTCGTCGGGCCGGTGGAGAGTCTGGTCGGCGAGAACACCGGTCGTCAACTCCTGGCCGCGCTACGGGAGATGCTCTCCAACACGGCCCGGCACGCGCGGGCCTCCCGGGTCGGCGTGGAGATCGACGCCACCGTCCACCTGGACGACGGCGGCCGGCCGGTCGGCGGCGAGCCCGAGTCGCTGGACCGCGGTGGACGGCCCGGCGTGCTGCTCACCGTGACCGACGACGGGGTGGGCATCCCGGCGGGCGGGCGGCGCAGCGGACTGCTCAACCTGACCCGCCGGGCGGAGGCGCTCGGCGGGGCCGCCTGGCACGAGTACGGGCCCTACCGGAAGGGGACGACGGTGCGCTGGACGGCCCGGCTGTAGGTGCGTGACAAGCGTTAGGTGAAAGCTGAACGAGGGAGAACTTCCCGACCAACGGCTCAAGTTGTGAACGTTCTGGGCTATCGGCGCTTCCGTGTGCACACATAGCTTGTCATCCGTCTCGGAGGGGAAACCGGACGGAGGGGCAGTGAACGCTTCCGGCCGCGGCAACACCGCAGCAGGGGCAAGTCGAGGGGGGTTCCGGGCCGAGTGCGCTCCGGACGGGCGCTACCGCTGGCAGCTGAAGGCGCCCAACGGCCGGGTGGTCGCGATCACCCCCGCGCTGTTCGAGACGCCCGGCGAGGCCGAGCGGGGCTTCGACGGCCTGCGCGCGGGCGCCGCCGAACTGACCGCGCGGATCACCCATGTCCGCGACGGGATCGGTTGGATCTGGGTCGTCCCCGGATCGCGCGGTCTGCCCGAGGTGCGGTCCAGCCGCGCCTACGAGCGGTACGCGACCTGCCAGAACGCCTTCCGGCGCTTCGTGGTGCTGCTCGCCAAACAGCCGGCGCGCGAACTGCCCGAGAGAGCCGTGTCGTTGAGACGTCCCGATGGCCGCTGAGCGGCGCGGACCGCGGCTGCTGATCGTGCCCGCGGCCGACCGCTGTGTGGGCTGGGCTCTGCGGGCCGCCAACGGGCGGCCGCTCGGGGTCGGCGTGCGCACCTACCGGAGCGAGGGGGAACTCGCCGATGCGGTGCGTGAGTTGATCATCGAGCGGGCCGCCCTTCGGTGTTCCGTCACGCAGTCCGAGGGGCGGCAGTGGGTGTGGTCCGCCTACCTGCCGGTGCGCAGCACCCGGCCCGGGGCGGCCGCTTCCGTGCCGGTGGCCCGCAGTGCGCGCGGGTACCTGCGGCGCGACCAGTGCCAGGCGGGCGTCGAGGGCTTCCTGGCCGGACTGCAGTGGGTGGGGCAGGAGCTGCGGCGGGGCGGGCGGGACGGCCGCCGGCCGCTGTGATCCGCCGGAATCCGCTGTGATCCGACGGCCGTCCGTGCAGTTCCGGTGAAGCGCAGGTTTCCGGCAACACCCCGAGCAGTCTCCTGGAGAAGAACGTCGGCGAGGGCGGGAGGGGCTGTGGCAGCCCTGTCGCGTTCACGCTGACCAGTGTCTAAACCTTGCTGAACCGATGAGTCGACATTACCGGGCCGGACTCGACCTCCCTTCCGGCGGAACCTCCCGGCCCGACAGGATCGGCTCTGCCGGACGGGCCGCAGCGGACGCGGCCACCGGCCCCGAACTCCCCCCCCGGAGCACGGGTTCACGCGATGTACGTCTCTCCCATCGGAGGAAGAGGAACATGCGTAAGACCGCTGCCAAGCTGCTCACCGCCGCCGCCCTGGCGACCTCCCTGGTCACCATCGCCAGCGGCTCGGCCCTGGCCGACCCGACCGTCACCCCGGCCGCCCAGGACATCGTGGGCGTCGGCTCGGACACCATCCAGGCGCTGCTGAACCAGTTCTCGACCGACTACAACGCCTCCCTGGGCTCCGGCTCCACCGCGCCGCACCTGTACAGCTGGGACGCGACCGGCTCCTCGCCGATCACCACCAAGGTCGGTGCCACCTCGATCGCCCGCCCGAACGGCTCCGGCGCCGGCATCAAGGCCCTGGTCGCCAACACCAGCGCGACCGTGGACTTCGCCCGTTCCTCGCGCGGCCCGCAGCCGACCGACGCCCACGGCCTGGACTTCGTCACGCTGGCCAAGGACGCGGTGACCTGGTCCGCCAAGTCGGGCGGCGACGCGCCGGCGCAGCTGACCCCGGCGCAGCTGAACGCGATCTACAGCTGCACCACCACCAACTGGCAGCAGATCGACCCGAGCCTGCCGAACGCCACCATCAAGCCGTTCCTGCCGCAGGCCGACTCCGGCACGCGCGCGTTCTTCCTGACCGCGATCAGCAACCCGACCCTGGGCCAGTGCGTCACCACCGGTCCGGAGGAGAACGAGGGCACCGACCAGGCGCTGAACAACCCCGACGTGGTCTTCCCGTACTCCGTCGCCCACTACATCGGTCAGACGGCCGGCGGCCACGGCACGACGACCGACGCGCCCGGCAATCTGACCCTGCGCAACGTGGTGGTCAACGGTGCCACCCTGACCCCGGTCACCAGCAACCAGATCAACACCGACTTCGCCAACTCGCAGTTCGGCCGCGTGGTCTACAACGTCGTCCGTGACGCCGAGTGGAACGCGACCGACACCCACGGCCAGGCGCTCCAGAACATCTTCGGCTCCAACGGCTGGATCTGCAACGACCCGACCGCGGCCGCCGACATCGCGAGCTACGGCTTCCTGGCCACCCCGGCCTGCGGTGTCGCCACCCTCACCTGATCCACCCCGCACCATCCGGCGGCCACGGGCGTCCTGCCCGTGGCCGCCGGCGGTCCTCGGGCCGGTGTTCCACCCCAGCGCGACACCTTCCTCTCCCAAGGAGACCAGCATGTCCCGTACCACCGCCCGGTACCTCGCCGGCGGCGTCGCGGTCGTTCTCGCCGTGACCGGCCTCAGCGGCGCGGCCGCGGCCGACACCACCCCCGCTGCCACCCCCACGGGCAGCGCCGTGGTGGTCGAGAACAACGCGTTCCTGCAGAACGCGGCCACCAACGGTGTGGTGATCGTTCCGCTGCCGAACGCCGGCGTCTCCTACGACGTCACCAAGGGCCTGTCGACGAGCCTTCCGGTGACCGGCGGCAGCGTGAACCTGCGCGGCTACTACGGCAACGCGACGCTCGACGGCAGCCTGCTCTTCGTCGACGTCCAGACCGGCAAGAGCGTGCTCTTCAAGCAGCTCGCGTTCAGCGCCGACCGCTGGCGCCTCACCGGCGTGCCGGACGGCGCCACCGCGCCGGTCTCGCTGCTGCGGCCGGCCGGGATCCAGGAGAGCAGCCAGAGCGGGACCACCCAGAGCCTGAACGCGAGCAACCTCACCCTGGACACCACGGGTGCGCAGTACCTCGACACCCAGCTGAACACCACCTTCTTCACCGGTGGCCAGTCGGTCGGCTCCTTCTCGTTCACCTTCAACGGCTGATCGCAGGCGCCGACCTGAGCGACGGGCCTGCGCCGGGTGGCGCGGGCCCGTTTCGTTCGCAGGTGCCAACTCGGCTACAGAGGTGCCGCGTTGTGGTCCCGTACACACGCGCGACCGGATCCGGCCACTTGTGGCTGGCCGAATGGATGCGTACCGGAATCGTTGGCCGCTCGCAGCCTGATCCCCCTGCGCCGCGCTTCCCGGCGGCGCGCAACCGTACGGAGGTGCCCGCCATGAGAGTCCGCCTACCCGACCGGAGACATCCGGGGTGGTGGCGTCGCCGGATACCGGCGATCGCGTTGGTGTGGTCGGTGGTGGTGGCGATCGGCGTGGTGCCGATCGGCCTGGGCGCCGTACCGCAGGCGGTGGCGGAGGACTCCGCCGTCACCAAGGTGGGGCCCAAGATCTGGCTTCCGAAGGATGGCAAGGACGGCCCTGAGGGAAGTGTCACGGTCGCCCAGACGAAGAACCTGGTCAACCAGGTCGTTCACGTCAGCTGGAAGGGGTTCACCCCGTCCAGCGACGTCAGCGGAAGCCCCTGGGCGGGCGGAGCGACCGTCGGGGAGCGCCTGCCCTACTACGAGGTGCGGGTGTACCAGTGCAAGGGCACGGACCCGAAGATCACCGACTGTTACGACAGCACGCTGTACGGCGCCGATGCGGCGGCGGGGTTCCAGCAGAAGAGGCCCGCGCCCGGGACGACCTTCCCCGACTTCCCGTCCAACAAGGTCGTTGCGACGACGGCTTCGGACGGCACGGGGTACGCGGACATCGAACTCTTCACCGCGACCCAGAGTCCCCACCTGGGCTGTGACGACAAGAACCCCTGTTCACTGGTGGTGGAGCCCAACTACGGCGGCGACGTCCTGGCCTGGAAGGACCCGACCCGGAAGGGCGTGGTCAACTGCCAGAACCACGCGTTGGACACCGCCTTCGACATGCCGTCCGACCTGGTGCTCCAGCGGCAGCTCAATCGGTGGACGCAGTTCGCGACGGCCGAGCAGTGCGCCTGGGAGCGTCGCACGGTGGTCCCGCTCGAATTCGCTCCCACCGCGGCCTCCTGCCCGGGGGAGAAGCCGGCCTTCACCGTGGGCGGCCTGGAACCGGCCAAGCGGGCCGTGGAGCAGTGGCAGGCCGGGTTGTGCCAGGGCAACGACCCGATGCTGCTGACGTACGGTTTCGCGAACGGTGACTCGCAGGCACGGTCGGACTTCCTCGCCGGCAGCAAGGACATGGCACTGGCGGCCAGGCCTGATACGCAGGCTCCACCGCCGAGGCCGTACGTGTACGCGCCGGTGGCGACCTCGGGGATCTCCGTCGTCTTCATCGTGGACGATCCGAAGACCCGCCTGCAGTTCAGGAGCATGCGGCTCAACGCGCGGTTGTTGGCGAAGCTGCTCACCCAGTCCTACAACTCGCCGGGTGATGTCCCTTCGGTGAAGGGGAATCCGCAATGCGTCTTCGACGACCCGGAGTTCCAGAAGCTGAACCAGCTTCCCCCGGACAGTAAGGCCGCCTGGCCGACGGGGTGCAGCTACAGCAATGTCAGCCCGACGGTCTTCGGCGGGACGGCGGACATGACGTACCAGTTGACGTCCTGGATCGCTTCCGACCCGGACGCGGTGCGGTTCCTCGACGGTGAACCGGACCCGTGGGGCATGCACGTGGACAGCTACTACCTGCGCCCGGCGTTCTCCGGCTACCCGGTCGACTCCTTCGTCCGGCAGGACTCCTCCGGGTTCGCCGGAGCAACGGAGGACCCGAAGGACCGGTGGAAGCAGTACGAGTGGAACCCGGTGGCGACCGGGCTGAACGACGTGGCGCGGAAGGTTCTGTGGAACAAGCCGAACTGCGTCAACACGGACAAGCACTCGGACGGGACCCACGACCTGTGCGCGTCGATGCCGGTCGGCCGGCGGACCCTTTTCGCGATCATGGATTCCGGTCAGGCGAAGGCCTACTCGCTCCCCGAGGCCCAGCTGGTCAACCCGGCCGGCGGCTTCGCCTCTCCTGACGGCCCGGGCCTGCAGGCCGCCGTCGCCGACATGACCGTCGACCGGTCCACCGGCGTGCAGTCCCTGCCGTACGGCACGTCCGACACGGCGTTCTCGCGGGACCAGAAGGCCTACCCGCTGACCACCGTGGACTACGCGATGCTCCCGACCAAGGACGTCGCGGCCGACAAGGTGGCCGCGATGAGCACGTTCATGCGCGCGGTCACCACCACCGGCCAGGTCTACGGCCACGAGCCCGGTCACCTCGCGCCCGGCTTCCTCGCGCTGACCGCCGCCCAGCGGACCCAGGCGGCCGACGCCATCAGCCACCTGGAGGCGCAGGACGCCAAGCTGCCCGGCAACCAGGCCGCGCCGGCGAACCCGCCCGCGACCGGCGGTGACGGCTCGACCCCGGCGGCCGGCGGCAGCGGGGGCGGCAGCGCCCCGAACGTCGCCTCGGTCACCCAGGTCGGCGAGGGCGCGGGCCCGTCCGGCGGCTCCGGGGGCTCCTCGGCCGGCGGCTCGGGCTCCGACTCCGCCGGCGGTCCGTCCGGAAGCGGCGGCGGCACGGGCGCCGGCAGCGGTGCCGGTACCGCGGCCGGTGGTGCCGGCGCCGCCGCCCCGGGTGCCAAGCCCGGTGCGAGCCCGAGCACGCCCGGCAAGTCGCTGTCCGCCGCGCCGGTCGCCGCCGGTACCCCGGCGTCGGACCGCTCCGGTCTGGCCCGGCTGCTGCTGCCGATCGCGCTGATCGGCGGCGGGGTGCTGCTGGTCGGCGGTCCGGCGGCCCTGGTCCTCGGCGGTACGCCCGCCGGGGCGCGGGCGCTGACCGGGCTGCGGCAGGGCTGGGCGCGGGTGCGCCGCCGCCCGTGACGCACTGACCGCACCACTCGCACCACCCCAGCGACTCGGCGGGGCCGCCGTTCCGGCCCCGCCGAGTCGTTTTCGCATGCGCCAAGGTGCCCGACATCAACGCGCGTTGATCTTTCGAGTGAAACCGGCCAGCTGTCCGATCACGCTCGATCGTGGTCAAATCCCTTCCCGATCAACCGAGTTGAGCATTGGTATCGCTGCGAACATGCCATCCGGCGGCCATGTGAAGCCATCTGGAGTTCCCAACTCCGCTACAGAGTCGCCGCGTTGGGCCCTCGTACACACGGCCGACCCGATCCGGCCACTTCCGGCTGGCCGAATGGGTACGCACCGGATCCGTCCCCCGCAGCCGAGCACGGAGAGCAGACCATGACATCCGCCGCCGAGCCCGCGGCACCGTACGCCGGGGCGCCAGGCCAACCCGACCACGGGCCCGACCAGGACGTCCCGCGCGTGATCACCGCCCCCGCGACCCCCGGCGACCGGGTGTTCCGCGGGGTGCTGCGGATCGCCGGGCTCTCGGTCTTCGCGATCATGGGGCTGATCGCGTTCTTCCTGATCCTGCGCGGTACGGACGCGCTGCGCGCCGTCGGGCTGTCCTTCCTCACCGAGCAGAAGTGGCAGACGGCGGCGCACAACTTCGGCATCGCCGCCGTCCTCCCGGACGGGCTGCTGATCGCCGTGATCGCGCTGGTGATCGCCGTCCCGGTCGCCCTCTTCACCGCGATCTTCATCTCGGAGTACGCGCCGGTCCGGCTGCGCGCGGCGCTGATCTCGCTGATCGACCTGATGGCGGCGATCCCCAGCATCATCTACGGCCTGTGGGGGCTCTTCTTCCTCCAGCCGCGCATCATCGGCTTCGTCCGCTGGCTCACCAGCCACCTCGGCGACGCGATCCCCTTCCTCAAGGTGCGCACCGGCGACATCGGCACCTCCTACACCTCCTCGACCTTCATCGCGGGCGTGGTCGTCGCGCTGATGATCATCCCGATCGTCACCTCGCTCAGCCGGGAGGTGTTCTCCCAGGCGCCGCAGGGCGAGCGGGAGGGCGCCTACGCGCTGGGTTCGACCCGCCGGGGGATGGTGCGCACGGTGGTGCTGCCGTTCGGCAAGGGCGGCGTGATCGGCGCGATCATGCTGGGCTTCGGCCGGGCGATGGGCGAGACGATCGCGGTCGCGCTGATCATCTCGCCGAGCTTCAACACCATCACCCACATCCTGGAGAACGGCGCCAACTCGATCTCGGCGCTCATCGCGCTGCGCTTCGGAGAGTCGGACGCGCTCTCGCTCTCCGCGCTGATGGCGGCCGGCCTGGTGCTGTTCGCACTGACCCTGCTGGTCAACGTGGCGGCCGGGTTCGTGATCAACCGGTCCCGCTCCGGGGCCTCCATCGCGGACTGAGGTGGCGTACCGACATGGCCGGCCCCGCCCCGACCCCGCTGAAGGGAACCACCCGATGACCACGCTCGACCTGCCGCCGGTCGCCGCGGCCGAGCCCCCCGGCTCCTCCGGCTCCCCCGACGCGCCCGCCGAGGCCGCGCCGTCGCGCCCCGAGGCCAGGGTGCGGCTCGGCGGTGTCACCCGCGAGGACGTGTTCACCGTGGCCGGGTCGCTGGTCGGCTCGCTCGCGCTGGACTGGATGCTGTACGAGCGGGTGCTGCCGTTCAGCGGCGTGTTCGGCTTCCTGGTCTGCTGGTACGTCCTCTTCCTGACGGGCTACTTCGCGCTCGGCCGGCTCCAGTGGGGCGGGCTCATGGTGCGCGACCGGCTGGTGTCGGTGGTCGCCTGGAGCTCCGGGCTGCTGGTGGTCGCGCTGATCGGCGACCAGATCGGCTACGTGGCGGACCGCGGCTACGAGGCGGCGCAGCACCTCAACTTCTTCACCGAGTCGATGGAGCAGACCGCCGCGCTCTCCCCGATCACCTCCGGCGGCGCGCTCAACGCGATCGTCGGCTCGCTCGAACAGCTGGGCCTGGCCACGCTGTTCGCGGTGCCGCTCGGCATCGCGGCGGCGGTCTTCATGTCCGAGGTCGGCGGCCGGCTGGCCAAGCCGGTGCGGACGCTGGTCGAGGCGATGACCGCACTGCCGTCCATCGTGGCCGGCCTGTTCATCCTCGGCGTCTTCATCATCACCTTCGGCGCCGAGAAGAGCGGTTTCGCGGCCTCGCTCGCGCTGACCGTGATGATGATGCCGATCGTCACCCGGGCCGCCGAGGTGGTCATCCGACTGGTGCCGGGCACCCTGCGGGAGGCCTCGTACGCGCTGGGCGGCAGCCAGTGGCGCACGGTGTGGAACGTGGTGCTGCCGACCGCCCGCCCCGGCCTGGTGACGGCGGTGGTGCTCGGCATGGCGCGCGGCATCGGCGAGACCTCCCCGGTGCTGCTGACCTCGGGCTTCACCTCGCAGTTCAATGCCGACCCGTTCCACGAGCACCAGGTGTCGCTGCCGCTGTACATCTGGAACTACGTCAAGCAGCCCTACCCCGAGATGGTCGCCCGCGCCTTCGCGGCCGGACTGACCCTGATGGCCCTGGTGCTGGTCCTGTTCGTCACCGCGCGCGTGCTCGGCGGGCGCAAGCCGGGCGAGTTGACGAGGCGCCAGAGGCGTCGGATCGACCGGGAGGCGCGCCGGGCCGAGGCCGGTGCGCGGGCCGCCCGTCCCGCCGTCCCGCTCTCCGGGAACAGCTGATGACTCACCCAACCACCCTCCGTGCCAGAGGAGTTCTCATGTCGTGGGAGGCTGCCGGCCGGCCCGTGGCCCGCGGGCTCGCCCTGCTGATGTCCCTGTTCCTGCTCGCGGCCTCCCCGCTGCTGGGGCCGGGCTCGAAGGCGTACGCGGCGCCCGTCGCGCTGAGCGCCGACGGCTCCAGCTGGGCCGGTCCGGCCATCGACCAGTGGCGCCAGGACGTCGGACCGCAGGGCATCCAGATCAGTTTCAACCCGATCGGCTCGGCGGCCGGCCGCAACTCGTGGCTCCTCGGGCAGGACGACTTCACCGCTTCCGACGTGCCGTTCCGCACCAGCCAGGACTCCGGTGTGAACTCGTCGGGCCAGCGCACCGGCACGGGTGGCGTGGAGACGATGACGTACGGCTTCTCGTACATCCCGATCACCGCCGGCGGCACGACCTTCATGTACAACCTGGTGGTCGGCGGCAAGCAGGTTCGCGACCTGCGGCTGTCCCCGCAGACCATCGTGGACATCTTCACCAACAAGATCACCAACTGGAACGACCCGAAGATCACCGCCGACTACGGCAAGGCGCTGCCCAACCTGCCGATCACCCCGGTGGTCCGCTCCGACGGCTCCGGCGCCACCGCCCAGTTCACCCGTTGGATGGAGCACACCCACAAGGACCAGTGGGACACGTACTGCTCGTCCGTCAACGGCGTCTCCTGCGGTGACTACACCGAGTTCTTCCCGCCGTCCGGCCGGATGGTCGCCCAGAACGGCTCGGACGTCGTGGCCGGCTACATCAAGGCGCCCTCCGGCCTCGGCACCATCGGCTACGACGAGTACGCCTTCGCCAAGCGCAGCAACTGGCCGGTCGTGAAGGTGCTCAACCAGGCCGGCTACTACTCGCTGCCGACCGCCTCCAACGTCGCCGTGGCGCTCACCGCCGCCAAGATCCGCGGCGTGGACGACAACACCCCGGCCAGCGACCCGAACTACCTGCAGCAGAACCTCGACGGCGTCTACACCATGGACGACCCGCGCGCGTACCCGATCTCCAGCTACAGCTACGTGATCGTGCCGCGCGCGGGTGCCGCGCTGCCCCCGCCGGGCCGCTTCACCAACGACAAGGGCGGCGCGCTCAGCCGTTTCCTCTCGTACGTGCTCTGCGAGGGCCAGGGCGAGGCCGACGGCCTCGGCTACTCGCCGATCCCGCGCGGCCTGGTCCGCGGCGGGCTGCTGCAGACCAAGTCGATCCCCGGCAACGCCAGCCCGGTCGACCCGGACACCCTGTCCAACTGCGCCAATCCGACCTTCAACTCGGCCGGTGAACTGACCGTCCTGAAGAGCGCGCCGATGCCCAGCCCCTGCGACAAGCAGGGCACGCCGCTGGACTGCACCGTGCAGAACGGCCAGCCGGTCAAGAGCGGCTCGGGCGGGTCCGGCGGCTCCGGCGGCGGTGGTGGCGGCACTTCCGGCGGGACCGGGGGTTCGGGCGGCACCGGCGGGTCCGGCGGCAACGGCCACGGCGGTGGCGGCGGCTCGTCCGCAGGCGCCGGAGGCGGCGGTGGCGGGGACGCGGGCGGTGCCGGTGGCGGCGCGGCCGGCGGCGACCCGAACGCCGGTGGCGGCGCGGCCGCCGGGGACCCGAACGCGGCCGGCGGCGGGGGCGACGGCTCCGCCGAGGACGTGGTCGACCCGCAGACCGGGCAGGTGGTCGCCCGCGGTCGCGGCGGCGGCTCCACCGAGGTCGCGGCCAACGTGGTCGAGGTGAGCGGCAAGCCCGAGGACTGGACGCTCTCCACCCTCACCGCGGTGGAGCTGCTCGCCGTGGTGCTCGTCCCGCCGCTGCTCGGCCGCCGGCTGCTGCGCCGGCGCAAGGGATCGGGCGGTGCCTCGTGACCGCACCGGTCCTGGAGAAGCCGGTGACCGAACCGTCGGTGCCCCTGGTCGGGGAGTCCACGGCCCGTCCCGCCGTCACGCCCGCGCGGCGGCGGTTCCTCCAGGGCGCCTGGGCGGTCAGCCTGCTGGCAGCGCTGGTGCTGGGCTTCGTCGGCTACCTGTTCACGCTCTCGCACGTCCAGGAGCGGCACTACCAGTCGGCCGCGTACAAGACCTTCAAGGACCAGCTCGCCCGGGCCGTCGCCCCGACCGGTTCGGCCGACGACGGCGACCCGGTGGCGCTGCTGGACATCCCGGCGATCGGCCTGCACCAGGCCGTGGTGGTCGAGGGCACCACCGGCCGGGACCTGATGCGCGGCCCCGGCCACCGCCGGGACACCGCGCTGCCCGGCCAGGGCGGGGTCGCGGTGGTGTTCGGCCGCGGCGCCACCTTCGGCGCGCCCTTCGCCGAGCTGTCCAAGCTCCGGGTCGGCGACAGGATCGAGGCCACCACCGGGCAGGGCAAGTACACCTACACCGTCAACGTGTACGGCGACGGCGACCACCCGATCACCGACCCGGCCCGCAACCGGCTGGTCCTGGTCACCGGCGACTCCGACTGGATCCCCGGTTCCACCGTGATGATCGGCGCCCGCCTTGAGGGCGACCCCGACCAGAACCCCGGCGGCCGCCCCGCCACCGTCGCGTACGACAAGGCGCTGGCCGCGGACAAGGGCGCGCTGGCCACGCTGCAGCTGTGGTCGCTCGGGCTGCTGGGCGCGGTGGTCGGCGCGCTGCTGCTGGCCCGGTACTGGCGGCCGTCGGCCGTCTACCTGAGCCTCGCGCCGGTGGTCGGCGCGCTGGTCTGGGCGGTCTACGAGAACGCCGCCGCCCTGCTGCCCAACCTCTACTGACGCGCGCCCGGAGGACCGTACCGATGACCGACACCACCCAGCAGCCGTACGACGCGGCGGCCGACCCGGCCGCCGACACCCTCACCCTCCCGCCGGTCACCCCCGCGCCGGGCCCCGGCGGTGGCCACCCCGGAGACGGCCGGCCCGGCGACGGCCCGCTGGCCGGGCTGGAGACCCGGGACGTCTCCGCCTGGTTCGGCAGCCGCAAGGTGCTGGAGCGGGTCTCGCTGGCGATGCCGGCCGGCGAGGTCACCGCGCTGATCGGCCCCTCCGGCTGCGGCAAGTCCACCTACCTGCGGATCCTCAACCGGATGCACGAGATGGTGCGCGGCGCCGCCCTGGCCGGTGAGGTGCTGCTGGACGGGGACGACGTCTACCGGCCCGGGCGGCGCCCCGCCGAGGTGCGGCGCCGGATCGGCATGGTGTTCCAGCGGCCCAACCCGTTCCCGGCGATGTCCATCCAGGACAACGTCGCCAGCGGGCTCAAGCTGGCCGGGATCAAGGTGTCCAAGGAGGAGCGCCAGCACCTGGTGGAGACCAGCCTGCGCCGGGCCGGGCTCTGGGACGAGGTGTCCGCCCGGCTGCACACCCCGGGCGGTGCGCTCTCCGGCGGCCAGCAGCAACGCCTGTGCATCGCACGGTCGTTGGCCGTCTCGCCGGACATCCTGTTGATGGACGAGCCGTGCTCCGCGCTCGACCCGACCTCCACCCGCCGGGTCGAGGAGACCATCGCCGAACTGCGCGGGCGGCTCACCATCGTGATCGTCACCCACAACATGCAGCAGGCCCAGCGCGTCTCGCAGAGCTGCGCGTTCTTCCTGGCCACCCACGACACCCCGGGCCGGATCGTCGAGGCCGGGCCGACCGGGCAGATCTTCGGGCACCCGCGCGACCAGCGGACCTCGGACTACGTCAACGGCCGCTTCGGTTAAGGCGGTTACCGGGCCGGGCGGCGGGCGCCGTCACCGGGCGCTACCGGGGCAGGAACTCCTCCAGCACCGCCGCGACGCCGTCCCGGTCGTTGCTCACGGTGTGCAGCGGCACCGCCGCCAGCACTGCCGGGTGGGCGTTGGCGACGGCGTACGCGGTGCCGGCCCAGGCCAGCATCTCCAGGTCGTTCGGCATGTCGCCGAAGGCCACCACCTCACTGCGGTCGATCCCGTGCTCGGCGCACCAACGGGCCAGCGTGCTGGCCTTGGTGACGCCGGGCGCACTGATCTCCAGCAGCGGGATCGGCGAGGAGCGGGTGATCTCGGCCAGGTGCCCGGCGGCCGTCCGGGCCTCGGCGAGGAAGGTGTCCGGGTCGAGGTCCGGGTGCTTGGCCAGCAGCTTGAACAGGCCCCGCACCGGGCCGCCGTCCCCGAGCAACTCCTCGGCCGGGCCGACCTCGCAGACCATGTCGTCGCCCCACATGAGCACCTCGTACTCGGGCTCGCGGGCCCACCCGGCCGCGTGCTCGAAGGCGAAGGCGGTGCCGGGCAGCTTGGCGCGCAGCGCCTCGACCACCGCCAGCGTGGTCCCGGCCGCCATCGGGAAGTACTCCACCAGCTCGCCGCGCCGCACGTCCACGATCGCGCCGCCGTTCGAGCAGATCGCCACCCCGTGGCCGCCGATGTGCGGGCTCACCTGCTGCATCCAGCGCGGCGGCCGCCCGGTCACGAACACCACCTGGATCCCGGCCGCCTCGGCCGCCGCCAGGGCCGCCGCGGTGCGATCGCTGACGGTGCCGCCGGCGCAGAGCAGGGTGCCGTCCAGGTCGGTGGCGATGAGGCGGGGAGCGGTGCGGGGTTCGGTCACCGGTCCATCTTCGCCCATCGGTGCCGCCGGGTCACCGCCCAGGGCGGGGCCGCAGCCCTGACCGTACGGACGGGTTCCGGCCCTTCACACGCCGTTTCCGGCCGATCCGCCCCCGTCCGGGGTGTCAGTGCGGGCCGAACGGGCAGGACTGATCCCGGTCACCCCGTCGGCAGGAAGAGCCATGCCCACAAGCCAGCTCCGAGACGAGACGTCCCCGACCCGCCGCTCCACCGCCGCCTTCCCGGACGAGCCGGACGTGCCCGACGAGCCGGACGTGCCCGTCGCCTCCCGCGAGCCGGTCCTGCTCGGTGAGGTCCTCTTCCACACCCTCGCCGAACTCGCCCGCCGCACCCCGGATCCGGCCCCCGCCCTCCCCGCCCAGCGCACCCGCCCGCACCCGTAGCCGTCGTCACGACCGCTCGGTGCGCCGTACCCAGTAGCGCCAGCCGGCCTCGATCTGGCCCGGCGGCCACACCGTGGCGTCCTTCTACAGGCTTCTCCCGGTGGCCGGTCCAGTGCCGGATCCCGCCCGCCGCCTGGGCGCTCAACTGCAGGCCGCAGGCCCGTTCCAGCAACACGGCGTACATCACCGCGTGGGCGATGTCCCGGCCCGCCGCGAGCAGTCCGTGCTGCGGCATCAGGCAGGCCGTGCTCGGCGAAGACCACCGCGTCGTGGCTCAGCGCCCGCAGCGGCACCCCGAGGGCGCTGAAGGCGTTCGCGGTGGCCGAGTGGGTGTGCAGCGAGACCCCGACGTCCGGGCGGGCCCGCCTCGACGGACAGCTCGGACAGCGCAAGTGCAACGTTCGCCCGGAGAAATCCACCTCGGTGCGCCCGTACCGAACCGCTCCGGCGGGGATCCGACAGAGCCCCGTGCGGGCCGTCGGCACGGCCGCACAGGGCTCTGTCAGGACCGGTCGGCCGTGGTGGCCGCGATCACCCCAGCTGGGCGAGGCCCTCGGTGGCGATCTGCTCGAAGACGGCGAGGTCGTTCTCGAAGATCGAGTCCGGGATCGGCCAGTGGATCACGAGCTCGGTGATGCCCAGCTCCCGGTACGTCCCGGCCCAGTCCACGAAGGCGCCGAGCGACTGCAGCGGCTTCTCCGCCGTGGAGCCCTGGAGCAGCATCTTCTCCAGCGTCGCCACGTCCCGGCCCTTCGCCTCGCAGGCCGCCGTCAGCTTCCCGATCTGCTGGGCGATCACCCCGGGCGCCTGCTCCACCGGCACGTCCGCCGGGCCGCGCGGGTCGCCGTACGTCACCCAGCCCTGCCCGTACTCGGCGGCCAGCTTCAGCCCGCGCGGGCCGGTCGCGGCGACGTAGAACGGCACCCGCGGGGTCTGCACGCAGCCGGGGATGTTCCGGGCCTCGACCGCCGAGTAGTAGGTGCCCTCGCGGGTGGTGGCGTCACTCAGCAGCAGCTCGTCCAGCAGCGGCAGGAACTCGCCGAACCGGTCCGCCCGCTCCTTCGGCGACCAGGCCTCCTGGCCCATCGCCGTCGCGTCGAAGCCGGTGCCGCCGGCGCCGATGCCGAGCGTCAGCCGCCCGCCGGACACGTCGTCCAGCGTGATCAGCTCCTTCGCCAGCGTCACCGGGTGGCGGAAGTTCGGCGAGGTCACCAGCGTGCCCAAACGCATACTCTGCGTAGCTGTCGCTGCGGCGGTCAGCGTGGGAATCGCCCCGAACCAGGGCTCGTCCCGGAACGACCGCCAGGACAGGTGGTCATAGGTGTAGGCGGCGTGGAAGCCGAGGTCCTCGGCCCGCCGCCAGATCTTCTGTCCCTCGCTCCACCGGTGGATGGGGAGGATCACCGTGCTCAGACGCATACCACCGACCCTACGGTAGCCGTCAGCGGCCAGCGCCCTCTGACTTGACGAGGCACTACCGGGGGCCGCTCACCCGGTTCCTGCCGGATCTGTTCACCTGGCGGATCGAGTACCCGGTGTTCGCCGCCGACTGGCCCGACCCCTGGAACGCATGGAGATCGAGCACGTTCTGTGGAGCGCGCTTCGGTCCGCCCGTCCGGAGACGAAGAGGACCGGGATCCTTCACGCGTTCGCGGCCGGACTCCTCTCCAGGACACGACCGCCGGTGCGGACCGGCCCCCTGTCGGATTCAACGCTGCAGCCAGCTCAGCAGGGTCGTCGCCGTGAACACCGTGCCCGACGCCAGACAGACCGCGCGCGGGGTCAGCCACCCGGGGCCTTCCAGGGGCTGGGACTGCGGGACCGGAGCCAGCAGCGCGTCTGCGAAGGCCTGGGCGGTCGGCGGTCGGTCCGCCGGCTCGACGGACATCGCGGCCCGTAGGAGCAGGGCGACGTTAGGCGGGAGTTCCGTTCCGGCTGGGAGCGCCGGCAGCGTCGAGGCGGTCGGCTGGTCGGTCATCATGGCTGTGGCGCGTCCGCCCGGGCCGAACGGCTTCTGCCCGGTCAGCAGCTCGTAGGCCACGACGGCCAGCGCGTACACGTCGGCCCTCCCGTCGAACCCGCCGGTCTGGAAGGCCTGTTCCGGTGCCATGTACGCGGGCGTGCCCGTGGTCACCGTCAGCCCGGACGCGTCGGCCAGTTGCTTCGCGCTGCCCAGATCCGCCACCAGCACCGCGGCGGGCGCAGGGCCGGTGTCGAGCAGCAGGTTGGACGGCTTGACGTCGCGGTGCACCACGCCCGCCTCGTGCAGGACCTGGACCGCGTAGCCCGCCTCCGCGGCCAGCCGCAGCGCCTCCTGCGGGTCGCACTGCCCGACCCGGTCCGCCAGGGTGCCACCGCGTACGTAGTCCATGACGAAGTAGGGCCGGTCCTCCTGCACCCCGACGTCGTGCACCCGGACCACCCGCGGGCTGGCGATCCGGCGCAGCAGCCTCGCCTCCGCCAGGAACCGCTCGCGCACATCGGCGTTGGCGGCCCAGTTCTCGGCCAGCACCTTCACCGCGACCTCGGTGTCGAGCTCCGGATCGTAGGCCTTCCAGACCGTCGCGAAGGAGCCGGCTCCGAGCCGCTCCAGGAGGAGGTAACGGCCGAGCTTGCGCATGTGGCAGCATTCTGCCGGAGTCGGGGGGAGTGCGGAACTCCCGTTCGACGGGTCGGCTGCCAGGCGGGACGAAACGGGGGATCCGGGTGTTCGAGGAAGGTGAGCTGGAACGGCTCGTGACGGCTGCTCAGGCGGGGGACCCGGGGTCGATGGAGCACCTGCTGGCCAGGCTGCGGCCGGTGGTGCTGCGCCGCTGCTCGCGCTTCCTGCCCCACCACGCCGACGCGGAGGAGGCAGCGCAGGACGCGCTCCTGTCCATCAGCACGCACCTGGGCGGGTACGGCGGCCGCGGCTCCTTCCTGGGCTGGGTGACGGTGATCGCCTCGAACGCCGCCCGGTCCACCTACCGCTCGATGCGCCGGCGCGCCGAGGACAGCCACGCCGACCTCCCCGAGTCCGTCGACCCGCGCACCACCAGCGTCATCGCCGGGACCCGGCTCGACCTGATGGAGGCGCTGGCCGCCCTGGAGCAGCAGCACCCCACCCTGGTGGAGGCCTTCGTGCTGCGCGACCTGGGCGACCTGACCTACGTCCAGGTGGCCGAGGCGCTGGACGCCCCGTTGGGCACGGTCAAGGACCGTATCCACCAGGCCCGCCGCTTCATGCGCGAGCGCCTGGTCACCGGTCTGTGAACGGTGGTCCCGCGGCGGGCGGCGGCCGCGCCGTCGTCCGGCCCCGGTCCGCCGTCGCCGCCCTGGTGGCAGCCGCCGCGCTCGGGCTGGCGACCGGCCGGTTCGTCCTGCCACCGCCCCCCGGCGCTACCGCGCACCCGGCAGCGCGGTCGGGTGCCGCGGTCGGCGGGGCATCCCAGGGCGCGTCCGCTCTCGCGACGCCCGGCGGGTCCGTCCCGACGCCCGCGTCCTCGGCCGCCGCCTCCGCCGCGCGGACCGGCGCGACCGGGCCGGTGACGACCGCGAACCTGCTGGAACCCGCGGCGTTCAGCCCGGACGTCGGCATCGGGCAGATCCACGTCACCGACCGGTACGGCGACGGGGTTTACGCCAATCCGGCCTGCTCCGGCGAGAAGACCCTCACTCAGACCCTGGGCGGGCCCGGTGCCCACTTCCGCGGACTGATGACCAGCTCCCGTACCTCCCCGGGCGACCCCACCCGGGCCGCCGACTCCGTCGACCAGGTCGCCCGCGAGGTCGCCGCCGAGGCCCTGAGCCCTTCCCTGGCGCAGAACTTCACCGAGCGCCTGCTGCTGGAGGAGGTGCCCTGCCAGGAGGAACCGCCAGGGCACTGGGTCTACGGAAGGACCACGACGCTGCAGCTCGCCCCGGACGTCACCGCGAGCTGGATGGGCACCTACCAGGGATCCCTCAATACCAACGGCACAGCGCCCGAGGGCAAGGAGCCCTGCGGCGGCATCGCCGTGCTGCGCAGCGGCAGCCACTACGGGGTGCTGGAGGTCGATGCCTGCCTGGGGACGGCCGCGATGGACCGCGTCGTCAGGACCGCTCTGTCACAGCTGTGAAACAGCCGGTCCGGGCTCCAACTTTCCCTCCTGTGGCGGCATCTCCCCGGTTGTACGAGGACGCAGCAGGCGTCCCGACCAGCAGGGGGACCAGATGACCGAGAACCAGGCCGTCCAGCAGAAGTCCGTTCGCCGCAACCGGGTCGCGGCCGCGGCCTGCTTCGCCGCTGCACTGATCACGGCCAGCGTCGTCGGCACCCAGTCGGCCACCGCCGACGGGGCCACGCACAACGCCGCGCGCACCGCGGCTGCGGTCGCCGCGCCCGGACTCGGCTCCGCCGGCCTCGTCCAGAGCGAGGACTTCCAGCAGGGCCTGAACCCGGTCGGCGCGACCGTTGCGCTGACCGGACGCCAGGGGCTGTCCGCGTGCTCCGGCGAGGAGACGATGCGCGACCTGACCAAGGACAAGGCCACCGCGTACGCGTCCGTGACCTGGACCTTCGACACCGATGGCCGACTGGTGGAGTCGGCCGCGAGCGCCCCCACCGAGACCGCGGCCGCCACCTGGGAGCAGCAGCTCGTCGCGCTCGTCCAGGACTGCCAGGACGAGCCCGCCGGCCACTGGTACTACGGCGCGGCCCACACCCTGACCGTCACCGGCGGCACCGCCCGCTGGTACCCGACCTACAACGGCGACGGCATATTCAGCGGCGGGGTCGCGGTCCTGCGCAGCGGCACCAGGGTCGCCGTCGTCGAGCTCACCGGCCGGCACACCGGCGCCCCGACCTACGTCGAAGGCATCGCCACCGCAGCGCTGAACCGCCTCTCCTCCTGAACGGCAGCCCCGCTCCGCCCGCGCCGCCGGGCGGAACCGGCCCCTGGACATCGAAGAGGCTCGCACGCCCAGGGGCCGTGCACCCCCACCTACCAGGAGCTGGGCATCGACGAGGTCGTGCTGCACTGGCCGGTGCCCGACTCGATCTTCGAGAACGACCTCGCCGTCTTCGAGCGGATCGCCACCGAAGCCCCAGCTCGACTCCGCTGAGCGCGGAGCTGCTGCCGGGAGCGGCGAAGGCCGTGGCGGCCTGCCCGGGCTCTCCCCGAGTGGGCCGCCAGGGACCGTCCGCAGTGTGTTCTCGCAGGTCAGGCCGTGATGGGTGAGCGAGGCTTGACCGAGGTTACGAGCGTTCCCAACCGCAGCCGCTCGGTGGCGGTCGCCGCGGCCGTCAGCGTGGGGATCGAGCCGAACCAGGGCTCGTCCCGGAAGCTCCGCCAGGACAGGTGGTCGTAGGTGTAGGCGGCGTGGAAGCCGAGGTCCTCGGCCCGCCGCCAGATCTTCTGGCCCTCGCTCCACCGGTGGATGGGCAGGATAACGGTACTCAAGCGCATGCAGTGACGATACGCGCGCAGATCGGCGGGACTTCGGACCGCCCGCAAGGCGACGCGAGCAGGTTGGCTGACGTGGCGCCATGGGCACGTTGAGCAGGCGAGAACCGGCCGCGCTGGTCGAGGAGGCGACGGTCGAGCGCCTCAGCGAACTCGCCGCCGGCGGCGGACGGCCGAAGCTCACCAGAGCGCGGCGCGTGCCGCGCAGGCCCGGTCACCCGTAGGGGTGAGTTGCGGCGCTCAAGGTGGCCGCTTGCATAACATGCGCCGACCAGAGCCGGCCGCCGACGGCGAGCGGCGTTGGGGGGGGGGGGGGGGGGGGGGCGGGCGCCCCCCCCCCCCCCCCCCGCGCGGATGGGGTGGGTGGAGGGCCACAGCCGGGGATGGGGGGTTGTTGTTTATGGCAAAAGAG
>NZ_JBIWPN010000001.1:19148-39009 GCF_044768305.1 Kitasatospora sp. NPDC101155 | reverse complement strand
GTGTGGGAGTTTTTACACCCGCCGCCCGCCGATCCCGGGCCGCGTGTGGGGCTGGTATGGGGTGGGGTTCGTTGCCTTCCCACCGCCCGGTCCCCAAGCCGCAGGTAGGGAAGTGCGTGCAGGAACTCAGGAGCGCGTGGTCGTCTTCGTGTCGAGCTCGACGAAGAAGTCGTCGGCGATCGCGCGCGTCCGCGGAAGGTCGGCGAGCGGCTCGCCGACGATGCGGCCCGCCAGGTCGCCGGCGAGACGGATCACGTCCTCACGCAGCTCGGCCTCGGCGACGACCCGGTCGGCCGCAAGCTGGACCTGGGCCTCCGACACCATGCGGTTCCGCAGCTCCTGACCCTCGGCCCGGAGCTGCGCGATCAGAGCCGCGCCCTCCTCGGTGGCCGTCTGCCGGATCTGCGCGGCCTCGTGCCGGGCGGCGGCGAGCTCCGACTGGAACTCCTCGTAGACGCGCTGGGCTTCGGCGCGAGCCGTCTCGGCCCGCTCGACGCCGCCCTCGGTGGCGTCATGGCGTTCAGCCAGCGTCTTCTCGATACGAGGAAGCACCAGCTTTCCGAGAATCCCGAAAATCAGGAAAAAGCAGACAAGTCCGATGATGAGCTGAGGTACATTCGGCTCCAATGGTCCCATGCTCATATGGTACTTGAAGGACTGTCGACAACCTCGGGCGAGTACCCGGCCATTGCTTCCGCCGTTACCATCCCGGCCACGCGGGTCGCACCGTCCTGCGGATCCACCAGGATGAACGATCCGGTCACCGGGTGGAGGGAGAACGCGTCCGCCGGGAGCGACTCCGCGGTTCTGAGCTCTCTTGTTGACGGCGAGAACGATCCGGGGTGTCCGCAGCAGAGAGGCGATTGCCGCGTGCCGCCAGGTCTGTTCGCCCATGCCTCGCCGGGCGTCCACGAGGAGGACCGCGACGTCGGCGGTGGAGGCTCCGGTGACCATGTTGCGGGTGTACTGGGTGTGGCCGGGGGTGTCGGCGAGGATGAACCTGCGCCGGGCGGTGCTGAAGTAGCGGTACGCGACATCGACGGTGATGCCTTGCTCGCGCTCGGCGCGGAGGCCGTCGGTCAGCAGGGCGAGGTCCGGGGCGTCGAGACCGCGGGTGCGGGAGGCGTACTCGACGGACTCCCACTGGTCGCTGAGGATCGACTTGGAGTCGTGGAGCAGGCGCCCGACCTACGTCGAAGGCATCGCCACCGCAGCGCTGAACCGCCTCTCCTCCTGAACGGCAGCCCCGCTCCGCCCGCGCCGCCGGGCGGAGCCGGCCCCTGGACATCGAAGAGGCTCGCACGCCCAGGGGCCGTGCACCCCCACCTACCAGGAGCTGGGCATCGACGAGGTCGTGCTGCACTGGCCGGTGCCCGAC
Organism: Kitasatospora sp. NPDC101155; assembly: GCF_044768305.1. Classification (NCBI taxonomy): domain Bacteria; kingdom Bacillati; phylum Actinomycetota; class Actinomycetes; order Kitasatosporales; family Streptomycetaceae; genus Kitasatospora; species Kitasatospora sp. NPDC101155. The sequence goes on along the minus strand of NZ_JBIWPN010000001.1, from coordinate 37,631 downwards.
TCGATCTTCGAGAACGACCTCGCCGTCTTCGAGTGGCTCGCCACCGAAGCCCCAGCTCAACTCCGCTGATCGACCTGGTGCGCGATGGCGACCCGGCGGCGCGCCGTCCAGGGCGCCACGCGGCGCGGAAGCTCGTCCACGTCGCCCCCAGGGAACAGTGGCGTGCGCTGGTGGAGCTGGCCAACGAGTGCCCTGGTATGTCCCAGGGCGAACTGGTGCGTCAGGCATGCGAGTTCTTCGGCTGGCAGCGGGTGACCAAGGAGACCCGGGCCGGTCTGGAGGCCGATATCGCGAGCCTGCGTGCGCAGGGCGTCTTCGATGTGTCCTCCGGACACATCGCGACCACGGGACAGGGGGCGTGATCAGCTCTCCCGGTAGCGCGCGAAGACGCGGGCGCGCTCCTGTTCCCAGGTCCAGTCTGCGTCCGTCCGGTGGAACGGGGCCCCCTTGGCCCCGCTCGCGCCGCGATGTCCAACCTGCGCGAAGCAGTCCGGACGCATGATGTGCCGGATGCGCAGGTATCGACATCGCGGCTGGACCTCCAGACCGCGTGGAGCGGCTACGGTGCGGACCGGAAGTTCCTCGGCTACCGCTGCCAGGCCGCGTTCGCCATCGAGTACCACGACCTCGATTCCCTCGAACCGTTTCTGATCGCTGCGGTCGATGCCGGAGCGAACCAGCTGGAAGGCGTTGACTTCGATGTGCGCAACAAGCCCGAGCTGAGAGCCAAGGCCCGCGAGAACGCCGTGCGCGCCGCCAGGGCGAAGGCCGAGCTGTACGCCACGGCTGCGGGCGTCAGGCTGGGCGCGGTGGTCCACATCGAGGATGTCGATCCCGAGAGCATCGGTGCGGGCCGCTACCGGGGACACGGCGACCCGGCCAGCGTCTCGGAGGCGGACCTCGCGCCCGGCGCCGTGGTGGTCTCGGCTGCGGTGGTGCTGGGATTCGCGATCGCAGCCTCGTAGAGCCGATGCTCGGCCGGATCGCCTCGATGACGGCGCAGGCCTCCTACGAGGACGAGAGCGGCATCCTGACCATCCGGAACGAGGTCCGCACGCGCGGCTGAGCGCCCGAGCGCCCGGGCCGGTGCAGGCGCATCCGCACCGGTCGGGACGCCCGCAGGCCCGGCGGCTCAGCCGTACAGCCCGGCGAGTTCCAGCTCGCGGAGCGCCCGGTAGTCGGCCTCCAGGGCGCCCGGGTCGTCGGTGTTGAGGTGGACGGTGCCCGGGCAGGTCGCCATGTCGACGGTCCGCGCCGGCGGGCTCCCGGCCGGACGGTGATCTCCGGGGGCCGTCGGGGTGAGGCGCTAGTCTGTCCGCCGCACCTGCATCTGATCATGTGTTAAACGGGGGTTCTTTCGTCATGTTTGCTTCCAGGAGGCTGCTCGCCGCCGCTCTGGTCACCACCGCCGCGTTCGCCCTGGCGGCCTGCGGCCCGGACGACTCGTCGGACCAGGGCGCGGGCGGCACCACCGCCACCGCCGCGCCCGCCACCGGCGGCGCCGCCTCGCCGACCGCCGCCCCCGCCACCGGCACGGCAAAGCCGGCCCCGACCGGCAAGCCCACCGACGGAGGCCCGGAGGGCTTCTGCACCAGCGCCCCGCTGCCCGCCGGGCAGAAGTGGATCATCCCGGTGAAGGGCACCAGCGCGACGACGCTGGCCTACAAGGACACCAAGGACGCCTGCGGCATCGACGACGTCAACTTCGAGGCGGTGGGCGCCGAGAAGACCGCGCCGTTCGCGCCCACCGCCAAGGGCCACCTCAAGTCCGTCGTGGCCGCGCCGAAGGACGTCAACGCGGCCGACCTGGCGAAGCACATCAACGAGTGCATCGCCACCCCGGGCAACCAGAAGGGCTCGTACCCCTGCTCGGCCGGCGCCTACAAGGTGGCGATCGACGCTTCCGGCAAGGTCGTCGAGATGTGGGAGCGTCCGAGCTCCTGACGCGACGTCGGGCACGGCGCCGGGGCGCTCACTGCACGGTGAGCGAATCGGCGCCGTTGGCGCAGCCGAGCTTCTCGGCGGTGTGCTTGACGGGCGGCTCGGCGGCCGGCTCGTCGTACGGGTGGCCGGTGGTGGCGGCCTCCAGGGCGCGGCCGAGGGCGGCCGGGCCGGCCTGCTTGCTCGCGTCCCAGACCTTCGAGTCCCGGGAGGTGGTGTCCGGTGTCCAGTCCTTCTCGTGGACGTAGTAGTTGAAGTAACTGGTCGGCTTCGCCTTGCCGTTCGGGTTGACCGTCCCGTCCTCGTTGTACGCCGTCGGCTGCTCGGTGAAGAACTTGGTGGACGCCTCCGGGCTGTGCGCGAGCGCCTCCAGGATCGCGGTGGTGGGCCGGAAGCCGGAGCCCGCCTCGTCGCCGCCGATCAGGTTGAAGCCGTGCACCTTGGAACCGGGCGGCGGGGCCGGCCAGTACCTGTCCTGGGTGTCGAGCTGGGTGACGTGCTCCGCGATCGGGTTGATGAACCTGGCGTCGTAGTTCCCGTTCATCAGGATGCCGGAGAGCACCTGGTAGCCGTACGGCTGGTAGTCCAGGCCGGAGGCCCGGTACGGCTTGTCCCACACCTTCTGCGCACCGGCCTTGCGCAGCGCCGCCGCCCACTCGTCCGACAGGTGCGGTTCGTTGCTGCTGCGGGTCGCGGTGGCGAGGCTGAGACCCAGGTTCTTCTGCAGGTCCTGGTACGCCTTCCAGCGCGGGTCCTTGGGGGTCGACGGAGTGCGCCGGGTCGCCGATGTCCGCGCCCCTAGGGGAGATCCGGCCCGGTGTCATACCGCAGGAGCAGGAGGGTTCGTCATTCCCGCTCATGGCCCTTGCGGCGCAAGACCGTTACGTTGAGCGTGTGTCCACTGCTGTCATCAAGACCGAGGGTCTGACCAAGAGGTTCCCCCGGGTCACCGCCCTCGACCAGCTGACCGTCGAGGTGCAGCCCGGGGTCGTCGGGCTGGTCGGGGCCAACGGGGCGGGCAAGTCCACCCTGATCAAGATCCTGCTCGGGCTCGCCCCGGCGACCTCCGGCCGCGGCGAGGTGCTCGGCCTGGACGTCGCCACCCAGGGCTCCGAGATCCGCGAGCGGGTCGGTTACATGCCGGAGCACGACTGTCTGCCACCGGACGTCTCCGCGACCGAGTTCGTGGTGCACATGGCCCGGATGGCGGGACTGCCCGCCACCGCCGCCCGTGAGCGCACCGCGGACACCCTGCGGCACGTCGGCCTGTACGAGGAGCGGTACCGCCCGATGGGCGGCTACTCGACCGGCATGAAGCAGCGGGTCAAGCTCGCCCAGGCGCTGGTGCACGACCCCAGGCTGGTGCTGCTGGACGAGCCGACCAACGGCCTCGATCCGGCCGGCCGGGACGAGATGCTGGGGCTGATCCGCCGGGTGCACACCGACTTCGGGATCTCGGTGCTGGTCACCACCCACCTGCTCGGCGAGCTGGAGCGCACCTGCGACCACCTGGTCGTCATCGACGGCGGCAAGCTGCTGCGCTCCTCCTCCACCGCCTCCTTCACCGAGGCGACGGCCGTCCTCGCGGTCGAGGTCACCGACGCTCCGGAGGACGCCGTCGCCGAGCCCGGAACCGAGGTCCGCGAACGCCTCGCCGCGGCCGGCCTCACCGTCCAGTCCGAGGGCTCGCACCTGCTGCTGGTCCGGCTGGCCGGTGAGGACACCTACGACATCATCCGCGACACCGTCGCCGAACTGGGCCTGGGCCTGGTCCGGTTGGAGCAGCGCCGCCACCGGGTCGCCGAACTCTTCACCGACACCCAGCAGGACCAGGAGAGCAGGGGAGGGACGGACGATGCCGCAGCCTCCTGACACCAGGCCCGCCGACACCGGTGTCATCCACGACATCGGCTACCGCGGCTACACCGGCCCCCGGCTCGGCCGCGCCTACGCGACCCGCGCGCTCTTCACCCAGAGCCTGCGCGCCGCCTACGGCCTCGGCCGTTCCGGCAGGTCCAAGGTGCTGCCGATGCTGATGCTCGGCGTGGTCACCGTCCCCGCGGTGATCTTCGTGGCGGTCGCGCTCTCCATGAAGCGGGACGAACTCCCGGTCGAGTACGCCGGCTACCTCTCCAGCCTCGGCCTGGTGGTCTCGGTCTTCCTGGCCTCCCAGGCGCCGGTGCTGCTCTCCCGGGACCTCCGGTACCACACCGTCCCGCTCTACTTCTCCCGCCCGATCACCCGCACCGACTACGTCCGGGCCAAGTTCGCCGCCATGGCCTGCGCCCAACTCCTGCTGATGGCAGCACCGTTGCTGGTGCTGTACATCGGTGCGCTGCTCGGCGGGATGGACTTCGCGCACAACACCGGCCACTTCCTGTACGGCCTGGCGGCGGCCGCGCTGTACGCCCTGGTGCCGACCTCCGTCGCGCTGGTGATCGCGGCGAGCACCCCGCGCCGGGGCTTCGGGGTGGCGGCCATCATGGGCTACCTGGCGGTCAGTTCGGCGGTGGCCGCGATCGCGGTGGGCATCGGCAACCCGACTCCCGGCGGCTCGGACGCCGCCCAGTGGACCGCGCTGATCTCGCCCAACGGCCTGGTGGAGGCCGTGGTCAACGAGGTGTTCGACCTCGGCACCGGACTCGACCGCCGGCACGCCCCGGGCGGGCTGGGCCTGGTGGTGTTCGCACTGGTCGCGGTGGCGATGGTGGTCGGCTCGTACCGCCTCCTGCTGCGCCGCTACAGCCGCGTCTGATTAACCGCAGTGTCTGAGCAGGAACGTCCGAGCAGGAACGTCTGAGAGGGCGGCATGGCCACCATCAGCATCGACAAGGTCTCCCGCTGGTTCGGGAACGTGGTCGCGGTCAACGACATCACCATGTCGATCGGCCCCGGCATCACCGGCCTGCTCGGGCCCAACGGCGCGGGCAAGTCCACCCTCATCCACATGATGAGCGGTTTCCTCGCCCCGTCCAGCGGCGCGGTCACCCTGGACGGCGCGCCGATCTGGCGCAACCAGCAGGTGTACCGGCAGATCGGTCTGGTCCCGGAACGGGAGTCGATGTACGACTACCTGACCGGCTGGGAGTTCGTCCTCGCCAACGCCGAGCTGCACGGCCTGCCCCAGCCCGGCGCCGCTGCCCGGCGCGCCCTGGACCTGGTCGAGATGGCGTCCGCCAAGGACCGCCGCACCGGGACGTACTCCAAGGGCATGAAGCAGCGGGTCAAGATGGCCTCGGCCCTCGTCCACGACCCGGCCGTGCTGCTGCTGGACGAGCCCTTCAACGGCATGGACCCGCGCCAGCGGCTCCAGCTGATGGAGCTGCTGCGCCGCTTCGGCGCGGACGGCCGGACGGTGCTGTTCTCCTCCCACATCCTGGAGGAGGTCGAGCAGCTGGCCCGGCACATCGAGGTCGTGGTGGCCGGTCGGCACGCCGCCTCGGGCGACTTCCGCCGGATCCGGCGGCTGATGACCGACCGCCCGCACCGCTACGTGGTCCGTTCCAGCGACGACCGCCGGCTCGCCGCCGCGCTGATCGCCGACGGCTCCACCACCGGCATCGAGGTGGACGAGCGGGAGCGGGCGCTGCGGATCGAGGCGGTGAACTTCCAGGGCTTCACCACCCTGCTGCCCCGGGTCGCCCGGGAGGCCGGCATCCGGCTGTACACCGTCTCCCCGGCGGACGAGTCGCTGGAGAGCGTCTTCTCGTACCTGGTCTCGGCATGACCCTCCGCCTGATCCACGTCACCAACCGGACCCAGGAAGGGGCCGACCGACCATGAACCCGACCGTCGCCAGGCTGACCCTGCGCGGCCTGCTCGGCCGCCGCCGCGGCGCCCTGCTGCTGGTGGCCCCGGCCCTGCTGCTGATCGTCTCGGCGATCGCCGCCGGGTCGAGCGGCGACGCCCACAGCCTGACCGTGAAGATCCTCGGCCAGCTGGACCTCGGCACCCTCGTCCCGATCCTCGGCCTGGTGGTCGGCACCGGGGTGATCGCCACCGAGATCGACGACGGCTCGATCGTCTACCTGCTGGCCAAGCCGCTGCCGCGCCGGCAGATCGTCACCACCAAGCTGTCCGTCGCGATCGGCACCGTCTGGGTGTTCGCCGCCGTCCCGACGCTGGTCTCCGGGCTGCTGCTGTACGGCACGAAGGACGGCGTGGCGCTCGGCTACACCGTCGCGGTGCTGGTCGCCGGGGTCGCGTACAGCGCGCTGTTCCTGCTGCTCGGCGCGGTCACCCGGCACGCGGTGGTGGCCGGGCTGGCGTACGCGCTGATCTGGGAGTCGCTGATCGGCAACTTCGTCGAGGGCGCCCGGACGCTGAGCATCCAGCAGTGGGGCCGGGCGGTCGCCGAGGCGGTGGCCGGGGACACCGCGGTCGGCGCCGACGTCGCGTTCGGCGTGGCCGTGCCGCTGCTGCTGGTGGTCACCGTCGCGGCGGCCGTGCTGGCCTCGGTGAAGCTCGCCGGGCTGACCCTCGCCGCGGAGGAGTGACGGTTCAGAGGGTCCGGTTGCGCCCGGCGCCGAAGCCGGCCGCGCCGACCACCAGGACGAGCACCAGCATCAGCATCAGCGTGGCCTCCCAGCCGCCGGTGAGCTGGTGCAGCGCACCGGCGCCGACCGGGCCGGCCGCGGCGACCAGATAGCCGATCGCCTGGGACATCCCGCCCAGCTGGGCGGCGCCGGCCGCGGTGCCGGTGCGCAGCACGATGAACGCCAGGCCCAGGCCCAGCGAACCGCCCTGGGCCACGCCGAGGACGGCCGCCGACGCCCAGGCGGCGGAGACCGGCGCGACCAGCAGCATGGCGATGCCGAGCCCGTTCAGGGCCGCCATGGTCACCGCCAGGGCGCGCTGGTTGGTCATCCGGCCGGCCATCAGCGGCACCAGGAAGGCGCCGCCCACCTGCAGCAGGTTGGAGAAGGCGAAGACCAGGCCGGCCTGGCCACGGTCCATGCCGTGGTCGGCCAGGATGGTCGGCATCCAGGCGACCAGGATGTAGACCAGCAGCGACGAGATGCCCATGAACAGGCTGATCTGCCAGGCCAGCGGGGACTTCCAGATGCCCTCGATCGGCTTGCCCGGCTGGGTGGCCGCGGCCACCGCCGCCTTCTCCTGCCGGGAGCGCAGCACCTGCGGCAGCCAGGCCACCGCCGCGACCAGGGCGAGCAGCGACCAGGCGCCGAGCGAGGCCCGCCAGCCGCCGCCGAGCGCGTGCTCCAGCGGGACGGAGGTTCCGGCGGCGAGGGTCGCGCCGACCAGCATGGTGGTCGAGTAGACGCCGGTCATGGTCGCCGCGCGGTCCGGGAACTCCCGCTTGACCAGGCCCGGCATCGACACGTTCAGCACCGCGATGGCCACGCCGATCACCACGCAGCCCGCGTACAGCGCGTACACCGAGGGCAGCACCCGCAGCAGCACGCCCGCGCCCAGCACCAGCACCGCGCCGAGCACCACCCGTTCGGCGCCGAAGCGGCGGGTCAGCCGGGGGGTGAGCGGGGCGCCGACGCCCTGGAACAGCACCGGGACGGTGGTGATCAGCCCGCTCGCGGTGGTGGACAGCCCGAAGGTGCGCTGGATCTCGCCGACCATCGGGGAGATCGCGGCGAGGCAGGCGCGCATGTTCAGCGCGACCAGCACGATGCCGGTCAGCAGCAGGGCGGGGTGGGCCAGCCGGGAGCGCAGGGGGAGCGGGGCAGGGGTGGTGACCACCGGCTGCTGGGCACGGGTGACGGCCATGGGTGTGCTGTTCTTTCGTGGATCAGGGGGGGCGGCGCGGGCACGACGGAGCGGGGCCCGGCCGGCCGCGGGGAGGACGGAAGGGGGCTTGCGCCGTCCTACTTCCGGGCCGCGATGGCTGTGAGCAGCTGCTCAACGGCCGCGGTGGGCTCGGCGAGCAGCGCCCGACACGCGGCCTCGGCGCGGTCCGGGTCGCCGCTCTCGATCGCGTCCACCAGCGCCTCGTGGGTGGCCACGGACGCCTCGGGCATCTCGTGGTCGCCGAAGGCGGAGGTCATCGCCTCGTGCACGGAGGCGCCGAAGTAGCGGTACACCTCGGCCAGGGCCGGGTTGTGCGCGGCCTCGACGACGGCGGTGTGGAACTCCAGGTCGTGCTCGACGGTGGCCTCGCGGGCGGCCCGCTCGGGGTGGGTCGCGAAGACCTCGGCCTCACGGGCCAGCGCGGCCCGCATCCGCAGGACGTCCTCGGGGGTGTGCCGCAGCGCGGCCAGCCGGGCGCCCTCGGTCTCCAGCGCGGCGCGGACCTCCAGGACGTCCCGGATGCCCGAGCGCTGGACGCCACGCAGCACCGCCGCCGGGTCGCTGGTGGACCGTACGAAGGTCCCCTCGCCCTGCCGGGAGACCAGCATCCCGGCGTGCACCAGCACCCGGATCGCCTCCCGCACGGTGTTCCGCCCGACCTGCAGCTGCTCGGCCAGCTCGTGCTCGGTGGGGATCTGCGACCCCACCGGCCAGGTCCCGCCGGCCAGCTGCTCGCGCAGCCGGTCGATCGCGGTGTCCACCAGGGAGCGCCGCCCGGCGGCTTGCAGTCCGGTGCCGTCGCCGCTCATGCCGGGCCTCCCTTCGCACACCACTGATCGGTCATCGGTCATCCTACAACCACTTGCCCGGTCATCCTACAACTGCTCGGGCCTTGGACGATCAGTCGTCGGTGGACGGCGTCCCGTAGGCGACGAAGGTGATCCGCAGGTCGGGCGCCCCGTTGGCGTTCGGCGGCCCGGCCGCCTCGATCGCGAAGTAGTACGCGTTGTTGTCCGGGTCGTCGCTGCCGCACAGCTTCTTGCCGATCAGGTCGGTGACCGGCATGGGCGTGGACAGTTTCGTGTACGGCATCGCCGGGGTGCGGGTGGCGCACTCGGCGAGCGTCGCGGGCGGGGAGTCGACCTGGCTCGCGGCGCGCATCAGGAGGCCCATGATCGCGGCCATGGGCGTTCCGTCCGCGCAGTGGGCGATCCGGTACTCCAGGCCCGGCCCGCGGCCGCGCTTCTCCTCGCCGCTGGTGAGGGTGTGACCGGAGCTCTCGCCCTCGGGGTTCTCCTGGTACGACCAGGTGGTGACGGAGTTCTGCACCATGAAGAGGGTGGAGCTGGTGCAGTCCGTGTCGCCGGGGGCACCGCCCGCGGGAGGCTTGCAGGTCGGCGCGGGCACCGTGAACTGCTGAGCCGGCTGCGGCCCTCGGGCGCCGGACGATCCGCCGGCGGTCGAGGCCGACGCCGACCGGGCGGCGGCCGGGGCCTTCGCGGACGACGTGCACCCCGCCGACAGCGCGGCAACGGCGACGGCGGCCACAACGGTCTTGGCCCGTAGGGAACTTGACATCAGCATGGAATCCCCCCGGCGGGATTCCAGCGTCCTCGAACGATCTACGGCAGGGCCGAGTAGAGCCGCTCCAGGACGGCGGCGACGCCGTCCTCGTCGTTGCTCGCGGTGACCTCGTCGGCGACGGCGAGCAGTTCCTCGTGCGCGTTGGCCATGGCCACGCCGTGCGCGGCCCAGCCGAACATCGGGACGTCGTTGGGCATGTCGCCGAAGGCGATGGTGTCGGCGGCGCGCACGCCCAGGCGGCGGGCGGCGACGGCCAGGCCGGTGGCCTTGGACAGGCCCAGCGGCAGCAGTTCGACCACGCCGGCCCCGGCCATCACCACGCCGACCAGTCCGCCTGCGGCGTGCCGGGCGGCCTCGGCGAGGGCGTCGTCGGTCAGGCCGGGGTGCTGGATGTAGAGCTTGCTGACCGGGGAGGCGAGCAGTTCGTCGCGCTCGACCCGGACGACCGGCAGGTCGGAGCCGATCAGCAGGTCGTAGCCGGGGCCGGCCAGCACCTGGCCGTCCAGGCCGTCCTGGTTGGCGGCGATGGCCAGCGGGCCGGTCTCGGCCTCGATCTTCTCGATCGCGAGCGCGGCGAGCCGGCGGTCCAGGGTGAGCGAGGTGAGCAGCTTGTGTGCGCCCGCGTCGTAGACCTGGGCGCCCTGGCCGCAGACCGCTATCCCGGTGTAGCCGATCTCGTCGAAGACCGGGCGGGCCCAGACGGCCGAGCGCCCGGTCACGATGATGTGCAGCGCGCCCGCGCCGACGGCCGCGGCCAGCGCGGCGCGGGTGCGCTCGGAGACGGTCTCCTCGCTGGTCAGCAGGGTGCCGTCGAGATCGGTGGCGACCAGCCGGTAGGGCAGGTCGCCACCGTTCGGGTGTGCACTGGAGGTCACTTGACCGGCTCGATGACGGCGCGTCCGCCGAGGTACGGCCGCAGCGCCTCGGGCACGACGACCGAGCCGTCGGCCTGCTGGTGGTTCTCCAGGATGGCCACGATGGTGCGCGGGACGGCGACCAGGGTGCCGTTCAGAGTGGCGAGCGGGCGGGTCTTGCCCTCCTCGCGCATCCGGATCGACAGGCGGCGGGCCTGGTACTCGGTGGTGTTGGAGGTCGAGGTGACCTCGCGGTACTTGCCCTGGGTGGGGATCCAGGCCTCGATGTCGAACTTGCGCGCGGCCGAGGAGCCGAGGTCGCCGGAGGCGACGTCGATCACCCGGTACGGCAGCTCCAGCGCGTTGAGGAAGTCCTTCTCCCACTGGAGCAGGCGGCGGTGCTCGTTCTCCGCGTCCTCGGGCGTGGTGAAGACGAACATCTCCACCTTCTCGAACTGGTGGACGCGGATGATGCCGCGGGTGTCCTTGCCGTAGGTGCCGGCCTCGCGGCGGAAGCAGGACGAGTAGCCGGCGTAGCGCAGCGGCAGCTTCTCGGCGTCGATGATCTCGTCCATGTGGTACGCCGCCAGCGGGACCTCGCTGGTGCCGACCAGGTACTTGTCCTCGTCGCCGAGGTGGTACACGTTCTCGGCGGCCTGGCCGAGGAAGCCGGTGCCGTCCATGGCGGCCGGGCGGACCAGGGCCGGGGTGATCATCGGGATGAATCCGGCCGCGGTGGCCTGGGAGATCGCCATGTTGACCAGGGCGAGCTCCAGCAGCGCGCCGACGCCGGTCAGGTAGTAGGAGCGGGCACCGGCGACCTTGGCGCCGCGCTCGGTGTCGATCGCGCCCAGCAGCTGGCCCAGCTCGACGTGGTCGCGGGGCTCGAAGCCCTCGGCGGCGAAGTCGCGCGGGGTGCCGATCTCCTCCAGGGTGACGAAGTCCTCCTCGCCGCCGACCGGGGCGGCCGGGTCGATGAGGTTCGCCAGGGAGCGGAGCAGGCGGTCCGCCTCCTCCTTGGCCGCGCTCTGCTCGGCGTCCGCGGCCTTGACCTCGGCGGCCAGGTCCTTGGTGCGCTGCAGCAGGGCAGCCTTCTCCTCGCCCTTGGCCTGGGCGACCTGCTTGCCGAGCACCCGCTGCTCGTTGCGCAGTTCGTCGAAGCGGCTGCCCGAGGACCGGCGCCGCTCGTCGGCGGAGAGGAGGGCGTCGACGACGTCGACGTCCTCGCCACGGACGCGCTGCGAGGCGCGTACTCGGTCAGGGTCCTCACGAAGCAGGCGAAGGTCAATCACAGGGCTAGCGTACCGGGCGGGCGTTCCTCCACCGGTACCGGTTTCCCCTGGGGATAACTCGCCCGAGCCTGTGGATAACTCCTGTGGGGAACTCTCCGGGGCCGGGTTATCCACAGCTCTGGGGCCGGGGCTGTGGATTGATGGGGAGGATCGGCGTCCGCTCACCGGAACCACGGAATTGAGGTTTCAAACCTCATTCGACCCTCTCGGGTGAGGGAATTGAAGCACTCGGACGGGTGATTTGCGGTCAAGCGGGTGACTCTGGTCCGATTAGTCATCTCTGCGACGCAAACCGATGGTCCGACCAGTTCTGTGCAATGGCTATACCGGTTTGTCGACTCATCCCCAGGCCTGTGGATAACTTTCGCCTGTGGACAGCGGGGAGGCCTGTGGACAGCGGCCTCCGGCTCCGGGCGCCCCTGTGGACGACGGGAACGGTCGCCCGCCCCGGCTGGTCGGCCCGGTCGATAACAGTCGGAAAAGGTCAGAAAGACAAGAGATGTCGCCCGGATGTCCGGGCTCAGATGTCCCCGCGCCCGTCGAGCGCGCGGGAGAGCCAGTCCGCCGCCGCGGCGAAATCCTCGTCCGAGGTCCCCGGCCGCCGGTGCTTGGACACCTGGCGGTCGGCGCGCGGATAGGAACCGAGGAACCGCACCTGCGGGCTGATCCGCTTGAGGCCCATCATCGCCTCGGCCACCCGGCGCTCGGACAGGTGGCCCTCGCAGTCGATCAGGAAGCAGTAGTTGCCCAGTCCCTCGCCGGTCGGCCGGGACTCGATCCGCATCAGGTTCACCCCGCGCACCGCGAACTCCTGCAGCAGCTCCAGCAGCGCACCCGGGTGGTCGTCCGGCAGCCAGACCACCATCGAGGTCTTGTCCGCGCCGGTCGGCGAGGAGACCCGCCCCGGGCGGCCGACCAGCACGAACCGGGTGGTCGCGCTCTGCGCGTCCGCGATCTCCTTGACCAGCGGGTCCAGCCCGTAGATCGGCGCCGCGAACTCGCCCGCGAACGCCCCGTCGCACCGGCCCTCGGCGACCAGTCGGGCGCCGTCCGCGTTGGAGGCGGCCGACTCCCACGTGGCGTCCGGCAGGTTGGCCGCCAGCCAGCGGCGCACCTGCGGCTGGGCCACCGGGTGGCTGGTCACCGTCTTGATCCCGGACAGCTCGGTGCCCGGCCGCACCAGCAGCGCGAAGGCGATCGGCAGCAGCACCTCGCGGTAGATCATCAGCGGCGTGCCGGCGGCCAGTTCGTCGTTGGTCGCGGTGACCGCGCCCTCCACCGAGTTCTCGATCGGCACGAACGCCCCGGACGCCTCCCCGCCGCGCACCGCGTCCAGCGCCAGCGCCACCGAGGACAGCGGCACCAGCTCCCGGGTCGCCGCCTCGGGCAGCGTGTGCAGCGCCGCCTCGGTGAAGGTGCCGGCCGGGCCGAGGTAGGTGTAGCGGGTGGCCGACATGACGCCTCCGTTGCCAGTGGGACGGTTCCTGAGCGGGGTGCCGCATGAGCGGGGTTCGCCGAAACAGTCACCATAACGATTCCGCGGCCCCGGCATGAAAGCGTTTCAGTGGCCGGGACCGCAGTCCTCGAATTACCCCTCCAGCAGCTGCTGCCCGAGGTAACCTCCGGCCGGCACGCCCGGCGGCACCGCGTACAGCCCGCTCGCCTCGTGCCGCAGGAAGCGGGAGAGCCCGTCGCCCCGGGAGAGCTTGCGCTGCACCGGGGTGAAGCCCTTGCGCGGGTCGGCCTGGAAGGCGAGGAAGAGCAGCCCGGCGTCCGGCGAGCCGTCCGGCAGCAGGCCGTCGTGGTACGAGAAGCCGCGCCGCAGCATCGCCGCCCCGCCGTTGCCGGCCGGGGCCGCGACCCGCACGTGGGCGTCGGAGGGGATCGCCAGAGCGCCGTCCTGGCCCTGTGCGGAGAGGTCCACCGCGGTGCCCTCGCCGGAGCCGGCCGGAGCGCTCAACGGCGAACCGTCCGCCTTGCGCCGCCCGATCACCCGCTCCTGCCGCTCCACCGGCAGCTCCTCCCAGTGGTCCAGCAGCATCCGGATCCGCCGGAACACCAGGTACGAGCCCCCGGCCAGCCAGGCCGGCTGGTCCCCGCCGGTCGCGCAGAACACCTTGCCGGCGAAACCGTCCTCGCCCGGCTTGGGGTTGTTGGTGCCGTCGATCTGGCCCATCAGGTTGCGCCCGGTCATCGGCCGCGCGGTGGCCCCGGGGGTCCGGGCGAAGCCGGCCACCTGCCAGCGCAGCGCGGCCGTCCCGGCCGCCAGCTTCTGCAGCGTCCGCAGCGCGTGCACCGCCACCAGGGCGTCGTCGGCGCCGATCTGGACGAACAGGTCGCCGTCGCCGCGCGCCGGGTCCAGCGCGTCGCCGGTGAAGGCGGGCAGCGGTTCCAGCGCCGCCGGGCGGTGGTCGGACAGCCCGGCCTTGTCGAACAGCGCGGCGCCGAAGCCGACCGTGACGGTGAGCGAGCAGGGCCCGGCATCGAGTGCGACCTGGTTGTCGAACTCCTCGGCCGGCTCCCCGGCGGTCAGCCGGTCCACCGCCTTGGTCCAGCGTTGCAGCAGGGTGCGCAGCCCGTCCCGGCCGGCCCCGTCGGCCAGGTCGAAGGCGGCCAGCTGGACCCTGGTCTGCTGCGGTTCGAGGATGCCGGCCTGGTGCTCGCCGCGGAACGGCACCCGGCCCGCGCCGAGCGCGCCGCCCTGGCCGGCCCGGCCCGCCCGGTCGTCGGACGGGCGGTCGTAGGCCGCCCCGGCCGCCCCGGCCCCGGCGCCGACCAGCAGTCCGGCGCCGGCCGTGCCGAGCAGCGCCCGGCGGGTGAAGCCCGCCGGGCCCTTCTCCTTCTGGTCCACCGCGCTCACCCGACCTTGAACTGCTGGGTCGGGGTGGTCTGGTCGATGTCCGAGGAGCGGATCTGCACCGAGACCACCCAGGTGCCGGCCAGCGGCAGCTGCGCGGTGCCGCTCCAGCGGCCGGTGCCCTCCGGGGTCAGCGCCACCGGCAGCGGGCCCAGGTCGCGGTCCGGCAGGGTGAAGGCGAGCTGCACCTCCGGGACGTCCACCGGCTTCCCGTCCGTGCCGTCCAGCGCGAGCTTCACCTCGTTCGGGCCGGTCCTGGCCGGGTTCAGGGTGACCGTCGCGGTGCCCTTGGCGTTCGGCGTCCGGCCCTTGGTGTCGTACCGCAGCTTGAGCTCCACCGTGCGGCCCGGCTCGGTCTGCGGAGCCGCCGCGGATCCGCCGGCCACCGGGGCGGCGTTCCCGGCCGCCTTGATCTCGCCCGCCACCCGCCCGGGCGGGGAGTTGGTGAGCATCGTGGTGACCACCAGCACCGCCACCGCGGCCAGCGCCTCGACCAGCACCGAGCGGCGCAGCCCGGCCCGGGTCGGGGTCAGCCCGCGGTCGCGTCCGGCGCTCGCCCGGGCGGCCTGCTGCCGGGCCAGCTGCGCCTGCCGGACCGGGTCCCCGTCGTGCGCCGCGACGTCGACCGGCTCGCGCACCTCGGCCCGCTCGACCTCCGCCGCCTCGGCCGGGGCCGAGCGCAGCCGGGTCAGCCAGGTGCGGGAGATCCACGCGACGCCGAGCATGACGACCACGCAGCCGGTCTTCACCAGCAGCAGCTGTCCGTACTCGGTGCCGGTCAACGCGCCCCAGCTGCCCAGGCCCCGCCAGGACTGGTAGATCCCGGTGACGACCAGCACGGCCACCGAGCCGAAGGCGACCTTCGAGAAGCGGTCCACCACCTCGGCGCCGACGCCCTCGCGCAGCCCGACCAGCAGCGAGGCCAGCCCGCCCAGCCAGAGCGCCATCGCGATCAGGTGCAGGACGCCGAACGGTAGCGCCAGCCAGACCTGGATGCCCACCGAGGCGTGGTCGGCGCCGACCCAGGTCGCCGCGAGGGCGACCGCCAGCACCAGCCCGGCCACGCCCAGGCCCAGCCGGGCCTCGCGCTGCGGGCGCTCGGCGGCCCGCTGCTCCAGCTCGCGCAACTCGGCGGCTTCGGCGTCCTCGTCGTGTTCGTCGGGTTCCCCGGCCTTCGCGGGGGCGGGCCGCTGCGGCAGCCCCAACTGCCCGACCAGCAGCGACAGGAAGATCCCGCCCGCCGCGAGCAGCAGCAGCCGGGCGGCCAGCGCGGTGCCGATCCGCTCGTCCAGCGTGGCGCGCACCAGCGACAGGTCGAGCGCCTTCCCGATGCCCGAGCCGCGCTCGTACGGGCCGCGCAGCATCAGCACCGCGACGGTCGAGGCCAGCAGCGCCGTCCAGCCGGTCATCAGCAGTCGCTGCACCGGACGCCGGGTCGCGCCGGCCGGCCAGCAGATCAGCACGAACGCGGCCACCCCGGCGAGCAGCGCGAACGCCGCGTACGCGACGGTGCGCCCGGTGCCGTACAGCGCGGCGACCAGGCCGTCCGCCTTGGCGCCCTGCAGCGCGGTGGCGGACACCGAGGTGTCCGAGGGGGCACCGATGGAGAAGGTGAACGCTCCGCCGACGGGGTGCGAGTCCTCCGAGACGGCCCGCCAGGCCACCGTGTACGTGCCGTTGGCGAGCCCGCTGTTCAGCGCGACCCGGGCGGTGTTGCCCTGGCCGTCGGCGTGCGCCGGGTTGCCGGCGTCCACGGCCTTGCCGGCCGGGTCCAGCACCCGGACCGAGTCGCTGGACAGCGACACCGTCTCGCTGAAGGTCAGCGTGACCGCCTGCGGGGCGGTGGCGACCACCGAGTTCTGCCGCGGGTCGGTGGAGTCCAGGGTGGCGTGCGCGGAGGCCGGCCCGGCGCCGGCGAGCATCAGCGCGAGCAGCACGCCGAGCGTTCCGAGCGCTCCGACGATGCGTCGGGGGGCGATGCGTCGGGGGGCGATGCGTAGGGGGGCGGTCCGGCGGTGCGAGGCCTTCTGCATGCTGGCGGATTCCCTAACTCTGGCCGGGCCGGTAGGTGAGCTCCTTGACCGGCACCTTGACCGAGATGGTGCCGGACTTGGCGAAGGTGAGGTCGAGCTCCAGCTCGTCGCCCAGGGTGGGCGCCTTCTGCCACCCCATGATCATCAGGTGGGTGCCGCCGCGGGCGAGCTGCAACGCGCCGTGCGCGGGCACGTCCAGGCTGTTCACCTGCTCCATGGTCGACGTGGTCGAGCGGTGCATGGTGACCGAGTCGGCGGCCGGGCTGGTCACCTTGACCAGCTGGTCCGGCCCACCGTCGTTGCGGACGGTCAGGTAGCCGGCGCCCATCCCGCCGGCCGGGGGCAGCGGGATGTAGGAGTCGGCCACACTCAGCTTCGCCGGGCCCGCGTCGCCGGCGCCGCCCTGGCCGCCCGTCCCGCAGGCGGCCAGGATGGCGCCGCCGCCGAGGGCGGTGGCGACCACGGCGCCCAGCAGGGCCGACCGGCGGAACCGTCGGCTGCCCGTCGTCGACACGCTCCTCTCGATGGTGACCTCGCTTCGCTCGGTCACGCCGCGACCCCCTTGGCGAGCAGCGGCAGGTCGTGCTCGTAGGTCTTCTCCTCGGTGCCGCTCATGTAGAGCACGTGTGCCTTGTCGTCCGAGGGGAGGAAGGCCAGCACCTGGGCGCCGTGGGTGGAGGTGACCGTGCCGTCCGCGTTGACCACCGGGTCCTCGATCATGATGCCGAGCGACTTGGCGGCGGTCTTCACCTTCCCCAGGTCACCGGTGAGGCCTGTGAAGTCGCTGCCCATCGAGTCCAGCCAGGTGCGCAGCACCTTGGGGGTGTCGCGCTGCGGGTCGGTGGAGACGAAGACCACGTTGATCTTCTTCCGGTCCTCCGCCGAGAGCGCCTTCATCGCCACACCGATGTCGCCCATGGTGGTCGGGCAGACGTCCGGGCAGCTGGTGTAGCCGAAGAACAGCAGCGTGGTCTTGCCGTTGGTCTGCTGCCGCAGGTCGTAGGGCTGGCCGGAGGTGTCGGTCAGCTGGAGGTCGGGCTTCTCGAAGTTCTTGGCGAGCTTGGTGCCCTGGTACGGGGTGTCCTCCTTCTGCTGGGTGACCTTCGCGGCGGTCGAGCCGCCGCCGGAGGAGCCGCAGGCGGAGAGGGTCAGGGCGGCGGCCAGCGCGAGGGCGGCGGCGCCGGCCAGCCGGGTGGTGCGGGTGGCGCCGTTCGTACGGGCGGTGCGGGGCATGGGGTGTTCCGATCGTCTGCGGTGGACCGCCGGCGGGGCCGTACCCGGGTATGGGCACGGCCCCGCCGGCGCGGGGATCAGGAGGTGGAGCCGCTGCCCTTGCGGCGCAGGCCGAGCACGCCGACGGCGGTGCCGATCACGCCGACCACGATGCCGACCACGCCGAGGGTGCGGGCGGTGCTGTCGCTGGACTTGGTGTCGCCGGCGGCGGCGGCGTGGTCGGAGCTGTCCCCGTGGGTGCCGGCGGCCGGGGAGGCGGAGGCGGCGACGCCGTGGTCGTCGCCACCGGCGGCCTTGGTGAGCTTCAGGACCGGGGCCGGGTGGGCCGGCTCGGGCTGGCCGGCCTGGGCCTCGTCGATCCAGCGGACGACATCGCCGTTGTCGTAGGTCTGCAGGGCCTTGAACGCCATGCTGTCGGCGTCGGTCGGCAGCGGGCCGAGCGAGACCCGGAACTCCTGGAACTGGCCGGGGGCGATCTTGGTGCCGGCGTCGGCGGTCCAGGTGATCTTGGAGACGGCCTCGGTGACGTCGTTGCCGTGCACCTTGATCGGCTTGTCGAGCTTGGACTTCTCGACGTTCGCGGTCCAGCCCGGCAGCGGCAGGGTCCGGACGGAGGCCAGCGGGTGGTCCATCGGGAGGTTGACCTCCAGCTTCACCGTGCTCGCCGTGTCGTTCTCGTTCGGCACCCGGAAGTCGACGGCCGTGTAGCCGCCCTGGGCCGCCGAACCCGGGTTCACGGTGACGTGCGCGAAGGCGGGGCCGGCCAGCGCCACCACGGAGGCGGCAGCGGTCAGGGCGACGGCGGCGAGACGGCGGGCGGGAAGGGAACGCATGATGCGGGGTCTCCGATCGGAGCTCGGCGGCCCGCACTGCCGGGCGACGGGGGAACCGTGCCTCGGCGGGGGCCGCGCGTGGGGACGTGGGGGGGG
>NZ_JBIWPN010000001.1:0-19138 GCF_044768305.1 Kitasatospora sp. NPDC101155 | reverse complement strand
GCCCCCCGCCCGCCCCCGCCCCCCCCGCCCCCCCCCCCGCCCCCCCGCCCCCCCCGAGCCTGGGGCCGCCGTCCCTGTGGCGGACGGGAACGGCCCGGACACCGCGCACCTCACCGCGAACCCGGTACGGCCCTTCGGGCACGCACGGGGAACACCGGGTCAGTACGCGAGGGCCCCGCACGGCGGACCGCGCCGCACCACGCTGTGCCGCAGCACCACACCGGCCGGAAGCAGGCCCTCGCCGCCCCTGGCCCCGAACCGGCGGGCCGGACCGGCCACGCCGAACAGGCCGCGCAGCAGCGCGGCCACCAGCACGAACGCCGAGCGCAGCGGTGCCGCCCAGTGCTCCCGGGCCGCCGACGCGGCCACCCGCACCAGCCGCCACAGCGCCGCCTCGCCGCGCCGCAGCCACCAGCCCGCCACCAGCGCGGCGGCCAGGTGTCCGGCCAGCATCGACGGCGTCATCCCGAACACGCCGCCCTGCCACCAGGGCGCGACGGCGTACGCGTGCGGGTCCAGGCCCGCCGAGGAGACCAACTGCTCGGGGGACGTACCGCCGGGCAGGCCGATCAGCGTGCCCGGGCGGGCCTCGTTGCAGATCAGCCGGCCGGCCGCCTGCGGCATGGTCATCGCACCGTGGTGCATGCCGCCGCTGCCGAGGCCGTGGAAGAGGCAGTGCAGTCCGAGCTGCCCCGCGCCGAGCGCTCCGGCGATGGCCGCCAGCGAACGCTCCCGTCCACCACAGGCCATCGCGAGCACCAGCATCGCGGCGAAACCCGTCGCCAGCGCGACCGGCGGCACGTCGCCGCCACCCGACAGGGCGTGCCCGGCGGCCGCTATCAGCGTGCACACCAGCGCGAACGGAACCGCCCGGGCAAGCCGCAGATCCCAGGCGGCGACCCCCACCGGCCGGACCGGTACGGAGGCGCCCGGGACGGGGGCGGCGGGGAGGGCAGTCATGGCCGGGCCATCATCTCATCGCGTACACCGCCGGCACCGGCAGGGTGGGAAATCCCTACGAATGCCCCGTTCAGCGGCGGCGTGCACCACCGGGTGTGCGCCCTTCGGCACACACCCCGTCCCCAGTCCATCCGCCGAACGGGCGGTAGCCGCCCCCGGGCACGGTTCACCGCCGAATCGCCCGGAGATACCTAGTTGTATGTGGAGCCGCAGCCAGGAGGGACCTCCCGTGGACATCTGGTGGACTCTGCACCTCAAGCGCGACCCGGCCAGTGTTCCGCTGGCCCGGCGCATCCTGCTCGGTGCCATGGCGACGGCCGGCGTCGACCCGCAGATCGCCGACGACCTCGGCGTCGCCCTCACCGAGGCCTGCGCCAACGCCGTCGAGCACGGCGTCACCGGCCGGCCCGACGACGGCTTCCAGGTCACCGCCTCGATCAGCGGCGACCGGCTGCGGATCGAGGTCACCGACTCCGGCCCCGGCCTGCCGGTCCCCGCCGCCCCGCTCGCCCGCCGCCCGGTCACCCCCACTCCGGTCCGTCCCGCCGCGCCCGGCCGAGGGCCCCGCCGCTCCCGCCGGGGCCGCGCCACCGTCCCGGCCCGCGTCCTCACCGCCCACCGCCCCCGCCGCGACGGCCACCCCTACGACACCCACGTCCTCCCCTGCCGCCCCTCGGCCCCCACCCTTCGCCCGGTCGACCTCGACACCCTCCCCGACCTCACCGCCGAATCCGGCCGCGGCCTCTTCCTCATCCACGCCCTCACCGACCACGTGCAGCTCCGCAACCACCCCCTCCGGGGGGCCATCGTGAGCTTCGACAAGATCCTCAAGTGGCAGGACGGCGCCTTGCTGAGGGCCGTTTCCTGACCCGCCGCCGCGTCGCCGCTCCACGGCCGGACCGGGCCGGTCACGTCTCGCGCGTCCTCGGGTGCTGCCGTGGCCGCCGGAGCACGGCGACCACGGCGAACCGGGCGTTTCGGCAGCGGATCCGCGTCCGCGTGCGGGTTCGGCGGCGGGCCGGGCACAGAGCAGCGGTCCGTCGGTCGTCGCGCTGCTGCGCCGCGCCTTTCCGCCCTGCGGCCGGAGCTCTCGGCCACCGGGAGCGGCGCTCCGGCCCTCCGCCCACCGCTGTGCCGTAGGGCCGGTCCTCACACTCCCGCCTGCGGGGCGACGCTCCCCCAGCCTTCGGCCGGGAGCTGCCCCCACCGCAGTGGCTCCCTCCTCCGCCCTGCGATGCACGCACCCCGACGCCGCCCCGCCCGCCCTCCGGGCGGACGACGGGAGTTCGAAGACCGGCCGTAGGGGCACGCGGCTCCGTACCACCCGGCGGTCAGTCCTCGGTGGGGCGGCGGCGGGTCAGGAAGACGAGGGTGGCGCCGAGGAGGACGGCGGTGGTGCCGGCGATGGCGAGGGGGCGGCTGGCGGTGCCGGCGCCGGTGTCGGCGAGGTGGGCAGGGTCGGCGGGCGGGGTGGTGGGGGTGCGGTTGGTGGCGGCGTAGGTGAAGGCGGCGGTGAGCTGGGGGCAGGTGTACTTCTTCGCCGGGGCGGAGCCGGACGGAAGGACCTCGGACTTGGCGGTGAAGGTGAGGCGGTGGTCGCCGAGGCCGGTGGCCCGCAGCTGGAGGGTGAGCTTCTGGCCCGGGGCGAGCTGGTAGGTGCCGGCGTTGGTCGGCGCCCCGGAGACGGTCAGGGGCTTCCAGGCGCCCTCGGGGGCGCGCAGTTCGGCGCTGAGGGCGCTGCCGCCGTCGGCGAGGGCGACGGTGGTGGCGAGTTCCTTGACCGTCGTGGTGCTGATGTTGTCGAAGGTGACCGCGAGCTGCCCCGGGGTGGTGCTGCTGCCGGTGACCGGCATCGTGACCGCCATCGGGCCCTCCGGGCACTCGGCGGCGGAGCTGGCGCCGGTCGGGGTGGCCGAGGGCGTCGCAGTGGGGGCGGCGCTGCCCGACGGGGCGTCCGTGGGGCCGGTCGTGGCACTCGGGGTCGGGGCGGACGGCGTCACCGAGGGCGTCAGTGACGGCGTCGCCGAGGTTGCCGACGGCGCCGACGTGGGCGAGGAGTCGGCGGCGAGGGCGGGGACCGTACCGAGGGCGACCGGGCCCGCGGTGAGCACGAGGAGGGTGCAGGCGGCGGGAAGGCGGGCGGGTCGCATCGATGGCTCCAGCGGTCGGGTCGGGTGTGCGCTCTCCGGGGGAAGACCACCGAGGGGCGCGAACGGTTGTCCGCCCCCTCGGGTTCATCCCGCGAGGGACGCGGGCCCCCGGTTGCCGGGCTCCGGAGGCGGTCGGACGATGGGGTGCATGATGCACCAGATGCGAGCCGAGTACGGCGCCGACGGTGAGGCCGGCGGGGTGCGGCTGTGGCACATGGTCCGGGGTGCGCAGAGCGTGGCGATGTGCGGCCGCGAGCTCGACCCGGGGGCGCCGGTGCGGGAGGCGGTGGACTGGGGGCGGACCCCCGAACTGTGCTGCCACACCTGCGGGGCGTACTTCCTGCGCGAACAGCCCTACCTGGCGGCCGAGCACCTCTGAGGCCGGCGGGCCGGTGAAGCCGCTGAGGCCGGCGCCGTCGTGATCGGCGCTACCGTGCTCGGCATGGAGCAATCTCTCGTCCGGCCGCGGCCGTTGACCCGTGCGGCCGCCGAGCTGCGAGCCGGTGCGCCGGGCCTGCCCGAGTACGTGGACCGTTTCTGCGCGCTGGTCGAGCGGGTGGATCCGCTGATCCACGCCTTCGTGTCGGAAGCCGGGCGGCACGACCGACTTCGGGCGCGGGCACGGGAGTTGGCCGCGCGGTACCCGGAGCCGGCCGGGCGGCCGCCGCTGTACGGGGTGCCGGTGGGGGTCAAGGACATCGTGCACGTGGACGGGCTGTCCACGCACGGTGGATCCGCCCTGCCGCCGGGGGTGTTGGCGGGCCCGCAGGCCGTGGTGGTGGACCGGCTGCTGGCGGCGGGGGCGATGGTCGCGGGCAAGACGGTGACCGCCGAGTTCGCGGCCAGCGCCCCGGGCCCGACCCGCAATCCGCACCATCCGGGGCACACCCCGGGCGGTTCCAGCAGCGGTTCGGCGGCGGCGGTCGCGGCGGGGCTGGTGCCGTTGGCGATCGGCACCCAGACGGTCGGTTCGGTGATCCGCCCGGCCGCGTACTGCGGGGTGGTGGGGTTCCGGCCGACGTACGGGCGGATCCCGATCACGGGCGTGATCCCGAATGCGCCGAGCTTCGACACCCTGGGGGTGTTCACCGCCGATCTGGCGGGTGCGGCGCTGGCGGCCTCGCTGCTCTGTGACGACTGGCGGACCGGCCCGGTGCCGGACACGCCCGTGCTCGGCGTGCCGGACGGCCCGTACCTGGAGCGGGCCGAACCGGCCGCGCTGCGCGTCTTCGAGGAGCGGGTGGAACGGCTGGAGCGGGCCGGTGCGACGGTGCGCCGGGTGCCGTTGTTCACCGACTTCGCCGAGATCGTCCGGCAGTTGCAGACCGTGAACCGTTTCGAGCTGGCCCGCAGTCACGCCGACTGGTTCGCCCGGTTCGGCGGTCTGTACCGGCCGGAGACGGTGGCGAGCATCCGGGTCGGCCAGGGCGTGGCGGCCGAGGACCGGGCCGCCGCGCTGGACTTCCGGGAGCGGCTGCGCGAGCGGGTGGCGGCGGCGACCGCCGAAGCCGGGGTGGACCTGTGGCTGGCGCCCTCGGCGACCGGAGGTGCGCCGGAGGGCCTGCACAGCACCGGGGACGCGGTGATGTCGCTGCCGTGGAGCTTCCTCGGGCTGCCCGCGCTGAGCCTGCCGGCCGGCCGGACCGCGGCCGGGCTGCCGCTCGGCCTGCAGGTGGTCGGCGCGGCGGGTGGCGACGAGCGGCTGCTCGCCCAAGCTGCCGCGCTGGAAGGGGCGTTGGATTGAGGGGTGTTGGATTGAGGGGCGTTGGACTCAACGGCGTCCCGCCGGTCCAGGCGCGCCGGCTGCAGCGGGCGTACCGGGAGCGGCTCGACCTGGTGGTGACCCGGGGGCTCGGCCGCCGGCGGATTATCGGGGAACCGACCGTCGTTGATCAGGTGATCGGATTCATTTCCGCGGGACTGGGGGTAACTGCCGCATGAAGATCGTCGAACTGCACGCACGGGCCATGGAGTTGGCCGCCGAGGTGGTGGACACCGTACGGGCGGACCAGCTGGACCTTCCCACCCCCTGTGCCGGCTGGACACTGCGCCGACTGCTGGAGCACTGCGCCGGCCAGCACCAGGGCTTCGCCGCGGCCGCCCGCGGCGCCGGGCCGGACCTCGCGCTGTTCGCGGACGCCCCGGTCGACGCGGACCCGGCGGGCGTCTTCCGCCGGACCGGCACCGAACTCACCGCCGCCTTCCGGGAGGCGGCCGCCGTCGAGCGGGCGCTCTGGCTGCCCGAGATCCGCGACAGCGGCCCGTTCCCGCTCGCCCAGGCGGTGGGCTTCCACCTGCTCGACACCCTGGTGCACGGCTGGGACGTCGCCGCCGCGCTCGGCAGCCCGGACGCCCTGGTCGCGGCGGTGGACGGCGACGACGCCCTGGCCGACGCCCTCTCGGCGGTGACCGAGGCGGTCCCGAACACGCCGGAAGCCCGGGCGCCCGGCCGGGCCTTCCGCCCGGGCCTCGAACCCGGCGGCGGCGCCGGCCGGTTCGACCGCGCCCTGGCGCTGCTCGGCCGCGACCCGGCCTGGCGGGCCTCCTGACTAGGCCTTCCGCTCCCGCTTCTCGTCCGGGAAGCGCGGACCGCCGATCAGGAAGAACAGCGCAGCGGTCGGAAAGCCGAGCGCGGCGGCCAGCAACACGATGAACTGCCAGAACATCTTCCGCTCCTCGTCAGTCCCGGGTCGGTCGGACACCCGAAGGTGGTCCTAAACCCGACCAGCCCTGATCGGCCGAATTGTCCGGTCGTTATCCGACGGTATGGCTGAATCGCCCTCGATGCCACCGGACAACGGGCCCCGGCCCGCGTCACACCGACGCACGGGTCTGGGCGCGGGCCGGGGGCGGCGGCCACACTGTCGGGATGCAGCTACAGCTCGCAGGGGAAGCACGACGGCCCGACCGGGAGAGCGAGGACTTCGCGGCGGCCTCGCCGGAGGCGCTGGTCCTGCTGGACGGCGCGAGTTCGCCGGCCGGTCTGGAGTCCGGGTGCCGGCACGGAACGGCCTGGTACGTCCGCCGGCTGGGGGTGCACCTGCTCGCCCGGCTCACCGACCGCGTGGACCGCTCGATCGCCGAGTGCCTGGCCGATGCCATCGTGGAGACGGCCGCGCTGCACGGCGGCCGCTGCGACCTCGCCCACTCCAACACGCCCGCCGCGATGGTGGTCGCGGCCCGGCGGCACGGCGAGTCGCTGGAGTACCTGGTGCTCGGCGACTCGCTGCTGGTCCTGGAGTTCAAGGACGGCCCGCCGAAGGTGATCGGGGACAACCAGCGCTTCCCCGGCGGGGAGGGGCTGCGCCGCCAGGTCTGGGCGACCGTCCCGGGCTCGGCCGAGCGGACCGCGCTGCACCTGGAGTACGTGCTGGCCGTGCGCGCCGCCCGCAACCGGGGCAGCGGGCCGTGGATCGCGGCCGCCAGCCCGCGTGCGGCCGAGCACGCCGAGACCGGCTTCGTCCGGCTGGACCGGCTGCACGCGCTGGCCGCGCTCACCGACGGCGCCTCGCGCTACACCGAGCGCTTCGGGCTCGGCAGTTGGGGCGATGTGCTGCGGCTGCTCGCGGAGTCCGGCCCGGGTGAGCTGATCGCCCAGGTCCGCGAGGTGGAGCGGGCGGACGCCACCTGCGAGCGCTGGCCGCGCGGCAAGACCCACGACGACGCCTCGGCGGTCTACGCACTGCTGTAGCCGGGCCTACGGGTGGAGACGAAGCGGCAGGAGGACGAAGCATCTTCGCTCTGCCGCGGGAGGTCGAGAACGACCGCGAGGCCGGGCGACAACAGTGGGTCAATTCGCCGGCCTCGCAGCGATGTCCTCGATGGCTCCCCGCGCCCGGACCGGACTCTCGCTCGATCTCCCGGTATCACCTACTACGAGGACCTCGGCATCTCGGCGTTCACCGGGGCGGAGCGTCCCGACTCCGAGAAGCTGCTGCAGGACTGCCGTGTCGGCAAGATCAACCTGCTGATCGTCTACTGCATCAGTCGGTTGTCCCGCCTCGAACCGGAAGGCGCGCGGTCGTGACCGAGCACTCGGTCGCGGCCCGTTACGAGCGGCGCGGGATCCGGGCGGTCCGTGACAGCGACACGCAGATGACGGAGGTGGCGGCCCACACCAGGGGGACTGTCCACGGGCTCCACCACATGAGCGCCGGCGAGACGGCCGCGGCCGCCAGCAGCGCGACGGTGACCGGCAGCACAACGTCGCGCCGGTACCGCCTCAGCGGCTCGCCGAGGACCTCTTCGACGACCTCTTCGACGATCTCTTCGACGATCTCGGCGACCCGGTCGTCGATGGTGTCCCCGTAGTGCACGAGGAACTGCTCGATGTCGTCGGTCCTGCCGGCCGGGCAGGGGCGGCCGGCGGCGCTCGAGTGTCGATCGGTCATTTCCCCACGATGTCGCACCGGGCGGCGCCGGGTCGGCAGCGTGAACCCACCGGCCGGACGGGGGGTAAACCCTACCCCCGCCAGTGGGCTCTCCTCGCTGCCGACGGGTGGTCGGGTTGGGTACCGTCCCCTTGTCGAATCGAGGTGCGGACGGTGACCTGGTCGCCGCCCGCACTGCCCACGAGAGCGGGTCTGAAGCAGTTGACCGAGTACATCGCCGGCCGTGCCACCGGCAGAGCCCGGACGGACGCTCGGTCACCCCGCGAGGTGGTGCCGGGCAATCCGCTGCGCGCGCTGGCCTCCCCCGTGCTGTGGCGGGCCTCGATCCACCTGGTACTTGACGGTCTGGTGGCGCTGGCGGGACTGGTCGTGCTGGTCGTGCTGCTCGTCGCCGTCTGCCTGGCGCCGGCCGGCCTGGTGGGCCTGCCGGTCACGGTGGCGGCGGGGTGGGCGCTGTTCCGGCTGGCCGCCGTCGAGCGCGCCCGGTTCGCCGTGACCTGCGGGCTGGAGCTCGACGAGCTGCCGGCGCCGGTCTGTTCGTGGCGGTTGGCAAAGTCGCTGCAGTCGCTCGTCCACAACCTCTGCACCTGGCGGCTGATCGGCTACTTCGTACTGCTGATGCCGGTGGCGGTGGTGACCGTGGTCGGGGTGGCGCTGATCTGGGCCGTGCCGCTGACCCTGGTGCTGCTTCCGGCCTACTACCGGGGCCTGCCCGGCGGGCAGGCCCAGCTCGGGCCGTTCTTGGTGGATTCCCTGCCCCGGGCGCTGCTGGTCGCGGCGGTGGCGCTGCTGGTCGGCACGGTCCTCTCCCCGCTGATCGTCAAACTCCTGCTGGCGCTGGACACCGCGCTGGCCGTCGCACTGCTCTCCCGGCCCCGCGGCATGGAACTGGAGCAGCGGGTCATCGATCTGACGGAGAGTCGAGCCCGGGTGGTGGACGCCGCCGAGGCGGAGCGCAAACGGATCGAGCGGGACCTGCACGACGGTGCCCAGCAACGGCTGGTGGCGATGTCGATCACCCTGGGCCGGGTCAGCTCGCGGTTGAAGAAGTCCGGTGACCACGAGACCAACAAGATGGTCGAGGACGTCCGGCGGGAAACCCTCAGCACCATCGCCGAGTTGCGCAACCTGGCCCGTGGCCTGCACCCGCCGGTGCTGACCGACCGCGGCCTGGAGGCGTCGCTCTCCGCCGTCGCCGCGCTGGCTCCGGTGCCGGTGCGCCTTGACGTCCTGGTGGAGCCGCGCCCCTCCTCCACCGTCGAGGCGGTCGCCTACTTCACGGTGACCGAGGCGCTCACCAATGTGGCCAAACATGCTCATGCGACCCGCGCTTGGGTGGAGATCCGGCGGGAGGGCGCCCGATTGGACATTAAGGTTGGCGATGACGGGCGTGGCGGAGCCGACCTTGCGGCCGGCACGGGTCTGACTGGTCTGGCGGACCGGGTGTCCGGGGTGGACGGGCGGTTCCGGCTCAGCAGTCCGGTGGGTGGACCGACCGTGATCGAGGTGGAATTGCCATGCGGGTAGTGCTGGCCGAGGACTCCGCGCTACTGCGCCAGGGCATCGAACTGCTGCTCAGCGAACAGGGGATCGAGGTGGTCGCCGCGGTCGGCGACGGGGAGCAACTCCTGCGCGCGGTGGCCGAACACCGGCCGGACGCCTGTGTGACGGACGTCCGGATGCCGCCCACCTTCCTGGACGAGGGCCTGCGCGCCGCACTGGCGGTACGCGCCCGCTGGCCGGAGACCGGCGTCCTGGTGCTCTCCCACTACGTCGAGGAGCGCTACGCCATCGACCTGGTCAACACCAATGACAACGGGGTCGGTTACCTGCTCAAGGACCGGGTATCGGACGCCGAGGAGTTCGTGGACGCGCTGCGCCGGGTCGCCGCGGGCGAGACGGTCCTCGACCCGGAGGTGGTCAAGCAGTTGCTGGCCGGCAGTCGGCAGCGGGATCCGCTGTCCACCCTGACGCCGCGCGAACGGGAGGTCCTCACGGCCATGGCGGGGGGCCGTTCCAACGCCGGGATCGCGGCCGATCTGGTGATCGGTACGGCGGCGGTGGAGAAGTACATCCGCAGCATCTTCGTGAAATTCGATCTGCAGCAGGAGGCGGGAGACCACCGCCGCGTGCTCGCCGTTCTGCGCTACCTGGGAGCTTGAGATCAGTACCACACCGAGGATGCGCCGCGGATTCCTCCTCGTAGGGCTGGCCGTCCTCGTCACGGTCGTCGCCGTGGCCAGTTGGGGTGTGGTCGCCTTGCTTCCGGCGCACCACCCGTACAGCGGCAACTGGCAGCAGGACGCGGCCGGCGCCGGCCAGGTGACGGTCCAGACCGACGGACTCGACGTGACGCTCAGTCAGGACGGCTCCTCGCAGGTCGCGGTGGCCATGAGCGGCAGCTACGCGGGCCATGTCCCGCAGGTCTCCGTCACCCGGTCCGGGTCGGACGTCACGGTCACCGCCGGCTGCTCCGACGACTGCTCGGAGCACCTGCAGATCACGGTGCCGGCCGGCCTGGCCGCGCAGGTGAGCACCGGGGACGCCGGGATTCGGGTGAAGGGCCTGACCGGCCGGCTGGATCTGACCACCGGGCCGGGCGGGGTCGAGGTGGACCAGTCGTCCGGCCCGCTGACCGTGCGGAGCACGTACGGCGCGGTGACCCTCGCCGACAGCAGCGCCCCGAACGCCGAGGTCACCACCGACGGCGCGGTCAGCGCCTCCTTCACGGCGGCACCCGCCTCCCTGAAGGTCACCACGGGCTACGGCGGGGTCGACCTCAAGGTGCCTCACGACGCCACCTACCACGTCGACGCGCAGAGCTCCTGGTCGTCGCCGAGCGTCTCGCTGCCGAACACCGCTACGGACGCGCCGCACAGCGTGGTGGTGAAGACCACACGCGGCGACATCACGGTCCACTGAGCACGCCCGTGCCGCGAACGACGGTGGCGTCCCCGGGAGATCCCGGGGACGCCACCGTCGTTCGGACGATCAGCCGGCGACCAGCGAGGGGTCGACGACGATCTTCGCCCGGGCTGCCGACTCCAGGCCGTACTCGACCAGCTTGACGTCGGACTTGATCTGTTCGGCCGGGATCTCCAGGTAGTAGGCGGCCCGTTCGGTCAGCCACTGGGCGAGCTGCTGGACCTCGGGGGCCGGTTCCATGGACGTGGTCATGAGGGTTTCCTTCCGAAACGGGGTGCCGGGGGGATCACGGATGCCGGGGTGAGTCCAGCGAGGAGGCGAAGTCGGCCAGTGCGGCGGTGACTTCCCAGTTGCGGTGCAGGTTCCGGTACCAGTTGAGGCCGCCGGTGAAGCCGGTCGCGGCCAGCGCCTCGGCGTAGACGGCGATGTCCTGCTCGGTCAGCCACCCGGGCAGCCGGTCCGGCTCCGGGCAGCGGTCGAGGAAGCCGCGGGCCGCTGCCGCCCCGGGCGACACCACCGGCGCCACCGCCCCGCCCGACAACAACGGCTGGGACTGACAGGTGGGTTATCCCTACCCCGGTTCGGTGGGCTGGCCACGTGTCCGGCCCGGCCGAACTGCTGTTGGCTGGAGGGCAGATGGTCGGTGCGGGGCGGCGCAGGTGCGCCGCCCCGCAGTGCCACCGCGAACCACCGGTGAAGGCCATCGGCCTTCCCGAGAACGAGGAGTGGAACGATCAATACCTCAAGCCGCACCGTCCGACGGTGCACCATGACGACCGGCGACGGCACGGTCGACCTCGCGGTGCCCTCGAGCACCGGCTACCGGATCGACGCCCACAGCCGCAGCTCCGCGCCGCAGATCGACCTGCCGAACTCCGACGGCGCGTCGGCCTCCCTCACCGTGGCCGCCTCCAACGGCGGCATCCACATCCACTGAGCGGGCACCACCGCCCCACGCCGACGACCAACGTTGGAGAAGAACCATGCGCCACCCCTCCTCACCCCTGCGCGTCCCGTTCGGCAAGGCCGGCATCTGGGCCCTTGCGGGCGCCTCGGTCACGGCCGCGGCCACCGCCTGGTGGGTGACCGACTCCGCGCCGTACCCCTACGCGCAGCACCGACTGCTCGACCTGCCACTGCCGTTCCTGTCCTGGGAGCGGCTGGCCGAGCAGCTCCAGCCGCTGCCGGGCGAGCGGATGCTGGAGATCGGTCCCGGCACTGGGCTGCAGTCGCTCCAGGTGGCGCCCCGGCTCGGCGCCGACGGCCGGCTGGACATCGTCGACATCCAGCAGGAGATGCTCGACCACGTGATGCGCCGGGCCGCCGGATCCGGCCTCGACACCATCGTCCCCGCCCTGGCCGACGCGCGCGAACTCCCCTTCGACGACGCCACGTTCGACGCCGCCTACCTGGTCACCGCGCTGGGCGAGATCCCGGACGTCCCCGCCGCCCTGAGCGAGCTGCGCCGGGTCCTCAAGCCGACCGGTCGCCTGGTCGTCGGCGAGTTCTTCGACCGCCACCAGATCCGCCCGGCGACCCTGGCCCGGCACGCCAACGCCGTCGGCCTGCACGTCATCCGGCAGTCCGGACCGGCGCTGGCCTACTTCGCGCTGCTGCGGCCGTGCACCTCGGGCTCCGACGGCCGGCCGCACGCCGGTGCCGCGGACCGGTGTGCGGCCACCATCGACTCCTGACCGGGACTGGAGGACCGTCGTGAACAATCCCGGCATCCGGTGCGCGGCCGAGAGCGAGTGGGGCCTGCTCTACCGCCGGGCGCGCGCCCGGCTGCGGGCCAGGGGCGCCGCCGCACTGACCCTCACCGTGGTCTCCAGCTGCCTGGTGCTGCTGTTCGCGGCGGTCGACGAGTTCCCGAGCGGGGCGGCCTTCGTCTCCCGGATAGGCGTGGTCCGGGCCACCGAGCCGTGGGACGTCGCGCTACTGCGCTTCCCGGTCTCGATATTCGTGCCGGCCCTGGGCCTGCCGGTCTGGGGGGCGCTGGCCCAGGTGTTCGTGGTCTTCGCGATCGCCGAGCTGACCCTCGGCCCGTGGCGCACGCTCGCCGTCGGGTACACCTGCTCGCTGGTGGGCACCTGCTACGCGCGCTTCGGGGTGTCCCGGCCGCCCGGCCACCTGCTCCACCTGCCCGCCGCATTCGCCCAGGTCCGGGACACCGGGCCGTCGGCGGCCGTGATCGGGCTGGGCCTGCTGGTCGCCTGGCGGTTCGGGGCGCGCTGGACCGCGCTGGGCGTGGTGCTGCTGACGGCCGCGATCACGGCGGTGGACCCGGAGTTGGCGGGTTACGAACACATGGCCGCGCTGGTGACCGCCGCCTTGCTGCTGCTCGCGGACGGGGTCGCCCGCAGGCTGGCCGCCCGCGGTGCGCACGGCTCCGCCGCCGTGACACCCCGGCTGCGGTGACCTGACCGGCGACCGGGGCGGCGACGCTCACACCCGGCCGGCCGGCTCGCCCCGACCGCGCAGGCACCACTCGAGCACCGCCATGGCGCTGTGCAGCTTGTGACCGGCCTGCCAGAACGCGATGCTGGACGGGCCGTCGAGCACATCGGCGGTGACCTCCTCGCCGCGGTGGGCGGGCAGGTCGTGCATGAAGACCGCCGACGGGTAGCGGGCCATCAGCTCGGCGTTGACCTGGAAGGGCGCGAAGACCTCCCGCCAGTTCGGGTCGGGCTTGCTGGTGCCGGTGGTCTGCCAGCGGGTGGTGTAGAGACGTCGACCCGGTCGGGCAGGTGGGCCGGGTCGTGCCGCTCGGTGACCAACGCACCGTTTCCGGCGGCGAGTTCGCCGGCCCGGTCCAGGTAGTCCGTCGGGAGCCCGTAGCCGGCGGGGGTGCGCAGGTGGAGCTCGGTGTCGGGGAAGCGGCTGAGCGCGAGGGAGAGCGCGGTAGCGGTGTTGTTGCCCTCGCCCAGGTAGAGCACCCGCAGACCCTCGATCCGCCCGAAGTGCCGCTGCAGGACAGTGAGATCGGTGAGCGCCTGGGTGGGGTGCTCCTCGGTGCTCATGGCGTTCACCACCGGCATCCGATCCCGGCCGGCGATCGCCCGGAGGTCGGCGGTGGCCTCGGAGGTCCGGGTGACGAACGCGTCGATCATGCGGGAGAGGACCTCGCCGGTGTCCTCCAGCGACTCGTTGGTCACCAGCTGCAGGTCGTCGGGCTGGTAGGTGAGCAACC
Organism: Kitasatospora sp. NPDC101155; assembly: GCF_044768305.1. Taxonomy (NCBI): domain Bacteria; kingdom Bacillati; phylum Actinomycetota; class Actinomycetes; order Kitasatosporales; family Streptomycetaceae; genus Kitasatospora; species Kitasatospora sp. NPDC101155. The sequence continues at coordinate 5,522 of NZ_JBIWPN010000001.1, read as the reverse complement.
GGGCGCCCAGGCGCGGCGCACCGCTGGAGAAGGCCGTACGGGTGCGGGTGGACGAATTAGGGCCCGGACCGGTCGTACCGGTCCGGGCCCCTGCGTCGTGGGGTCAGCGTCCCAGGTTGGTGCCGGCCGGGATGCTGCCCAGGCGGCCGGCCTGGAAGTCCTCCATGGCCTGCTGGAGTTCGCGGTGGCTGTTCATCACGAACGGGCCGTACCAGGCGACGGGTTCGCGGATCGGCAGGCCGCCGAGGAGGACGACCTCGAAGTTGGCGCTGCGCGAGTCCTGGCTCTCGTCGGCGCGGATGGTGATCGAGTCGCCGTCGCCGAAGACCACGGCCTGTCCCATGTGGAACGGGCGGCGCTCCTGGCCGGCCGAGCCGGTGCCGGCCAGGCCGTAGGCGAGGGCGTTGAAGTCCGAGCGCCAGGGCAGGGTGACCTGGGCGCCGGGGCTGACCGACGCGTGGATCATCGTGATCGGGGTGTGGGTGGCGCCCGGGCCCTGGTGGCCGTCGATCTCGCCGGCGATCACCCGCAGCAGCGCACCGCCGTCCTCGGTGCTGAGCAGCTTGACGCTGCCGCCGCGGATGTCCTGGTACTTCGGGGCGATCATCTTGTCCGAGGCGGGCAGGTTGACCCACAGCTGGAGGCCGTGGAAGAGGCCGCCGGACATCACCAGCGACTCCGGCGGGGTCTCGATGTGCAGCAGACCGGAGCCGGCCGTCATCCACTGGGTGTCGCCGTCGGTGATGGTGCCGCCGCCGCCGTGCGAGTCCTGGTGGATGAAGGTGCCGTCGATGATGTAGGTGACCGTCTCGAAGCCCCGGTGCGGGTGCCAGGGGGTGCCCTTGGGCTCGCCGGCCGCGTAGTCCACCTCGCCCATCTGGTCCATCATGATGAACGGGTCGAGGTACTTGGTGTTGATCTTGGCGAAGGCGCGGCGGACGGGGAAGCCCTCGCCCTCGTAGCCCTCGGGCGCGGTGGCCACGGTGCGGACGGACCGGGCGCTCGCGACGGCCGGGTCCGGCGTGGTGACACGCGGAAGGGTCAGCGGGTTGTCGACGGTCACGGCGGGCATGTCGGCCTCCTTCGGGGGGTCTCTGGCCTACGTCCACGAGGATAGTTCAATGCTCAACAACAAGCAAGTTGAAAATTGAACTATGTAGTGACGGGAAACCTGCTCCTCTCCAGGATGGGTCAGCGCCGCGCGTCGCGCACCGCGTGGGGCGGCTCGGCCGCCCGCGAGGCGGTGGCCGACGGCCGTGGAGCGGTCGTCAGCCGTACATCCGGCGCATGGTGAAGTCGACCATCTGCTCGACCGCCTTGGCGTCGAACACCATCCGGTGCTCGCCCTCCATGTCCAGCGCGAAGCCGTAGCCGGTCGGCAGCAGGTCCAGGACCTCGGCGCCGGTGACGGTGAAGTGCTTGGAGTCCTTGCCTGCGTAGCGGCGCAGCTCCTTGAGCGAGCTGAACATCGGGATCACCGGCGTCGGGGTGTTGTGCAGCGCGAGGAAGCCGGGGCGGTCGCCGCGCGGGCAGTGCACCTTCGAGGTGATGAAGATCGCCTGGAAGTCCTCGACCGCCATCGAGCCGGTGGTGAAGGCCCGGACGGCGTCCGCCAGCGACGGCGGGGAGGGTTCGGGGTACAGCGACTGCTGGGACGCCTGCCCCTGCGCGCCGTACGCGTCGGGTCCGGGCATGCCGCTCATGCCCGGCTGCGGACCCGCCTGCTGCTGGTAGGGGTCACCCGGGTATGCGTTCTGGTCATATCCGTACACACGGACAGGCTAGCGGGAGCGCACCCGCCCGCGCTGGCGCCGATCCTGACAAGGAGTGGTCGTCCCGGCTTGTGGGACGTGACCACGTTCATAGGTGATTCATCCCCAGGGGCTTGCCCAAGTTACCGCTGGGTAGCATCATGATGCCTACTGGTGGGTACGGGGCGCCCGAAACGAGGCGGTCACCCGGAAGCGACGAACCGGAGAAAACAGGCCATGGGTCACTACAAGTCCAACCTGCGGGACGTGGAGTTCAACCTCTTCGAGGTGTTCGGTCGCGACCAGGTGTACGGCACCGGACCGTTCGCCGACATGGACGTCGAGACCGCGAAGAACATCCTGAGCGAGATCTCGCGCCTCGCCGAGAACGACCTCGCCGCGTCCTTCGTCGACGCCGACCGCAACCCGCCGGTCTTCGACCCGGAGACCAACACCGCGCCGATCCCGGCCACGTTCAAGAAGAGCTACCAGACCTTCATGGACGCCGAGTGGTGGCGCCTGGGCATCCCGGAGTCGATCGGTGGCCAGGTCACCCCGAACTCGCTGATCTGGGCCTTTGCCGAGCAGATCCTGGGCTCCAACCCGGCCATCTGGATGTACTCCTCCGGCCCGGCCTTCGCCGGCGTCATCGCCGAGGAGGGCACCGAGGAGCAGCTCGAGGTCGCCAAGCGGATGACCGACCGCCTGTGGGGCTCCACCATGGTCCTCACCGAGCCCGACGCGGGCTCCGACGTGGGCGCCGGCCGCACCAAGGCGATCAAGCAGGAGGACGGCTCCTGGCACATCGAGGGTGTGAAGCGCTTCATCACCTCGGGCGAGCACGACATGTCCGAGAACATCATCCACATGGTGCTGGCCCGCCCCGAGGGCGGTAAGCCGGGCACCAAGGGCCTGGGCCTGTTCATCGTCCCCAAGTTCGACTTCGACTGGGAGACCGGCGAGCTCGGCGAGCGCAACGGCGTCTACGCCACCAACGTCGAGCACAAGATGGGCCTCAAGGCCTCGAACACCTGCGAGATGACCTTCGGTGCCAAGCACCCGGCCAAGGGCTGGCTGCTCGGCGAGAAGGTCGACGGCATCCGCCAGATGTTCAAGATCATCGAGTTCGCCCGCATGATGGTCGGCACGAAGGCCATCGCCACCCTCTCCACCGGCTACCTGAACGCCCTGGAGTACGCCAAGGAGCGCGTGCAGGGCGCCGACATCTCGCAGTTCCTGGACAAGACCGCCCCGCGCGTCACCATCACCCACCACCCGGACGTGCGCCGCTCGCTGCTGACCCAGAAGGCCTACGCCGAGGGCATGCGCGCGCTGGTCCTGTTCACCGCGTCCACCCAGGACGACATGATGGCCGCGAAGCTGCGCGGCGAGCGCGACGAGGCCGCCGAGCGCCTCAACGACCTGCTCCTGCCGATCGTCAAGGGCTACGGCTCGGAGAAGTCCTACGAGCAGCTCGCCCAGTCCCTGCAGACCTTCGGTGGCTCCGGCTACCTGCAGGAGTACCCGATCGAGCAGTACATCCGCGACGCCAAGATCGACACCCTGTACGAGGGCACCACGGCGATCCAGGGCCAGGACTTCTTCTTCCGCAAGATCGTCAAGGACGGCGGCCAGGCGCTGACCGCCCTGAACGAGCAGATCCAGAAGTTCCTCGGCTCGGAGGAGGGCGGCGACGCCCTGGCCGCCGAGCGCAAGCTGCTCGCCACGGCCGCCGGTGACCTGGAGGCCATCATCGGCAAGCTGCTCGCCGACCTCTCCTCGGTCGAGCAGGACGTCAAGAACATGTACAAGGTGGGCCTCAACACCACCCGCCTGCTGATGGTCTCCGGCGACGTCGTGGTCGGCTGGCTGCTGCTGCGTCAGGCCGCGGTGGCCCTGGCCAAGCTGGAGGCCGGCGCCTCCGAGAAGGACGTGCCGTTCTACCAGGGCAAGGTCGCGGCGGCCCGCTTCTTCGCCAAGAACATCCTTCCGACCGTCGCTCCGCAGCGGGCGATCGCCGAGGGCATCGACAACGAGATCATGGAGCTGGCGGAGGAGGCCTTCTAGGCCGCACCCCCTTCTGACCGCCTGACGAAACCCTCACACCGAAGGGCCCGGCTGCCACCGGGCCCTTCGGTGTTGTCCGGGTGCTCCGCAGAGCCCCGGACGGTGGGGAGTTGGGCGCGTGCGGACCCCGGATGTGTCCGGGTTTTCCGCCCGGATGAGCTTCCGAATGCCATGTCCGTGTACGGGCATATGCTCAAGGTGCGAAGCCGACTCCCCATCCGGCTTCGGCCCTCCCTCGACCCAGGAGCAGTATGTCGACCGCCGCCCGACAGGCATTCTTCGACCGGACGCACACCGACGATCTGATCGCGTTCCTCGGCACTTCGCCGTCCCCGTACCACGCGGTCGCGAGCGCCGCCGAGCGCCTGGAGAAGGCGGGGTTCCGTCAGGTCGCCGAGACGGACGCCTGGGACGGGGCGGCCGGGGGGCGCTTCCTGATCCGCGCCGGCGCGCTGATCGCCTGGTACCTGCCGGAAGGGGCCGGCCCGGAGACGCCGTTCCGCATCGTCGGCACCCACACCGACTCGCCGAACCTGCGCGTCAAGCCGCTGCCGGACACCGGCTCGGCGGGCTGGCGGCAGGTCGCGGTGGAGATCTACGGCGGGGTGCCGCTGAACACCTGGCTCGACCGTGACCTCGGCCTGTCCGGCAGACTCGCGCTCAAGGACGGCAGCGCGCGGCTCGTCCAGCTGGACGAGCCGCTGCTGCGTGTCCCCCAGCTCGCCATCCACCTGGACCGCCAGGTCAACGACGGCATGAAGCTCGACCGGCAGCGCCACGTCACCCCGATCTGGGGCCTCGGCCCGGTGGACGAGGGCTCGCTGATCGGCTACGTCGCCGAGCGGGCCGGCCTGGCCGTCGAGGACGTGGTCGGCTGGGACCTCATGACCCACGACGTCCAGCCCGCCTCCTACCTGGGCCGCGACCGGGAGCTGCTGGCCGCCCCGCGGCTGGACAACCTGCTGTCGGTGCACGCGGCCACCGCCGCGCTCGCCGCCGTCGCCACCGCGGCCGCCGAGGGCACCGTCGAGCTGCCGTACATCCCGGTACTGGCCGCCTTCGACCACGAGGAGACCGGCAGCGAGTCCGACACCGGCGCCCAGAGCCCGCTGCTCGGCAACGTGATCGACCGGACGATCCACGCCCGTGGCGGCAACCCGGAGGACCGCGCCCGGGCGCTGGCCGGCACCGTCTGCCTCTCCTCGGACATGGGCCACGCCGTCCACCCGAACTACACCGAGCGGCACGACCCGGGCCACCACCCGATGCCGAACGGCGGGCCGATCCTCAAGGTCAACGTCAACAACCGCTACGCGACCGACGGCGTCGGCCGGGCGGTGTTCGCGGCCGCCTGCGAGAAGGCCGGCGTGCCGTGGCAGACCTTCGTGTCCAACAACGCCATGCCCTGCGGGACGACCATCGGCCCGATCACGGCGGCGCGGCTGGGCATCAAGACGGTGGACTGCGGCATCGCGGCGCTGTCCATGCACTCGGCGCGCGAGCTGTGCGGGGCGGAGGACCCGTACCTGCTGGCGAGCGCGATCAAGGCGTTCCTGGAGGGCTGAGGCTCCCGGTGAAGAGGGCGGGGCCCGGCGGACGTCACGTCCGCCGGGATCCGAGCGTCCAGTCCCCGTGTGCCGCCGCCGCCACCGCGAGCATGCTGGTGGTGTACCAGGACCTCGGCTACCGGCGGCTGGTGGACCA